>NZ_JBJGZQ010000008.1:0-187538 GCF_054050595.1 Geodermatophilus sp. SYSU D00779
CGCGGCTCGCGCCGCGCACCCCGCCCTCCGTCGTCAGCGGGTCGGGAGACCGATCACGCGGCGGAAGCGGCCGCCGTCCACTCCGCCTGCAGGCGGCGGCGCGTGCGCCGGTCGCCGGTCGTCGCCTTGTAGAGCTTGACCAGCTGCGAGGGCAGGTTCCTCCGGTTGGTGGCGTCCAGCCACCCGTTGGGCAGCGACAGCCGGATGATCTTGTGCCAGGCCGAGCCGACCTGCTGGGGCAGCGGCGCGGTGTGGTAGTTCAGGCCGTAGCGGTCGAACAGGTCGCGGATCTTCGGCGCGATCTCGGCGTACCGGTTGCTCGGCAGGTCCGGGAACAGGTGGTGCTCGATCTGGTGCGACAGGTTCCCGGTCATGATGTGCATGGCCTTGGAGCCGGAGATGTTGGCCGAGCCGAGCATCTGGCGCAGGTACCACTCGCCGCGGGTCTCGCCGTCGATGGACTTCTTCTCGAAGGTCTCGACGCCCTCGGGGAAGTGTCCGCAGAGGATGACCGAGTTCGACCAGAGGTTGCGCACCAGGTTGGCGGTGAAGTTGGCCGCCAGCGTGGAGAGGAAGTTCGGCCCCGACAGCAGCGGGTGGATGAGGTAGTCCTTGCGGACCTGGGCGCCGATCTTGCGCAGCACGGCCTTCGCACGCGCCCGGAACTCCGGGTCGCCGGTCTGCTTCCTGGCGATGACCCCGCCGAGCTCGAGGTCGTAGGCCGCGATCCCGTACTCGAAGAAGCAGGCGTTGATGAAGCTCCAGATCGGCTGGCCGAGGTGGAACGGCTGCCACGGCTGGTCCTCGTCGACGCGCATGATGCCGTAGCCGAGGTCGTTGTCCTTGCCGACCACGTTCGTGTACGTGTGGTGCAGCTCGTTGTGCGAGTGCTTCCACTGCTCGGCCGGGCTGGCCATGTCCCACTCCCACGTCGTGGAGTGGATCTTCGGGTCGCGCATCCAGTCCCACTGACCGTGCAGGATGTTGTGCCCGATCTCCATGTTCTCGAGGATCTTGGCGACCGAGAGGCCGATCGTCCCGACGACCCACGCGGGCGGGAAGCCCGAGGCGAGCAGGACGGCGCGGCTGCCCAGCTCGATCTTGCGGTGGACGTCGATGACCTTGCGGATGTAGCGGGCGTCGGACTCGCCGCGGGTGTCGATCACACTCTGGCGGATGTCGTCGAGCTCCTTGCCGATGAGCTCGATGTCCTCGGAGGTGAGGTGCTCGATCGGGTTGTCGGCCTTCTTCTGCAGAACGGTCATGCGGTGCGGCTCCTCGGGTCTCGAGTGGTCAGTGGTCGATGTCGCAGGCGCCGGCGGCGGCGCTGATGCAGGTCTGGATCAGGACGCCGTCGCCGGGCGCGGCCGTGGTGACCTCGCCGTTGCGCAGGTCGCGGACGGCGCCCTCGCGCAAGGGCAGCACGCAGCCGTAGCAGATGCCCATCCGGCAGCCGCTGGGCATGAGGACGCCGGCGTCCTCGGCGGCGTCGAGGATCGGGGTGGCCCCGTCGGCCTCGATGCTCGTGCCGCCCTTCGTGAAGGTCACCGTGCCGCCCTCGCCGGCGACGACGACCGTGGGCCGGAAGCGCTCGGTGAACAGCCGGTCGGCGATGCCGGCGGCGCTCCAGTGCTCCTCCAGCGCCTCGAGCATGCCCACCGGGCCGCAGGCCCAGGTGGCCCGCTCGGCCAGGTCGGGGACCAGCGCGGCGATGGCGGCGGCGTCGAGCATCCCGGCGCTGTCGGTGTGCTGCTCGATGAGGCGGATGCGGCCGGCGGCGGCCAGCTCCCGCAGGTCCGCGCCGAAGACGACGTCCTCCGGGGTGGGAGCGGAGTGCACGACGACGACGTCGGCCAGCTCGTCGTGGTTGCGCAGGATGCCCATGACCGGGGTGATGCCGGAGCCGGCGGTGACGAACAGGACCTTGGCGGGGGCCTGCGCGGGCAGGACGAACTCGCCGGTGGCCTGGTCGAGGTGGACCAGCGTGCCGGGCTGGGTGCGGTGCACCAGGTGGTTGCTGACCTTGCCGCCCGGGATGGCCTTGACGGTGATGCTGATGCAGCCGTCGGGGCGGTCCAGGTGCGAGGTCAGCGAGTAGGCGCGCCACATGCGAACGCCGTCGACGTCGACGCCGATGCGCACCCACTGGCCGGGCACGTGGCGCTGCCAGTCGGCGCCCGGCCGGATGACCAGCGTGGCGGCGTCCCGGGTCTCCCGGTGGACGGCGACGACGCGGCCGCGCAGGTCCGCCCCCGCGCGCAGCGGGTTGACCATGTCCAGGTAGTCGGCCGGCAGCAGCGGGGTCGTGACGAGCTCGGCCAGGCGCATCGCCCGGTCGCGCAGCGCGCTCAGGGCCGGCCGGGCCGACGGAGGGCGCGGGACGGTCGCGGTCATACACCTGATGGTTCCCAGCGCTGCGCGCAATTACCTGTGCCGTGGGCGTGAACCTGCCGCTGGATACTGTCCCTGCCGAACAAAGCCCGGAGCGGAGGAGAGCGTCGATGGCGCCGGAGCAGGACACCTTCCCGCCGGAGGTCGCGGCGGCGATGCAGGGCCAGCTGCCCGCCGTCGCCGAGCGGACCGTCGCGGCGATCGTCGTCGAGGTGCCCAGCTACACCGAGGCCTTCAGCGGCGTCATGGGCCGCAAGATCGAGAACGCCGTCCAGCTGGCCCTCGGTGGCTTCCTGGAGCTGGCGACGGCGAACGGCGGGGCGGACCCCAGCCGGCCCATCGGCCCGGCGCTCGAGGGCGCCTACGCCCTCGGTCGCGGGGAGGCCAAGTCGGGCCGGACCATGGACGCGTTGCTGGCCGCCTACCGGGTGGGCGCACGGGTGGCGTGGCGGCACATGAGCGAGACGGCGGTGGCGGCCGGCATGCCCGCCGGGTCGCTGGCCCGCTTCGCCGAGCTGGTGTTCGCCTACATCGACCAGCTGTCGGCGGCCAGCGCCTCCGGCCACGCCGACCACCTCGACAGCAGCGGCCGGCTGCGCCGCCGCAACCTGGAACGGCTGACCGAGCTGCTGCTCACCGGTGCGCCCCCGTACGACCTCGCCGCCGCCGCCGAGCGCGCGGACTGGGCGCCGCCGCGGACCCTGACCGCGGTGCTGGTGCCCGAGTCGCGCGTGCGCGGCGCGCTCGCCGTGCTCGACGTCCGCACGCTGCAGGCCGGGGAGGACCTGCCCGGCACCGAGCCCGGCGCCGAGCGCTCGGTGCTGCTCGTGCCGGACGCCGACGGGTACGCCCGCACCCAGCTGGTCCGGGCGCTGGGCGGGCGGGAGGCCGTCGTCGGCCCGGCCCGGCCGTGGCAGCAGGCCCGCTCCTCCTACTCGCGGGCGCTGCGGGCGCTGCAGCTGGACCTGCGCCCGGACGGCGACCAGCCGGTCGACACCGAGCTGCGGCTGGCCGACCTCGTGCTGCGTGCCGACGGCGAGGCGCTCGCCGACCTGCGCGCCCAGGTGCTCGCCCCGCTCGACGGGCTGGGCCCCGGACCCCGCGAGAAGCTGGTGGAGACGCTGCGCTCCTGGCTGCTGCACCACGGGCGCCGGGAGAAGGTCGCCGCCGAGCTGTTCGTGCACCCGCAGACGGTCCGCTACCGGATGGGTCAGCTGCGCGACCTGTACGGCGAGCGCCTCGAGGACCCGCAGTCGGTCCTCGAACTGACCCTGGCCCTGGGCGCGGTGCAGCGGTGACACCGCGCGGCCGGACGGGGGTCCTCCCTCAGGCGGGACGCAGGACGGCGACCAGGAAGTCCGCGTCCGGGCTGAACGGCCGCAGGTCCCAGGTGGACAGCAGCAGGTCCTCCGCCCAGCCGGCCGTGCGGGCGTCGGCGCGGAAGTCGTCGAAGGCGTAGCCGCGGCCGGCGCCGAAGCCGATCGCGGCCCGTCCGCCGGAGGCCACGTGCGCCCGCAGCCGCTGCAGGACGGCGACCCGCGTGCTCGGCGCCAGGAAGGCCATCACGTTGCCCGCCGAGACGATGGCGTCGAACGGCCCGGGGATGCCGCGCGCCGGCAGGTCGAGCTCGGCGAGGTCGCCGACCAGCCACCGCGGCCCGGGGTGGTCCACCTCGGCGGCCGCGACGAGCACCGGGTCGACGTCCACCCCGACCACGTCGTGGCCCGCGCGGGCCAGCCAGCCGCCGGTGCGCCCCGGCCCGCAGCCGGCGTCGAGCACGCGGGAGGCGCGCGGCAGCATGGCGTCGACCAGCCGCGCCTCGCCGGCCAGGTCGAACCCCTGCGCGGCGAGGTCCCGGAACCGCTGCACGTAGGCGGCCGAGTGGCCCGGGTCCTGCTGGGTGATCCGCGTCCAGGCGCTCTGCTCCGTCACCCGCCCATGGTCGCCGACCGGGGTGGATCCCGAGGCAACCGGTACCTGGCGTCCAGCTGGGCCACAGGTGCGCCCCCCAGGCTCGACCTCACCAGCGGCCCACCGGGGGCCGGAGGACGGGAGGCACCGCCATGACCCAGACCCTGACCGGACGCCGGTCCCGCCGCACGCGGACGCCGCTGCCGACCCCGCCGGCCGCCGACGTCCTCGACGCCGACCTCGAGGTGCGGGTGGCGGCGGCCGCCCTCGCCGAGCACCCGGGCGCGACGGTCGGCCGGGTCGAGGTGGACGGCGAGGGTCGCTACGCGGCCCACCTCGTCACCTGGTTCGGCCAGCAGGTCGTCGTCCCGGTCGACCGGGACCTCACGGTCATGGGGTGGGCGGCGCTGGCGCGCTGACCCGCCACTCCGGCGGCTCGGCCGGGTGCAGGGCCGGGTCGTCGGCGGCCAGCGTGCGCACCGGCCCGGGCGGGGTCAGCGGCCCCTCGAAGCGCACGGTGACCCGGCCGAGGCCGCGACCCCACACCCAGCCGGCGCCGTGCTCGTCGTGCCGCACGTCCTGGCCCGGCCACCAGCGCGACTCCGCCGTCAGCGGCTCGGGCGCCTCCTCGACCTCGGCGCCGGGCGCCTCCACGGCGTCGTCCACCGGCTCCTCGTCGGTGGCGAACAGGTCGCCCTGCGCGTAGAGCGACAGCCCGGAGACGCCGACCCCGAGCAGCCGCAGCCCGCCCTGGGTGCCGGCCTCGGCCAGCAGCCGCGCGGCGATCGAGGCGATCACCCGCGGGTCGTCGGTCGGGTGGGGCAGCGTCTGCGAGCGGGTGAGCGTGGTGAAGTCGTAGCGGCGCAGCTTGAGCGTCACCGTCCGTCCCGAGTACGCGGACGCGCGCAGCCGGCTGCCGACCCGCGCGGCCATGCTGTCGACGTACCGGCCGAGCACCCTCAGGTCGGTGAGGTCGCGGGCGAAGGTCTCCTCCTGCGAGATCGACTTGGCCTCCCGCTCGGCGACCACCGGTCGGTCGTCCTCGGCGCGGGCCAGCGCGTACAGGCCGGTGCCGTGCGCCCGGCCGGCCAGCGCGACCAGGTCGGGCAGCGACTTGACCGCCAGGTCCGCGACGGTCTTCACGCCCACCTGGTGCAGCCGCTCGGCGGTCGCCGGTCCCACGCCCCCGAGCCGGGTGACCGGCAGCGGGTGCAGCACCTCGAGCTCGCCCCCCGGTGGGACGACGACCAGCCCGTCGGGCTTGTCGAGGTCCGAGGCGATCTTGGCCATCAGCTTGGAGCTGCCGATGCCGACCGACCCGGTCACCCCGCCGGTGGCTGCGGCGATCCGCTCCTTGAGGCCCCGGGCCAGCCCGGTCACGCCGTCCACCGACAGGTCCAGGCCGTCGCCCGCCCCCAGGTCGACGTAGGCCTCGTCGATCGACACCGGCTCGACCAGCGGGGACAGCTCGCGCAGCAGCGCCATCACGACGTCGGAGGTGCGGCGGTAGGCGGCGAAGCGGCCGCCGAGGAACGCCGTCCCGGGCGGGCAGCGGCGGCGCGCCTCGGCGGTGGACATCGCCGAGCGGGCGCCGTAGGCCCGCGCCTCGTAGGACGCCGTCGCCACCACGCCGCGCCCGCCCACGCCGCCGACCACCACCGGGCGGCCCCGTAGCGAGGGCTTGTCGCGCTGCTCGACGGCGGCGAAGAAGGCGTCGAGGTCCAGGTGCAGGATGCTCGCCTCCCGCCGCACGCCCCACCTCCTCGTCCTCGCCGCCGGCCCGCTCCATGGTCACCCGTCCTCCCCGCGGGTGAGAGCGGACGCACCGGTGCGGTCCCCGAAGGGCGTCGAGGCCGACCTCGAGGGTGTGGCCATCGTCGAGGTCGGCGGCACCGAGGACTCCATCCGGGCGGCCGCACAGCGCTTCCCCGACCAGCAGGACGGCATCGGTACCTCCACCTCGGAGGTGCTCGCCGGGGCGCTGCGCTCGATCGTCGGCGCCGCCAGGCGGTCGCCGACGCCGTCGAGCGGGAGGGCGCCGCGGAGGCGGCGGCGATCCTGGTCCGCGGGCAGGCGGAGGCCGAGGCGCTGGACGCCCGGGCCGAGGCCTTAGGAGTACGGCGAGACCGCGATCTTCGAGATGCTGGTCGAGGTGCTGCCCGAGGTCGTGCAGGCCGCGGCCGCCCCGCTGGCGGGCGTGGACGAGATCCGTCATCTCCGCCGACGGCGCCGGCTCGGTGGCGCGACGCCCGCCGCGGACGGCCCCACCCGCGTCCCGATCACCACGGTCGACGGGGAGGAGTCGGCCCGCTGACCCCTGTCCGCCGTGATCATCGGCGGGTGGTCGAGCACGTCGGCGTGTCAGGCGACCACCTGCCGATGATCAACGCGGGAGTGGCTCCCAGATGCCGGCGAAGTGGTGCACCGGGCCGTGGCCGGAGCCGACGCCCAGGCTCTCCCCCGCCTCCAGCGCCCGCTGCAGGTAGTCCCGGGCGGGGTCGACCAGCCGGGACCAGTCGTCGGTGCGGTGGCGGGCGGCCAGCGCGGCCAGCGCCGAGGACAGCGTGCAGCCGGTGCCGTGCGTCGAGGTGGTGCCGACCCGCGGCCGCCGGGTGACCGTGACGCCGTCCGCGGTGGCCAGCACGTCGACGCTGTCGTCCCCACCCAGGTGGCCGCCCTTGAGCAGCACCGCACGGGGGCCGAGCGCGAGCAGGGCGGTGGCCTGGCCGGGCAGCTGGTCGACGTCGGTGGCCGGGGGCACGTCGAGCAGGACGGCGGCCTCCGGCACGTTCGGCGTGACCAGGTCGGCCAGGGGCAGCAGGTCGGTGCGGACGGCGTCGATCGCGGCGTCGTCGATGAGCCGGTCGCCGCTGGTCGCGACCATCACCGGGTCGCACACGACCGGGCCGCCCGGGTGGCCGGCCAGCCCCGCGGCGACGGCGCGCACGACACCGGCGGTGCCGAGCATGCCGAGCTTGGTGGCGTGCACCTCGACGTCGGCGAACAGGGTCGCCAGCTGTTCGGCGACGAACTCCGGCGGGACGCCGTGCACGCCGGTGACGCCGCGGGTGTTCTGGGCGGTCAGCGCGGTGAGCACCGCCGTCCCGTAGACGCCCAGCGCGCTGAAGGTCTTGAGGTCGGCCTGGATGCCGGCGCCGCCGCTGGGGTCGCTGCCGGCCACGGTCAGCGCGACCGCAGTGTCACTCACCGGACCACCTGCGCGAGCCGCCCCCGGTCGATGGCCGAGCGGAGCGCGCGGGCGGCGGCGTCCGGGTCGGCCGCCGCGCAGATCGCGGAGACGACGCAGACGCCGTCCACCCCGGTCGCGGCCACCTCGGCGGCCCGGTCGGCGTCGATCCCGCCGATCGCGACGGTGCCGAACCCGGCGGCGCGGGCCGCCTCGGCCAGCCCCCGGACGCCGTCCGGGCCCAGGGCGCTGCCGGCGTCGGGCTTGGTGGGCGTCGTCCACACCGGTCCGATCCCGACCAGGTCCACCGTCCCCGCCGGCAGTGCGCGGGCGACGTCCAGCTCGGCGACGGAGGAGACGCTGAACCCGAGCAGCCGGTCGGGCCCGAGCAGGGTGCGCACCTCGGCGGGGGGCAGGTCGTCCTGGCCGACGTGCACGCCGTCCACGCCGGCGAGCAGCGCGACGTCGACGGCGTCGTTGACCCAGAGCGCGACGTCCGGCCGGTCGGCCAGCGCCGCCTGCACCGCGCGGGTGAGCTGGAGCAGCTCGCGGCGGGAGGCGGTCTTGTCCCGCACCTGGACGGTGGTGACGCCGCCGGCGACCGCCGCGCGCACGACGTCGGCGACCGGCCGCGGGGCGGACAGCGCGGTGTCGGTGACCAGGTAGAGGGTCGGGTCGACGCGGCGTGTCATCGGACGTCCGCCGCGGCCAGGGCCTCGCCGTCGACGGCGTCCAGCGCGTCGAGCCAGGCGGGCGCGAAGGTGCCCGGGCCGCGCGCGACCTGCGCGGCCCGCTCCGCGGCGACGGCGACGTGCGCGTGCGCGGCCACGGTGCCGGTCAGCGCGTCGCCGGTGGCCGCGACGTAGGCGGCGACGAGGGCGCCCAGCGCGCAGCCGGCGCCGGTGGTGCGGGTCAGCAGCGCCGATCCCCCGCCGACGCGGACGGTGCGGTGTCCGTCGGTGACCAGGTCGACCTCGCCGCTGACCGCGACGACCCCGCCGGTCAAGGCGGCCAGCGCGGTGGCCGCCTTGGCGGCGTCCTCGGTCGAGTCGGTGCTGTCCACGCCGCGGCCGCCACCACCCGCGCCGGCCAGCGCCATGACCTCCGAGGCGTTGCCGCGGACGACGGTGGGCCGCAGTCCGACCAGCTCGGTGGCCAGCTCGGTGCGGTAGACCAGGCCGCCGACGGCGACGGGGTCCAGGACCCACGGCGTCCCGGCGGCACCGGCCGAGCGCGCGGCCAGCCGCATCGCCTCGGCGGTGCGGGCGTGCACGGTGCCCACGTTGACCAGCACCGCGGAGGCGACGGCGGCGAAGTCGCCGGCCTCCTCCGGGGCGTCCACCATCGCCGGCGCGGCGCCCGCGGCCAGCAGGGCGTTGGCGGTGATCGTCTGGACGACGGTGTTGGTCAGGCAGTGCACCAGAGGGGTGCGTGCGCGCACCGCCGCGCGGGCGGCGCGCAGGTCGACGGCCGGCATGCCGGTGACATCCCTTCGCCAGTGCGAACTGGAGCAGGTTCGACGGGTGTGCTCTCAGTCCCCGGTCGGGGACACCCCGTGCCACGTGCGCCTCCGAACGTAACACCGCCCCGCCGTGGTGCTCCCGCCGCGCGGAGCAGCAGCCGGGGCGTGCGACAGGATGGCCGGCGTGCTGCTCGCCTGCCTCGCCGTGCTGGTGGGCGCGACCGTGCAGGCCGCCGCCGGGTTCGGGCTGGCGCTCATCGCCGGACCCGCTCTCGTGGCCGTGCTCGCCCCCACCGAGGCGGTGACCACGCTGATCGTGCTGGCCACGACCACGACCCTGCTCCTGCTGCTGGTGCGCCGCGGGTCGCGGCCGGCCATCCGGTGGGCCGACGTCCGCGTGGTGGTCCTCGCCGCCGTCCCCGGGGTCCTGGCCGGCGTGCTGGTGCTCGCCGTGGTCAGCAAGCCGGCGCTGCAGCTGGCGGTGGGCGTGGGTGTGCTCGCGGCCGTGGCGCTGCAGGTCCTGCGGCGCCCGGTCCCCGGCCAGGGGACGCCGTCCCGGTGGGCCACGCTCGGCGTGGGGCTCCTCGCCGGCGTCCTCACCACCACGACCAGCACCAACGGGCCGCCGCTGGTGCTCTGGCTCGAGCGGCGGCACGTGCCCCCGGCGGAGATGCGCGACACCCTCGCGGCGCTGTTCCTCGCCCTCAACCTGCTCGGCGCCGCGGTGCTCGCCGCGTCGGGGCGGGTCGCGCAGGCCTTCCGGCCGGAGGTGGTGCTGGTGCTGCTGGTCGCGGCGGTCGTCGGCCACGTGGCGGGCCGCCGGCTGTTCCACCTGCTCGACGTCCGCCGGTTCCGGGCGGCCGGGTTGGCCCTGTCGGCGCTGGCCGGGGTGGCCAGCATCGCCGCGGCGCTGGGCTGAGGTCGCAGCGCGGCCACCGGCTCCTCAACGCGAGGCGGAGGTGGCCTCAGGCGTCGGTGAGCGCGACCGGCGGCAGCCAGTCGGCGTCCAGGAGCTCGGCGATCTCCTGCAGGGCCGAGGTGTCGGCCCCGGCGGTGGAGCCGCTGACCGCCAGCCGCTCCACCATCACCCGGGCCACCTGCTCCTCGACCGTGTCCTCGGCGAAGGCCACCCGCCACGGGGACACCTGACCGTCGCGGTGCGTGCGGCCGGTGACCTGGCGGGCCTGGATGCCGGAGAAGCGCGGCTGGTGGAACAACCCGACCCGCGGTGTCGTGGAGGCCGTGGCCCCGCCGGGCAGCAGCTCGCCGGCGTGCAGGCTGATCGAGGCGGTCACGGTGAACACGCACACCGGCGCCGCGCCGGTCTGGAAGCGCAGCCGCTCGGCCTCGACGTCGAAGCGGTCGCGGCCGTAGATGGCGGCCACACCGACGCCCGAGTCGAGCAGCGCCTCGCGGATCGGGTCGGCCGCCGTCTCGACGAACTCCACCGACACCGCGACCTGCCGCTCGGCCTCGACCTGCGCGCGCACCCAGTCGACGGTGGCCTGGGCGCGGATCAGCCCGGCCTTCTGCCGGAAGCGCAGCAGCGCGGCGCGCCCGCGGGCGGTCTGGCGGGCCCTCCGGGCCAGCTGCATCTCGGCGCGGAACTCCTGCCACTCGGACTCGTAGGCGCACCTCTCGGCCGGCGTCAGCGCGACCGGCGTCCCGGTGACCGACACCGGGCCCCAGGGCGCCGGCCGGTGCAGCGTCGCGGGCGGCTCGCCGTCGGCCAGCCAGCCCTGCAGCCGGGCGAGGTCGGCGCGGCGGGAGTCGGCGTCCTCGGTCCACGCCCACCCGTAGCGCCCACGTTCCACGTGGAACCCGTGCTCGGCGAGCTTCGCCGGGAGGTCGGCCCAGGCGCGCAGCGGGTCGCCGTGGCGCTGGGCGAACTGCGGGGCCAGGTAGGGCAGCTCCAACGGCGTGTGCGCCGGGGTGGCGGTGGCGGCGACGACGAAGGGCACGTCCCTCACCCGCCCGGCGCCGGAGACGGCCTTCCAGTGCTTCCACCGCTGGGTCGTCGTGTGCCGGACCATGTGCGCCTCGTCGGCGATGACGACGTCGAAGCGCAGCTCGCTCACCTTGGCCAGCCGGTCCCAGGTGGTGACGCACCAGCGCAGCCCCCCGTCGCCGAAGCCGGCGATCGAGCGGGTCCAGTGCGGGATGGTGATCGCCGCCGGACGGTCGGCCACGACCAGCACGCGGTCCCCACCGCGCAGCTCGCAGACCTCCCGGGCGGCCAGGACGGCGGTCCCGGTCTTGCCCACGCCCGGGTCGTCACCGAGCAGGAAGACCCGGTGCCCGGCCGCCGCGGAGGCGACGACGGCCTCAGCCCCCGTGGCCTGCTCCTCGCGCGGGACGAGGGGACGGCCCGGCGGCACCGGCCGCGGGGTGTCGTTGAGCTCGTCCTCGAGGAAGCGCTCGAAGGTGTACGGGGGCGGGTCGTAGGCGGCCAGCTCCGGCGGCAGCTCCCGGCCCACCCAGACGTGCGCCTGCAGGTCCGGCCGCCACTGGGCGCCCGGCGCCGGCGCGCGGAACGGGACGGCGAGCACCCACACCCGCTCTCCGGGCCCGGCGACCGGCCGCTCCGGTGCGGGCTTCGGGGTGCGGCGGGCCGGCGCCTTCGGACGGGTCGTCGTCGTGGTGCGGGTCGTGCCGGTCGAGCGGCTCTGGCTCGTCGACCGGGCTGTGCGGCGGCGCCGTCCGGGCACGGGTGTCCTCCTCTGCGTCGGTCGACGACGGTAGGTCGGCGGCGCGACGGGATCTGGTGGAATCGCCGACGTGACGGCGAACTCCGAGGACGAACGGCTGCACGCCCGGACGCTGGGCTCCGCCGGGCCGCGGGTGGTGTTCGTGCACGGCCTGTTCGGCCAGGGCAAGAACTGGACGACGATCGCCAAGGGCCTCGCCGCGGACCACCGGGTGACCCTCCTCGACCTGCCCAACCACGGGCACTCGCCATGGACCGACCGGGTCGACTACGTCGACATGGCCGAGCTGGTCGCCGCGGAGCTCCGCTCGTTCGGCGAGCCGGTCACGCTCGTCGGGCACTCGATGGGCGGGAAGGTGTCGATGCAGCTGGCGCTGCGGCACCCGGAGCTGCTGCGCGCGCTGGTCGTCGTCGACATCGCCCCGGTCGAGTACCCGGTCTCCGGCGGCCGCACCGACGACCCCGACGAGGAGGCCTCGCCCTTCGCCGCCTACATCGAGGCGATGGGCGCGCTCGACCTCGACCGGCTGAGGACCCGCGAGGACGCCGACGCCGCCCTGCGGGCCGCCGTCCCGAGCCGGATGGTGCGCTCGTTCCTGCTGCAGAGCCTGGTGCGCGAGGGGGCGGGCGCAGACGGTGGGTGGCGTTGGCGGCTCAACCTCGAGCTGCTCGGTCGCGACCTGGGCGAGCTGCGCGGCTTCCCCGAGCCGCCGCCGGGCGCCCGCTACGACGGCCCGGTGCTGTGGATCGCCGGCGCCACCAGCCACTACGTGCTGCCCGGGGACCGGGCACGCATGGAGGAGCTCTTCCCGAACACCCGGCTGGTGCGGGTCAAGAACGCGGGCCACTGGGTGCACTCCGAGCAGCCAGAGGTCTTCCTCGAGACGGTGAAGCGGTTCCTCGAGCGCGTCGAGCACTGACGACGGGGGACCCTCGGTCCCCCGTCGACGGTTCCGCTGGAGATCGGACGGACCGGGCCGAAACCCTCGGTTGCCCCGTCTCAACGTCCCCGAGGTGCTCCGTGCGGCTCTCCGTCCCGTCCCGTCTGCTCGCGCTGCCCCTGCGCGTCAAGGTCCTCACGGCGGTCGCCGCGGCCTGCGTGGTCGCCCTGACCGTCGGCATCGTCGGCGTCCTGCAGCTGGGTGCCCTCCAGCAGCGCAGCCAGGACATCAACACCGACGCCCTCGTGCCCTCCAACCAGATCGCCGAGGTGCGCCGGGCCTTCCTGCAGACCCGCATCGACGCCCTCGCCGACGAGCTCCTGCCCGACGCCGCCGCCGCGGCCAAGGCCCACGAGCTGTACCTGGCCGACATCGAGGCCATGGACGCCGCGATCGAGGCCTACGCCGCCAGCGGGCTGACCCCCGCCCAGGAGCAGCAGGTGGCGGCCCTCTCCGACGCCTGGGAGCAGTACGAGTCGCTGGTCAGCAGCGACGCCTACCGCCTGGCGGTGCACCAGGGCCGGTTCGCGGACTTCCTGTCGATGCGCAGCAACACGATCGCCCCGGTGGCCGCGCAGCTCAACGCCGCACTGGACGAGCTGCTCGCCAGCGAGGCCGCGGCCGCCGAGTCCTCGGTCCAGGCGGCGACGGACACCTACGAGTCGGCCCGCACCCTCGTGCTCGTCCTGCTCGCGGTCGGGCTGGCCGCCGCCGTCGTGCTGGCGCTGCTGGTGGCGCGACTGGTCACCCGGCCGGTGGTGGCCGTGCGCAACGGCCTCGTGGCGATGGCCGCCGGTGACCTGACCACCCGGGTGGAGGTTTCCTCCGGTGACGAGGTCGGCCAGATGGCCGAGGCGCTCAACCAGGCGGCCGAGAGCCTGCGCGGCACCGTCTCCTCGACCGCCGAGTCGGCGTCCGCCCTCGCCGCCGCGGCCGAGGAGCTCAGCGCGTCGTCGGAGTCCATCGCCGGCAGTGCGGAGGACGCCGCGAGCCAGGCCGGCACCGTGGCCGCCGCCGCCGAGCAGATCTCCCGCAACGTGCAGACCGTCGCCTCCGGGTCCGAGGAGATGGGCGCCTCCATCGACGAGATCGCCCAGAACGCCTCGGAGGCCGCCCGCGTCGCCGGCACCGCCGTCCAGGCCGCCGAGGAGACGACGCGGACGGTGAGCAAGCTCGGCGTCTCCTCGCAGGAGATCGGCGAGGTGGTCAAGACCATCACCTCGATCGCCGAGCAGACCAACCTGCTGGCGCTCAACGCCACCATCGAGGCCGCCCGGGCCGGGGAGGCGGGCAAGGGCTTCGCGGTGGTGGCCAACGAGGTCAAGGAGCTGGCCCAGGAGACGGCGAAGGCCACCGAGGACATCGCCCGCCGGGTCGAGGCCATCCAGGCCGACACCGCCGGCGCGACGACGGCGATCAGCGGCATCGCGGGGATCATCAGCCAGATCAACGACTTCCAGCTGACCATCGCCTCGGCGGTGGAGGAGCAGGGGGCGACCACCGCGGAGATGAACCGCAGCGTCAGCGAGGCCGCCACGGGTAGCGGCGAGATCGCCGGCAGCATCAGCGGCGTCGCGCACGCCGCGTCCGTCACCACGGCCGGGGTCGCGCAGACCCGGCAGGCGGCCGAGGAGCTGGCCCGCATGTCCGGCGACCTGCAGGAGCTGGTGCAGCGCTTCCGCTACTGACCGGGGTGCGCGTCCGACGGGCGCCGTGGACCTGCGTGTCCGCGGCGCCCGTCGTCGTTCCCGGACCCGTCGAGGCCGGACCGCCGGGCGCCCGTCGAGCAGCCGGCACGCGGTACGACGAGGCGGTGCCCGCCGATCCGGTGGCGACCGGAACTACAGTCGGCCCGCCCGGGAGCCGGGCGCACCGCGTGGGGAGGGGAGCCCGTGGCGGAGACGTGGCCGCGGCCGGTGCCGCTGGTCGGCGACACGACCTCGGCGTCCCAGCGGGCCGCCGACCCCACCGGCTGGGCGATGGGCGAGCAGGTCCGGGAGGCTCTGCACCGGGTGGTCGGCGCCCGCCGCGACGTCCGACGGTTCCGGCCCGACGCCGTCCCCGCCGACGTCCTCGAGCGCGTGCTGTCCGCGGCGCACGCCGCCCCGTCGGTCGGCCACAGCCAGCCGTGGCGGTTCCTCGTCGTGCAGGACGCCGGGACCCGGGACCGGGCGGCGGTGCTGACCGACCGGGAACGGTTGCGCCAGGCCGCGCAGCTGGAGCCGGACGCCGCTCGCCGGCTGCTCGACCTGCAGCTCGAGGGCGTCCGGGAGGCGCCCCTCGGCGTGGTGGTCTGCTGCGACCGGCGGACCCCGGCGGCCGGGGTGCTGGGCCGCGCCACCTTCCCCGACGCCGACCTGTGGAGCTGCGCGGCGGCCATCCAGAACCTGTGGCTGGCGGCCCGGGCCGAGGGCCTCGGACTGGGCTGGGTGACCCTGTTCCGGCCCGAGGAGCTCGCCGGGCTGCTCGGGCTGCCGGACGGCGTCGTGACCCTGGGCTGGCTGTGCCTGGGCTGGCCCGACGAGCGGCCACCCGCCCCGGGCCTGGAGCGGGCCGGCTGGTCCCGGCGGCTGCCCCTGTCCGACGTCGTCCTGCACGACCGGTGGCCGGTCGAGGACGCCGGGGCCCCGGCCGCGCCTCCGTCGCACCTGCGGGCGCCGGGTCGCCAGGCGGTCGTCGCGGCCCGGGACCAGGCCGACCGGTTGCTCACCCCGCCGGGCTCGCTCGGCGTCCTGGACCGCGCCGTGGACGGCGTGGTGGCGCTCGGTGGCGCCGGCACCTCGGGCGGCACCCTGGTGCTGGTGGCCGCCGACCACCCGGTCGCCGCCCACGGGGTGTCGGCCTACTCCCCCGGCGTCACCCGGGACGTCGTCCGTGCGGCGGTCAGCGGGACCTCGCTGGGGGCCACGGCCGCCCGCACCACCGGCCTCGGGGTGTGCGTCGTGGACGCCGGGGTCTCCGGCGATCCCGTCCCGGGTGCGACGGTGCGCCGTCCCGTCGATCCGCGTGGGGACCTCGTCGGCCGGCCGGCGATGACGCCGGAGGACACCCGACGGTCGCTGGACGCCGGCCGCGAGCTGGGCCGGACAGCGGCGGCCGCGGGGCTGGTGGCCCTGGGTGAGGTCGGGGTCGGCAACACCACCGTGGCGGCGGCGCTCGCGTGCGGCCTGCTGGACGCCGACCCGACCGACGCCGTCGGGCTGGGGTCGGGTGCCGACGCCGAGGTCCTCGCGCGCAAGCGGCAGGTGGTCGGCGAGGCCCTGGGGCGGGCCCGGCGGAGCTCCCCGGCCCTGACGCGGGACCCGGTGGTGGCGCTCGCCGAGCTGGGCGGCCCGGAGCTCGCCGTCCTGGCCGGGGTGGTCGTGGGTGCGGCGGAGGCCGGGTCGGCCGTGGTGCTGGACGGCTACGCCACCTCGGTCGCCGCCCTCGTGGCCGTGCGGCTGGAGCCGGGTGTGCAGCCCGCCCTGGTCGCGGGGCAGCGCAGTCGCGAGCGCGGGCACGAGCTCGTCCTCCAGGACCTGGGCCGGGAGCCGCTGCTGGACCTGCGGGTGCGCGCCGGTGAGGGCGTCGGCGCGGCCCTGGCCAGCGGCCTGCTGCTCGCCGGGCTGGCGCTGCGCCGGGAGACCGTGCGCGTCGACTCCTGACCGGCCGCATGTTCCGATGACCGGAACGGGATGGCGCCACCGTCGGCCGCGTCGTCCAGCGCCCCGTCGGGGTCGACACCGGCCACCCAGCGGGCCACACCCTTGGCCGTCTCGCGGTCGGCCGCCCGCACCGCGGACGTCAGCGTGGCGGCCATCCGGTTGGCGGCCGTGGACAGCTCCCCCACCAGGTCGAGCAGCGCGTCGTCGGAGAGCGCGGTGAGGTCGATCCCGGCCAGCCCGTCGAGGGCGGAGCGCAGTTCGGACACCTCGCCCTCCTCTCAGGAGCCCACACCGGATCGACGGGTCGAACATGCGGTCGAGATACGACAGAAACCGCAGCTCAGCTCGGCGTTTCCGTCTCCACCACCGCACCACGGCGCGCGACGAGGCCGACATCGACACCACCAGGCTCAAGGACGGCTCGCTGGACGACCTCCCGGCCCCGGAGGTCATCGCGCGCGATCGTGGACGACTCACCCTGCGCTGGCCTGGTTCGAGGCGGTTGCCGCCGCTCCGGGAGGGGACGAGCGCAGCCGACCCGGCGTGAGCCTCCTCGCCCTCTCCCCCGTCGGGGTGGCCGGCCCGCGAGCCGCGCCTCCGGATCTCTCGCCGGCCGCCACCATGTGGTCGACCGACCCAGTGATCAGGAGCGAGCAGATGGCACACGAAGGTCCGCACCAGCCCGGTGCCGACGACCCCAACGGCGCGGCGGGGTCGGCCCCCCAGGGCTGGCAGCAGCCGGCGCCCTACGGCGCTGCGCCGTCCGGCGGCTGGCAGGCCCCGCCCCAGGGTGGCTACCCGCAGCCCTACGGTCAGCAGTACGGCCAGCCCTACGGCGGCTACCCGTACGCGCCGCCGCAGCGCACCAACGGCCTGGCCATCGCCTCGATGGTGCTGGGCATCCTCTGGCTGTACTGGATCGGCAGCATCCTGGCGCTGGTCTTCGGCTACACCGCCAAGCGGCAGATCCGGGAGCGCGGCGAGGCCGGGGGCGGCATGGCCACCGCCGGCATCGTGCTCGGCTGGGTCGGCGTGGGCTTCCTCGTGCTCATCTTCCTCGTCGCGGTCGTCTCCTCCTCGTCCTCCGGCTTCTGAGCCGGACGCCGGCCGGGGTCGCGCACCCGGGATCGCACCGGCCGGGGTCGCGGGGGCGGCGGGTGCAGGGCCAGGATCGGCGCATGACCGACCCCCGCGCCGGACAGCCGGCTGCCCCCAGCGACCTGGTCGACGTCGCCTCGCTGGTCACCGCGTACTACACGCTCGAGCCGGACCCGGCCGACCCGGCCCAGCAGGTCGCGTTCGGCACCTCCGGGCACCGCGGGTCGGCGTTCGACCGGGCGTTCAACGAGGCGCACATCGTCGCCACCACGCAGGCGATCTGCGAGTACCGCGCGGCGCAGGGCCACGACGGCCCGCTGTTCATCGGCCGGGACACCCACGCGCTCTCCGAGCCGGCCTGGGCCTCCGCGCTGGAGGTGCTGGTCGCCAACGACGTGACCGTGCTGGTCGACGCCGCGGACCGCTACACGCCCACCCCGGCGGTCAGCCACGCCATCCTGCGGGCCAACCGGGGGAAGACCTCGGGCCTGGCCGACGGCATCGTCGTCACCCCGTCGCACAACCCGCCACGGGACGGCGGCTTCAAGTACAACCCGCCCAACGGCGGCCCGGCCGACACCGACGCCACGAAGGTGATCGCCGCCCGCGCCAACGAGCTGCTGCAGGACGGCCTCAAGGGCGTGCAGCGCGTGCCCTTCGCCCGCGCCCGGGCGGCGGCGCAGGCGCACGACTTCCTCGGCGACTACGTCGACGACCTGCCCTCGGTGCTCGACCTCGACGCGGTCCGGGACGCCGGCGTGCGCATCGGCGCGGACCCGCTCGGCGGCGCCAGCGTCGACTACTGGGCGGCGATCGCCGAGCGGCACCGCCTCGACCTGGCCGTCGTCAACCCGCTGGTCGACCCGACCTGGCGGTTCATGACGCTGGACTGGGACGGCAAGATCCGCATGGACTGCTCCTCGCCGTCGGCCATGGCCTCGCTCATCGGCAAGCGCGAGCAGTTCCAGATCGCCACCGGCAACGACGCCGACGCCGACCGGCACGGCATCGTGACCCCCGACGGCGGGCTGATGAACCCCAACCACTTCCTCGCCGTCGCGATCTCCTACCTGTTCGCGCACCGGCCGGAGTGGGGCGCCGACGTGGCCGTCGGCAAGACGCTGGTGTCGTCGTCCCTCATCGACCGGGTCGTCGCCGGTCTGGGCCGGCGGCTGGTCGAGGTGCCCGTCGGCTTCAAGTGGTTCGTCCCCGGCCTGCTCGACGGGTCGGTCGGCTTCGGCGGCGAGGAGTCCGCCGGCGCCTCGTTCCTGCGGCGGGACGGCGGCGTGTGGACGACCGACAAGGACGGCATCCTGCTGGCGCTGCTGGCCAGCGAGATCCAGGCGGTGACCGGCAGCTCGCCGTCCCAGCTGCACGCCGAGCTGACCGCCCGGTACGGCGAGTCGGCCTACGCCCGCGTCGACGCGCCGGCCACCCGCGAGCAGAAGGCGGCGCTCGGCAAGCTCTCCCCGGAGGACGTGACGGCGACCGAGCTGGCGGGCGAGCCGATCACCGCCAAGCTCACCCGCGCGCCGGGCAACGACGCGGCGATCGGCGGGCTCAAGGTGACCACCGAGAACGCCTGGTTCGCCGCCCGCCCGTCGGGCACCGAGGACGTCTACAAGGTCTACGCGGAGTCGTTCCGGGGCCCCGACCACCTGGCGCAGGTCCAGGAGGAGGCCAAGGCCGTCGTGACCGCAGCGCTGGGCGGCTGACGGTGGTCGGGTCCGGCCGTCTCCGCGGAGACGGCCGGACCCGACGCCTGGCTGTGCCTATCGCACGTCCTCGTCGACCCAGTCGAGGCTCTTGGTGACCGCCTTCTTCCAGTTGCGGTAGTTGCGCTCGCGCTCCTCGGCCGGCATCTGCGGCTCCCAGCGCTTGTCCTCGGCCCACTTGGCGGTCAGCTCGTCCAGGTCGGACCAGAAGCCGACCGCGAGGCCCGCGGCGTAGGCGGCGCCCAGTGCCGTCGTCTCGGCGATCTCCGGCCGGATCACCGGGACGTCGAGGATGTCGGCCTGGAACTGCATGAGCAGCTCGTTGCCGACCATGCCACCGTCCACCCGCAGCTCGGTGAGGTCGACCCCGGAGTCGGCGTTCATCGCGTCGAGCACCTCGCGGGTCTGGTACGCCGTCGCCTCGAGCACGGCCCGGGCCAGGTGTCCCTTGTTGACGTACCGGGTGAGCCCGACGATGGCGCCGCGGGCGTCCGAGCGCCAGTACGGCGCGAACAGCCCGGAGAAGGCCGGCACGAAGTACGCGCCGCCGTTGTCCTCGACCGAGCGGGCCTGGTCCTCGATCTCCGGGGCGCTCGTGATCATCCCGAGGTTGTCCCGGACCCACTGCACCAGCGACCCGGTGACCGCGATCGAGCCCTCCAGGGCGTACACCGGCTTGCCGTCGCCGAGCTGGTAGCACAGCGTCGTGAGCAGGCCGTTCTGCGACGGGACGGCCTCCTCACCGGTGTTGAGCAGCATGAAGTTGCCGGTGCCGTAGGTGTTCTTGGCCATGCCCTTGGTGAAGCAGACCTGGCCGAAGGTCGCCGCCTGCTGGTCGCCGAGCGAACCGGCGATGGGGACCCCGGCGAGGAAGCCGGCCTTGCGGCCCCGGCCGTACTCCTCGGAGTTGGACCGGATCTCCGGGAGCATGGACGTCGGGATGCCCATCTCCTCGGCGATGTCGGCGTCCCAGGTCAGCGTCCGGTAGTCCATGAGCATCGTGCGGGAGGCGTTGGACACGTCGGTGAGGTGCAGCCCGCCGTCGGCTCCGCCGGTCATGTTCCAGATCAGCCAGGAGTCGATGGTGCCCATGAGCAGCTCACCGCGCTCGGCCCGTTCCCGGGCGCCGTCGACGTTGTCGAGGATCCAGCGCACCTTGGGCCCGGCGAAGTAGGTGGCCAGCGGCAGGCCGACCTTGTCCTTGTACCGGTCGGCGCCGCCGCCGAGGGCGCCGAGCTGCTCGACGATCGCGGTGGTGCGGGTGTCCTGCCAGACGATCGCGTTGTAGACCGGCCGGCCGGTGTTCCGGTCCCAGACGACGGTGGTCTCGCGCTGGTTGGTGATGCCGACGGCGACCACGTCCGAGTGCCCGACGTTGCCCCGGGCGAGCGCCTGGCCCACCACCTCCCGGGTGTTGGCCCAGATCTCGTCGGCGTCGTGCTCGACCCACCCGGCGCGCGGGAAGATCTGCTGGTGCTCCTTCTGGCCGACGGAGACCACGGCGCCCTCGTGGTCGAAGATCATGCAGCGGGTGCTCGTGGTCCCCTGGTCGATGGCTGCCACGTACTGGCTCACGGTGGTTCCTCTCGCTTCGTCGCGGTGGGGTTCGGGAGAGCTGCGGTCAGAGGGGGGCCCGGGACAGCAGGCCGCCCAGGACGGCCCCGATGAGCGGGCCCACGACCGGCACCCAGGCGTAGCCCCAGTTGCTGTCCCCCTTGGCGCGGATCGGCAGCACGGCGTGCGCGATGCGCGGGCCCAGGTCGCGGGCGGGGTTGATGGCGTAGCCGGTCGGTCCGCCGAGGGAGGCGCCGATGCCGATGACGAGCAGCGCCACCGCCAGCGGGCCGAGCTCGCCCGGCGTGTCGCCGAAGCGCAGGATGAGGTAGACGAGCACGAAGGTGCCGATGGCCTCGGTGACCACGTTCCAGGCGGGGCTGGCGATCGTCGGGCCGGTGGAGAAGGTGCCGAGCACCGGCTCGGTCGCCGCGTCGTACTGCTTGCGGTAGGCCAGCCACGCGACGACGGCGCCGAGGAAGGCGCCGACGAGCTGGCCGATCACGTAGACCAGCGACGACGCCAGGGTGATCGGCACGCCGGGCGCGTACTCGTTCGCGCCGCTCACCGCCAGGCCGAGGGTGACCGCCGGGTTGAGGTGCGCCCCCGAGCTGGCGCCGGCGTAGACGCCGGCGAAGACGCCGATGCCCCAGCCGAAGTTGATGAGCAGCCAGCCTCCCCCGTTGCCCAGGGTCTGGGGCAGGACGACGTTGGCGACCACGCCCACGCCGAGGAGTATGAGGACGCCGGTTCCGACGACCTCGCTGCCGAACACGGTCCACAGGCTCATGCGCTGCTCCTCATCGCCGGTGATGCGGTGGTGCCACGGGCTCGGCGCCGGACCGCGGACGGCCGGTCGACGACTGGCGCGGTGACGCTATTCACACAGGTCGAGGGCGGACAACGGGCGCTGTACGACGATGTCGGACAGCGCGATCCCACGTCAGGGGCGTTCGCCCCAGGCGATGCTCAGCTGCACGGCGCGCTCCCACTCCGGATAGGCGGCGTCGAGCGCGGCCACCCGCCTCGGGTCGGGCACCCACTGCGCGGAGCGGTGCCAGTTGCGCCGCAGCGCCTCGGTGTCCGACCACACCCCCACGGCGAGCCCGGCCGCGTAGGCCGCGCCGAGCGACACCGTCTCCCCCACCATCGGGCGCACCACGGGGCTGTCGAGCACGTCGGCCAGGAACTGCATGAGCAGGTTGTTGGTGGTCATCCCGCCGTCGACCCGCAGCGCGGTGAGCGGCAGGCGGGAGTCGGCGTCCATGGCCCGGACGACGTCGCGGGTCTGCCAGCCGGTCGCCTCCAGCACCGCTCGGGCCAGGTGCCCCTTGGTGACGTAGGAGGTCAGGCCGGCGACCAGCCCGCGCGCCCGGCCCGCCCAGTGCGGGGCGAGCAGCCCGGAGAACGCCGGCACGACGTAGCACCCGCCGTTGTCCGAGACGCTGCGGGCGAGGGTCTCCACCTCGGGCGCCGAGCCGATGAGCCCGAGGCTGTCCCGGAGCCACTGCACCAGGGCGCCGGTGACCGCGATCGAGCCCTCCAGCGCGTAGTGCACCGGCTCCCCCGCCAGCTGGTAGGCCACCGTGCTGATCAGCCCGTGCGTCGAGCGGACCAGGTCGGTGCCGGTGTTCTGCAGCAGGAAGCTGCCGGTGCCGTAGGTGCACTTGGCCTCGCCGGGCGCGAAGCAGGTCTGCCCGAACAGCGCAGCCTGCTGGTCGCCGAGCGTGCCGCCGATGGGCAGCGGCACCGGCAGGGCGGTCGCGGTGCCCAGCACGCCGACCGACGGGCGGATCTCCGGGAGCATCGCGGCGGGGACGCCGAAGAAGTCGAGCAGCTCGAGGTCCCAGCGGCAGCGGTGCACGTCCATCAGCAGGGTCCGGCTGGCGTTGGTCACGTCGGTGACGTGCACCCCGCCGTCCGGGCCCCCGGTGAGGTTCCAGACCAGCCAGCTCTCCATCGTGCCGAACAGCAGCTCGCCGCGTTCGGCGCGCGCCCGGGCGCCGCGGACGTTGTCGAGCACCCAGCGCAGCCGCGGGCCGGCGAAGTACCCGGCCAGCTCCAGCCCGGTGCGCTCGCGCACCAGCGCGGCCTCGGGCCGGGCGGCCAGCTCCTCCACCAGCGGCCCGGTGCGGGTGTCCTGCCAGACCAGCGCGCGCACCAGCGGCCGGCCGGTGGCGCGCTCCCACACCACCGTCGTCTCGCGCTGGTTGGCGATGCCCAGCGCCACCACCTGCCCGGGCGAGCCGGCGACGTCGCGCAGCGCCTGGGCGGCGGTCAGCTGGGTGTTGGCCCAGATCTCCTCCGGGTCGTGCTCCACCCAGCCGGGGCGGGGGAAGTGCTGGCGGTGCTCCCGCTGCCGGACGGCGACCAGCCGGCCGGCGCGGTCGAACACGATCGACCGGGTCGAGGTGGTGCCCTGGTCCACCGCGAGCACGTACCGCTCCGTCACCGACCCTCCTCGCTGGCGCTCGTCGGGTCCGTGCCGGGCCGTGCTGCGTCCCTTCGTGACCTCGCGAGCTCGGTCACGTGGCGAGCTCCCGGGAGACCGCGGCCGCGGCCTCGACCACCATGGCGCGCAGCGCCGGCCGCGCGGCGTCGGCGAAGAGCTCCTCGACCGGGCCGCCGACGCCCAGCGCGCCGACGACCAGGCCGCCCGGCCCGTGCACCGGTGCGGCGATCCCGCCCACGCCCATCCGGTACTCCCCCTGCTGCTCGGCCCAGCCCCGCGCGCGGACGGTCGACAGCTCGGCCAGCAGCGCCGCCGGGTCGGCGACGGTGCGCGGGGTCAGCGCCTCCAGCCGGGTGTCGGCCAGCATCCGGGCCATCGCCGGGCGGGAGGCCAGCAGGATCTTCCCCACGGCGGTGGCGTGCGCCGGCAGCACGGACCCCACCTCCAGCTCCTGCGGCGAGTCGTCGGGCCGGAACACGTGGTGGACGACGACGACCTGCAGGCCCGCCGGCGTCCCGAGCCGGACGGCGAACCCGCTGCGCGCGGCCAGCGAGTCGGCCCAGTTCGACGCGCGGGACCGCAGTTCGTTGGCGTCCAGGTAGTGCGAGCCCAGCCCCAGCAGGCCGGCGCCGAGGGTGTAGCGGCCGGTGCGCTGGTCCTGCTCGACGAACCCGACCGCCAGCAGCGTGCGCAGCAGCCCGTGGGTCGTCGTCTTCGGCAGCCCCACCGCACCCGCCAGCTCGGTGACGCCCATCTGGCCGCCCGACTCGACGATGGCGTGCAGCAGGGTGGCGGCGCGCTCGATCGACTGCACGGTGCCCGGCACGGCGGGTCACCCTAGGCCCTCGGCGTACGACGATGTCGAACGGAGCACGTCGACGGCCCAAGAGCACCCGCCTACCGTTGTGGACGAGCAATCCCCGCCAGAGGAGTCGGCATGCCCGTAGTCCCCCCACTCGGCCCCGATCAGCGCGCGCGAGCCTGGGCGGAGCTGGCCGAGCAGTCCTTCGAGGTCCTCGTCGTCGGAGGCGGCGTGACCGGTGCCGGCGTCGCGCTCGACGCGGCGACCCGGGGCCTGCGGACGGCGCTGGTCGAGGCCCGCGACTTCGCCAGCGGCACGTCCTCGCGCTCGTCCAAGCTCTTCCACGGCGGGCTGCGCTACCTGGAGTCCTTCGACTTCGGCCTGGTGCGCGAGGCTCTCCACGAGCGCGACCTGAGCGTCACCCGGCTCGCGCCGCACCTGGTCAAGCCGGTGCCCTTCCTCTACCCGCTCACCCACCACTGGGAGCGGCCCTACGTCACCGCCGGGCTCACCCTCTACGACGGGCTGGCCCGCATCGGCGCGCTGTCGACCCCGCTGCCCCCGCAGAAGCAGCTCACCCGCACCGGCGCCCGCAAGCTGTTCCCCGCGCTCAAGCCCGACGCGCTCGTCGGCGCGGTCCGCTACTACGACGCGCAGGCCGACGACGCCCGGCACACCCTCACCGTCGCCCGCACCGCCGCGGCCTACGGCGCCACCGTGCTCAACTCGGCCGAGGTCGTCGCCTTCCACCACGCCGGCGGCCGGGTCACCGGGGTCCGGGTCCGGGACGTCGAGACCGGGCGCGAGGTCGACGTCAAGGCCGAGGTCGTCGTCAACGCCACGGGGGTGTGGACCGACGACATCCAGACCCTGGTCGGCGGGCGCGGCCGGTTCCACGTGCGAGCCAGCAAGGGCGTGCACATCGTCGTCCCCCGCGACCGGATCAACGGCGAGACCGGCCTGATCCTGCGCACCGAGAAGTCGGTGCTGTTCGTCATCCCCTGGGGCAGCCACTGGATCGTCGGGACGACGGACACCGACTGGACGCTGGACAAGGCCCACCCGGCGGCGTCGCGGGCCGACATCGACTACATCCTCGAGCACGTCAACAAGGTGCTGACCACGGAGCTGACCCACGACGACATCACCGGCGTCTACGCGGGGCTGCGCCCGCTGCTGGCCGGGGAGTCGGAGCTGACCAGCCAGCTGTCCCGTGAGCACGCGGTCGCCCGGCCGATGCCCGGCGTGATCGCGGTCGCCGGCGGCAAGTACACGACCTACCGGCCGATGGCCGCCGACGCGGTGGACGCCGTCGCCGTCGACGTCACGCGGCCGGTGCCGCCCAGCGTCACCGACAACATCCCGCTGGCCGGCGCCGAGGGCTACGCGGCGATGCGCAACTCCCTCGACGCCCTCGCCGAGCGCTGGGGCATCCCGCACTTCCGTGCCGAGCACCTCCTCAACCGGTACGGGTCGCTCACGCCGGAGGTCCTCTCGCTCGCCGCCGACGACCCGGCACTGCTGGCTCCGGTCCCCGGCGCCGAGGAGTACCTCATGGTCGAGCTGGTCTACGGCGCGGCGTACGAGGGCGCCCAGCACCTCGACGACCTGCTCGCCCGCCGCACCCGGATCTCGATCGAGACGCCGCACCGAGGGGTGGAGTCGGCCGAGCCGGTGGCCCGCGCGGTGGCCGGGGTCCTCGGCTGGGACGAGCAGCGGATCGGCAACGAGGTGGAGAGCTACCGCGCCCGGGTCGATGCCGAGCGTCGCTCGCAGGAGGCGGCCGACGACCGGGCGGCCGACGCCGTCCGCGTCGCCGCGCCGGACACGCGGGCCGTCGCGGTGGGCCGCGCGCTCGTGTGATCTGCGGTCCTCCGGACCGCACCGCGGCCAATGGCCGTTCCCGACGGCCGTGGAGCCGCTGCCCGTGTCCCGGTCGGGAGACCCTCCGGGCCCCCGCGACCGGTCCACCGCGGCCAATGGCCGTTCCCGACGGCCGTGGAGCCGCTGCCCGTGTCCCGGTCGGGAGACCCTCCGGGCCCCCGCGACCGGTCCACCGCGGCCAATGGCCGTCCCCGACGGCCGTGGAGCCGCTGCCCGTGTCCCGGTCGGGAGACCCTCCGGGCCCCCGCGACCGGTCCACCGCGGCCGACGGCCGTCCCCGACGGCCGTGGAGCCGCTGCGGTGTCCCGCGCCGTCCGGGTGGCGCGGGGGCAGGATCGGACCATGACGGCGACCGGCCCTGCCCTCGACCTGGTGGCGCTCGTGCGGGAGCTGGTGCGCCGCCCCACCGTCTCCGGCGACGCCGACGCGCAGCGCGACGTCCTCGGCACGCTCACCGAGGTGCTGCGCGAGCGCGCCCCGCACCTGCAGGTGACGGAGGGCCGCGACCGCGACCACCCCTGGACCCTGCTGCGCACACCGGCCGACCCCGGCCGCCGGCAGCTGCTGCTCGCCTGTCACGTCGACACCGTCCCCGCGACCGACCCGGCCGCCTGGCAGCGGGACCCCTTCGACGGCGACCTCGACGGGGGCCGGGTGTGGGGCCGCGGGGGCAGCGACATGAAGGCCGGCGTGGTCGCCGCGGCGGCCGCGCTGGCCGCCGCCGACCCGGACACGCCGGTGGCCCTGCTGCTGACCAGCGACGAGGAGATCGGCTCGCAGGGGGCTGCCGCGGCGGCCGCGGCCGTCGCCGAGCTGCCCGTGGGCGCGGTGGTCGTCCCGGAGGCCACCGGGAACCAGGTGGTCCTCGGTCACAAGGGAGCGCTGTGGCTCGCCGTCCGGACCGCCGGCCGGGCCGCCCACGGCAGCACGCCGGAGCGCGGGCACAACGCGGTGCTGGACCTGGCCGCGCTGCTGGCCCGGGCCGGCGGGGTGCTGCCCTTCCGCACCGACCCGTTCCTCGGCACCGAGACGTGGAACCCCGGGGTCGTCGCGGGCGGCACGGTGCCCAACGTCGTCCCCGACCGCGCCGAGGTGGTCGTCGACATGCGCACCGTGGCCGACGGCGGCGACCTGCTCGCCTGGTGGCGGGCGCAGCCGGAGGTGGCCGACGTCGAGGTGCGGGTGGACCTGCCGCCGGTCGGCACCCCCGCCGACGACCCGTGGGTGACCTCGCTGCCCGCGCCGGTGCTGCCCACGCCCGCCACCTACTTCACCGACGCCTCGGTGCTCGTGCAGGTCGTCCGGGGCGCCCCGATCGTGGTCTGGGGACCGGGCACCCCGGCGGTCATGCACGCCGTCGACGAGTACGTCGAGCTCGCCGAGGTGGAGCAGGCCGCAGCCGCCTTCACCGACGTCGTCAGCCGCTGGAACGGCCCTCCTGCAGGGTCCCGCCGCGAGCCCTGACGGCCCCCTGCAGTGTCCCGCCGCGAGCCTCGATCGGCCCTCCTGCAGGGTCCCGCCGCGAGCCTGCGAGTGGGGGGCAGGGGGGTCCTTCCGGGGGGCAGGAGGGTCCTCCTTCAGTCCTGCCAGCGGGCCTTGTCGACGTACATCGCGTCGTCGGCCTCCCGCACGAGCGCCTCGAACGCCCGCTCGGGGTCGACATCGCCCTCGGCCGTGCCGATCCCGATGCTCACCGTCAGTGGGAGGGCCAGCCCGCTGGGCAGGCGCAGCGGCTCCCTCACCCGGTCCCGCAGCCGGGCGGCGAGGGTCTCGGCGTCGGGCCGCCCGCTGTTCTCGCAGACGATGCTGAACTCGTCCCCGCCGACCCGGGCCGCGGTGTCGCTGGCCCGCAGCACCGAGGTCAGCCGCTCGGCGAGGGCGACGAGCACCTCGTCGCCCACCGGGTGGCCGTACTGGTCGTTGATCTGCTTGAAGCCGTCGAGGTCGATGCCCAGCAGGCTGGTCGGCGTCCGCTCCCGGCGCCCACGCTCCAGGGCGTGGTGCAGCCGGTCGTTGAACAGGATCCGGTTGGGCAACCCGGTCAGCGGGTCGTGCAGGGAACGGTGGACCAGCGCGGCCTCCAGGGCCTTGCGGTCGGTGATGTCCTCGACGATCGCGACGACGTGCGGCGGGTCGCCGTCGGGCGTCCCGTCCACCCAGGACGAGGTGACCTGCACGGGCACCACGCTGCCGTCCGCCCGCACCAGCCGGGTCTCGTGCCGCATCATCCTGCGCTCCTCGAGGAGCTCGGCGAACGCCTCGACAGCGGCTGGGCGGTTGTCGGGGTGGACGAGGTCGAGCATCGAGCGGCCGTAGAGCTCCTCGGCGGTGTAGGCGAGCATCGCCGCCAGCGCCGGGTTGGCGTCGACGATGAGACCGGCCGGCGTGACGAGCGCGATCCCCATGGGCGCGTTGGCGAACGCGCTCCGGCGGTCCGCCGGGGGCAGCGTGTCCGCCGCATTGGTCACATCCCACCTCCGTGCCGGTCATCCTGCGCCGACAGGGCCCGTTGCTGCAGCTCTTGGGCCCGAACGCCTCCCAGTGGTTCCACGTGGAACCCGGCGCCGGGGCAGGATGTCACGTGATCGACCGAGGAGGGCCCGTGAACGAATTCGACCTGGTGCTGCCCGCGACGGTGGACGTCCGCGAGGTCGGCATGCGCGACGGCCTGCAGCTGGAGGCTCCGGTGCCCCTGGAGGGCAAGCGGGCGATGCTCGAGGCGCTCGTGGCCACCGGCGTCCGCCGGATCGAGGTGACGTCGTTCGTCTCCCCGAAGGCCGTGCCGGCGCTCGCCGACGCCGACCAGGTGGCCGCCGAACTGCACGCCTTCGACGGCGTGCTCTTCTCCGCCCTGGTCGCCAACGCCCGCGGCGCCACCCGCGCGGTGGACGCCGGCGTCGCCGACCTGGAGTACGTGGTCTCGGCCTCCGACGGGCACAGCCGGGCCAACGCCGGGCGCAGCACCGCCGAGGCCGTCGCCGCGGTCGGGGAGATCGCCGCCCTCGCGCACGGCGCCGGGGGCTCGCTGGAGGTGGTGATCGCGACCGCGTGGGACTGCCCCTTCGACGGCCGCACCCCGATCCCCCGCACCGTGGACGTCGCCCGCGCCGCGGTCACCGCCGGCGCCGACCGGCTCTGCCTGGGCGACACGATCGGCACGACCACCCCGCTGCGGGTCGTGCAGCTGCTCGACGCCGTCCGCCGGGCCTGCCCGGGCGTCGACGTGGGCGTGCACTTCCACGACACCCGCGGCACCGGGCAGGCCAACGCGCTGGCCGCCGTCCAGGCGGGGGTGACGCAGTTGGACTCCTCGGTCGGTGGTCTCGGCGGCTGCCCGTTCGCGCCCGGCGCGAGCGGCAACATCGCCACCGAGGAGCTGGTGTACATGCTCGAGGAGTCCGGTGTGCGCACCGGGCTCGACCTCGACGCCGTCCTCGCCGCCGCCCGGGTCACCGAGGAGGCCGTCGGGCACGAGCTCCCGAGTTCGCTGTACCGAGCGGGCGGGCGCTCGGTGCCCCGGCCCACGGGCGTCGGGTGACCCCGGCCGCCGTGGTTGGCTGGAGCGCATGAGCGAGCCGTCGTCCGGGGGGAGGACGGTCGACCCCCGCACCATGCGCGACGTCCTCGGTCACTTCGCCTCCGGCGTCACCGTGGTCACCGCCCAGGGCGACGAGGGCCCGATCGGCTTCACCTGCCAGTCGTTCAGCTCGCTGTCGCTGGACCCGCCGCTGGTGGCCATCGCGCCCGCCCGCACGTCGCGCACCTGGCCGCGGCTGCGCGCGCTCGGCCGCTTCTGCGTCAACGTGCTCGCCGAGGACCAGTCCGACCTCTCGGCCCGGTTCGCCCGTTCCAGCGCCGACAAGTTCGCCGGGGTGTCCTGGTGGCCCAGCCGGCTGGGGCAGCCGGTGCTCGAGCACGTCGTCGCCTGGATCGACTGCGAGCTGTGGGCGGAGTACGACGGCGGCGACCACACCCTCGTCGCCGCCCGGGTGCTGGACCTCGGCGCCGACCCCGGACGGCGGCCGCTGCTGTTCCACCGCGGCGCCTACGGCCTGCTGGAGACCCGCGCGGCGGAGGGGTAGCGGCAGAGGGTCAGCGGAACCGGACGGCGATCAGCGCGACGTCGTCCCGCCCGTCGATGGAGCCGGGGACCGCGGCATCGCACAGCGCGCGCGGGCCCGCCTCGACCGGGGCGGCCGCCAGCCGGTCGACCAGCTCGGCGATGCCCTCGTCGAGGTCGGTGCCCGGCCGCTCGATGAGCCCGTCGGTGTAGGCCAGCAGCGTGGCGTCGCGCGGCAGGTCGATCGACGTCGTCCGTCGGGGCAGGCTGCCGTCGACGCCGATCAGCAGGCCGGTCACGCCGTCCAGGAGCTGCACGTCGCCGTCGGCGGTGCGGAGCAGCGGCGGGGGGTGGCCGGCGCTGGCCAGGTGCAGCCGCCACGGTGCGCCGTCGTCGGCCGGGGGCACCGCCCGGGCGTAGACCATCGTCGCCATGGAGGCCACGCCCAGGCCCTGCACCAGCCGGTCCACCCGCGCCAGGACGACACCGGGGTCGGGGTCGGGCGCCTCCCAGGCGCAGGCACGGATCAGCCCGCGCAGGTGGCCCATGGCCGCGGCGGCCGCGATGTCGTGGCCGACGACGTCGCCGATGACCACGCCGATCGACCCGTCGGGCAGGTGCAGCAGGTCGTAGAAGTCACCGCCCACGTCGGCCGCCGTGGAGGCGCTGACGTAGTGGGCGGCCGACTCCACGCCGGGGATGACCGGCAGCTCGGGCAGCAGCGAGCGCTGCAGCGTGTCGGCGACGGTGTGCTCCTGCTGGTAGAGGCGCACGTTGTCCATGGCCAGCGCGGCGCGGCGGGCGAGGTCCTCGGCGAGGTCGACGTCCTCCTGGTCGAAGGGCCGTTCGGTGCCGGCGCGGGCCAGCAGGATGGCGCCGCGGGTCCGCCGGCGGGCGACCATGGGGACGGCGAGCAGCGACCCCGTGCCGAGCCGCTCGGCGGCCTGGCGGGCGGCCTCGGAGGTGAACAGCCCGTCGAGATCGGCGCCGGTCCGCTGGACGAGCACCGGCCGGGAGCTGGCGATGCTGCGCCGGGTCGGCGAGTTCTCCGGCAGGTGCGGAGCGTGCTGCGTGGCCAGCACCCGCAGCTCCTCCTCGAGGCCGTCGCGGTGCCGGGAGGCGGTCTCGCGGACGGTCCCGGTGTCGTCGACCAGGGAGATGAACACCCAGTCGGCGAGCAGCGGCACGCACAGCCGGGCCAGCCGGTCGAGGACGTCGGCGAGGTCCAGCGTGGCGATCAGCGTGCTCGTCGCCTCGGCCATCAGCGCCAGGCGTCCCTGGATGCGCTCGGCGTCCGCGCGGGCCCGCTCGGCGTCGGCCTGCGCCCGCTCGGCGGCCGCCCGTGCCAGCTCGGCCTCCTGGCGGGCGGACTGCTCCGCGGCGAAGGCGGCCTCGCGCTCGTGCTCCACCCGCACCCGCTCGGTGACGTCGGTCTGCACGCCGACGAAGCTGACCAGCTCGCCCTCGCCGTCGAAGACCGGGCTGATCGACAGCTGGTTCCAGAAGGCGGTGCCGTCCTTGCGGTGGTTGAGCAGCGTCGTGGTGACCGCCCGCTGCTCCCCCAGTGCGGTGCGGATCGCGGCGACGGCCGCGGGGTCGGTCGCCGGCCCCTGCAGGAAGCGGCAGTTGCGGCCGACGACCTCGTCGTACCCGTAGCCGGTGATGCGGGTGAAGGAGGGGTTGACCCACACCAGCGGGTCGTCCTGCTCGCGGGGGTCGGTGATCGTGAAGGCGATGTCGGTGGCGACGACCGCCCGCTCCCGCAGCGCCTGCAGCTGGTCGTCGGCGGCGTCGCTCCCGCCGGCCTCGACCTCGAGGAAGACCACCAGCGACAGGTGCTCGTCGCCGTCGGGCCGCGACAGCGGGAAGCCGGTGACCCACAGCACCCGGTCGGCACGGTCGCCGGGGTCCTGAGCGGGCAGGCCGTCGTCCGCCTCACCCGGGACCATCCGCACCGCCTCGCCGGTGACCGGGAGGCCCTGGGCGACCAGCGACAGCGGACCGGACGTGCTGGCCAGGGGCTGGCCGCCCAGGTCGGTGAGACCCACGGAGGCGCCCCAGGTGTCGATGTCGACGGGGAGGCGGACGTTGCCGGCCAGCTCGACCGCTGCGCTGTTGGCGTAGGTGACCGCCCCGGCGTCGCGGTCGATGAGCAGCACCGCCACCGGGACGTCGGCCAGCACGCCGGGCAGCGCGGACGACGCGGTGCTGGTGCCCGAGCGCTCGACGACGGCGGCGGCGGCGCTGACGACGCCGGCCTCCTCGTGGCCCACCACACCGTCGGGGCGCTGGAGGAATGGCGTGTCCCGCGGTCGGTCCCGCTCGGCCGGCACGGTGTCGACCCTAACCGTGCACCTCGCGCCCCGGCCACCACGGTCCGGGGCGCTGACCAGCGGGTCCACGCCCCCAGGTGTGGGACGTGGCCCGGCGGGAACCCCTGGCGCGGGGTACGCCGTTCCCCGACCGGAGGGAGACGATCGCCATGGGACTGCTCGACCGGCTCTTCGGCCGCCGCCGTTCAGACGAATACCACGACCCGGGCTACCAGCAGGCCGCGCCGCAGTACGGCGGCTACCAGACGGCGCCCCCGCCGCAGGGCGGGGCGCCCACCGACCAGCAGGCCATCGAGCGCTACCGGTACCTGCTGCGCACCGCGCCGCCGGACAAGATCGAGGAGGCGCACGCGGAGGCCTTCGCCCAGCTCACGCCGCAGCAGCGGCAGGAGGTGCTGGTCCAGCTGGCCGCCGCGGTGCCCTCGTCGGAGCGGCCGCGCTCGGACGACCCGCGCTCCCTCGCCCGCGCCGCCACCCGCGCGGAGGTGCGCCAGCCCGGCACGCTGGAGCGGGCCTTCGGCGGCGGCTTCGGAGGGGGCGGTCACGGACCCGGGTACGGCGGCGGTTACGGACGCGGCTACGGCGGGCCCAGCTTCGGCAGCACCCTGGGCGCCAGCCTGCTCGGCACCGTCGGCGGCCTGGTGGTCGGCACGGCGGTCGCCGACGCGCTGTTCGACACCGGCCTCGGCGACGGCGGTCTGTTCGGCGGCGGCGACGAGGAGGCCTACGCCCAGGGCTACGAGGACGGCGCCGGCGCTGACGGGGGCGACTACGGCGGCGACCCGGGCGGGGACCTCGCGGCCGGTGCCGACGGCGGCGACTGGGGCGGCGGCGACTTCGGTGGGGACTTCGGCGGCGGGGAGTTCTGAAGCCGGCGGGCAGTGCGCCGGTTCGCGGTGATGTGCACGTGCGGCGCACCCGGGCCTCGGGATGCACCACGAGCGCACATCACCGCAGCGGTCCCGGCCCCTGCGTCCGGGCGGTGCGGCGCAGGTAGAGCAGCCCGACGACCGGGAGCACCAGCGGGATGAACAGGTAGCCGCGGCCGTACGCCGACCACACCGTCTCGTCGGGGAAGGCGGCGCGGTCCGCCAGCGAGAGCGTGCCGATAACGAGGACGCCGACCAGCTCGACGGTGATCGCGGCCAGGGCGACCCGGCGTCCCCCACGGGCCAGGGCCACGGTGGCGACGACGTAGACGACGGCGGCCAGCGCGGACAGCAGGTAGGCCACCGGCGCCTCGGTGAAGCGGGTCGACAGCTGGACGGCGGCCCGGGCGCCGGCGGCGAGGGCGAAGACGCCGTACACCGCGACCAGCACCCGGCCGGGCCCGCCGGCGGCTCCCGACCGGTCCCCCGTCGGCTCAGCCACCCGTCGCCTCCCACAGCTCCTGCAGCCGCCAGATCATCACGCCCACCGCCGCGGCCGCCACGGCGAGCACGGTGCCCGCCCAGCGGCTCGGCTCAGTCCGCGCCCACAGCGCCCCGGCGACGGGCAGCAGCACGATGCCGACCAGGTAGCTGAGGAAGGTCGGCGTGTCGGCCGGCCGCTCCCCGCCCAGCAGGGCGACGACGGCGAGGGCTGCCTGCACCAGCAGCAGGACCTCCAGCAGTACCGCGCCCCACAGGTGCAGCAGGCCGATCCGCCGACGGGCGAGGGTGGAGGCGACCCCGGCCAGGGCCAGGAGCCCGGCAGCGACGGTCACCACGACCACCAGCGGGAGGGTCACCGGGCGGACGCGGGGATGGCGGGCACGGGTGCCATCCTCTCGCCCGGCGGGCGACCACCCGCCACGGGCTGCCGGCCCCGTCCCGGGTCCCGCCCCGAGCCTGCGAGGGGTGGGGGGACGGGGTCCTCCTCCGAGGGGCCGGGGGCACGGGGTCCTCGGTCAGCGGTGCACGCTGGACATGTCCGGGTAGCGGTCCCCCGCCGTCGCACCGACCGGCGCGGCCTCGTCCAGCCGGCGCAGGTCGTCGTCGGTCAGCCGGACGTCGGCGGCCGCGGCGTTCTCCTCGAGGTAGGCCACCCGCTTGGTGCCCGGGATCGGCACGATGACAGGCCTCCCCGCCCCACCACCCCCGGCCGGGGAACCCCCACGGCCGCTCTGCGCCATCACCCAGGCCAGCGCGAGCTGGGTGGCGGTCACGCCCTTCTCGTCGGCGATCTCGCGGACCCGGTCGACCAGCTCCAGGTTCCGCGCGAAGTTCTCGCCCTGGAAGCGCGGGTTGTTCCGGCGGAAGTCGTCGGGGGCGAGGTCGTCGAGGCTGCGGATCTGGCCGGAGAGGAAGCCGCGGCCGATCGGTGAGTAGGCGACGAAGCCGATGCCGAGCTCGGCGCAGGTGGCCAGCACGCCGTCGTCCTCGGGGTCGCGGGTCCACAGCGAGTACTCGGTCTGGACGGCGGTCACCGGCTGCACCGCGTGCGCCCGGCGGATGGTCTCGGGCGCCGCCTCGGAGATGCCGACGTGGCGGACCTTGCCCGCCTCGACCAGCTCCCCCAGCGCGCCCCAGGTGTCCTCGACCGGGACGGTGGTGTCGACCCGGTGCTGGTAGTAGAGGTCGATGACGTCGACGCCGAGCCGCTGCAGCGAGGCGTCGCAGGCGCGGCGCACGTAGTCGGGCCTGCCGTTGATGCCGAGGAACGAGCCGTCCTCGCCGCGCTCGTTGCCGAACTTGGTGGCGAGCACCACCTCCTCGCGCCGGCCGGCGATGGCCTTCCCGACGAGCCGCTCGTTGGTGAACGGGCCGTACATGTCCGCGGTGTCGAGGAAGGTGACGCCGAGGTCCAGCGCCCGCTGGATGGTGCGTTCGGCCTCCGCCTGGTCACCGGTGCCGTAGAACTCGCTCATCCCCATGCAGCCCAGTCCCTGGGCCGGGACGGTCAGCCGTCCCAGTGTGCGTGTCTCCATGGTCACTCCCCTGCCCGTCCGGACCCGGTTGACACGTGCAACGGGGGGTGTGACAGGTTAGGCATGCCTCAGTTAGCCAAGCCTCACCTCTGTACGACAGGAGCCCGATGCGCACGCAGGCCCGGCCGCTGGCCGCCTTCTCCCTCACCGTGGCGACCGCCCTCGCCGTCAGCGCCTGCGGCGGCGGGGAGGACACCACCGCCGAGGCCGCCGCGGGGTCCGGCGAGGTCACCGTCACCCACGCCCAGGGCGAGACCGCCGTCCCGGTCGACCCGCAGCGGGTCGTCGTCTTCGACGTCGGCGTGCTGTCGACCCTGGACAGCCTCGGCGTCGAGGTGGCCGGCGTGCCGGAGGCGACCTACCCGGAGTCGCTGGCGGAGTACTCGGGGGACGAGTACGCCAAGGTCGGCTCGCTGTTCGAGCCGGACTACGAGGCGGTCAACGCCCTCGAGCCGGACCTGATCATCGTCGGCGGGCGCTCGGCCGCGGTGTACCCCGAGCTCGCCGAGATCGCCCCCACCATCGACCTGACCGTCGACAACCAGGACTTCCTGGCCTCCTTCGAGGAGCGGGTGACCACCCTCGCGGGGGTCTTCGGTGAGGAGGACGCCGTCGCCGACCGGCTGGCCGCTCTGGACCAGCGGGTCGCCGAGGTGCGGGCGGCCGCGGAGGGCGCCGGTGACGCGCTGTTCGTGATGACCAACGCCGGTGAGGTCAGCGCCTACGGCCCCGACACCCGCTTCGGCCTGGTCTACGACGAGCTGGGGCTCACCCCCACCGACGAGGGGCTGACCGCCGCCGACCACGGCGACGCCATCTCGTTCGAGTACATCGCCGACAAGGACCCCGACATCCTGCTGGTGCTCGACCGCGACGCGGCCATCGGCGAGTCCGGTCAGGCCGCGCAGCAGGTGCTCGACAACGAGCTGGTGCGCGGCACGACGGCGTGGCAGAACGACGACGTCCACTACCTCGACTCGTCCGTCTGGTACATCGCGCCGAACGGTCTGCCGTCGGTCGAGCAGATGGTCGAGGAAGTCGCCACGGCGGTCGCCTGACCCCGGTGACCAGTACGGACGAACGACGCAGCGGCGCCGCACCCACCGGGGTGCGGCGCCGCCGCGGTGTGCAGCGGTGGCACGTCGCCGCCGCGCTGGTCGGCCTCGTGGTGGCGGGCTCGGCATCCCTGTTCATCGGGGTCGGCGACCTGACGCCGGCCGACCTGCTCGACCCCGGCGAGGCGCAGGCGCGGGTGCTGTGGACCAGCCGCGTGCCGCGGCTGCTCGCGATCCTGCTGGCCGGTTCGGCGATGGCCGTGGCCGGGCTGGTGATGATGCACCTGACCCGCAACCGGTTCGTCTCCCCGCAGACCGCCGGGACGACGGAGTGGGTGGGGCTGGGCATCGTCGTCGCGACGCTGGCCTTCGGCGGCACCTCCGTGCTCGGCAAGATGACGATCGGCGTGGCGTTCGCTCTGGTCGGCACCGCGCTCTTCGTCTGGCTGCTGCAGCGGATGGTGCTCACCGACGTCGTGGTGGTCCCGCTGGTCGGCATCCTGCTCGGCGGCGTGGTCACCGCGGCGACGACCTTCCTGGCCTACCGCTTCGACCTGCTCCAGTCGATGGACGTGTGGATGAACGGCGACTTCTCCGGCGTCCTGGCGGGCCGCTACGAGCTGCTCTGGCTGGTGCTGGCGGCCACCGTGCTCGCCTACCTGTGGGCCGACCGGTTCTCCGTCGCGGGCATGGGTGAGAGCTTCGCGATCAACCTCGGCGTCGCCTACACCCGCGTGGTCATGGTCGGCCTGGCCATCGCGTCGGTCGTCACCGCGATCGTCGTCGTGAGCGTCGGGTCGATCCCCTTCCTCGGTCTCGTCGTCCCCAACCTGGTGACCCTGGCGATGGGGGACAACCTGCGCCGGGTGCTGCCGGTGACCGCGCTGACGGGGGCGGCGTTCGTGCTGGTCTGCGACGTCCTGGCCCGCACCATCCGGTACCCGTACGAGGTGCCGGTCGGCATGATCGGCGGGGTCGTCGGCGGCGTGCTGTTCATCTGGCTGCTGCTGCGCGCCCGGAAGCGGGCCATCTGATGACGGCCGTCCTGACCGCGCCGCAGCGGGCCACCCGCCGCCGGCGCACGCTCGTCGTCCTCGGCGTCCTGACCGCCGTCGCCGTCGCCGCGTTCCTCACCGTCGACGTCACCGGGTCCTGGGACTACGCGCTGCAGCAGCGCGGGCGCCGGCTGGCCGCCATGGCGGTCGTCGCCGTGGCGGTCGCGGTCTCCACCGTGCTGTTCCAGACGGTGACCAACAACCGGATCCTGACCCCGGAGATCATGGGGTTCGACCGGCTGTTCGTGCTGGTCCAGACGGTCGGGGTGTTCTTCTTCGGCGCCGCCACCGTCACCACGACCGACCCGCGGCTGCGCTTCGCGGTCGAGGTCGTCGTGCTGATCGGCTTCGGCGCCGTCCTCTACCGGTCGCTGTTCGGCCGCACCGAGCGCGACGTGTACGTGCTGGTGCTCCTCGGCGTGGTGCTCGGCTCCACCTTCACCAGCCTCACGCTGCTGGTCTCCCGGCTGATCGACCCCAACGAGTTCCTCACCCTGCAGGACCTGCTGTTCGCCAGCTTCAACTCCGTCGACCGGCAGATGCTGGCGCTGTCGGCCGTCCTCGTCGCGCTGGTCACCGTGGGCGTGTGGCGGCTGCTCCCCCGGCTGGACGTCGTCGCGCTGGGCCGGGACACCGCCGTCGGTCTGGGCGTCGACCACCGCCGGGTGGTCAACCGGGCGCTGCTGGCCGTCGCCGTCCTCGTCGCCGTCGCCACCGCGCTGGTCGGGCCGATCACCTTCCTCGGCCTGCTGGTGGCCAACCTGGCCCGCCAGCTGCTGGGCACCCACCGGCACGCCTGGGTGCTGCCCGGTGCGGCCCTGCTGGGGCTGCTCGCCCTGGTCGGCGGGCAGCTGGTCCTCGAGCAGGTGTTCGGCTTCAACTCCAGCCTCAGCGTCGTCGTCAACTTCGTGGGCGGGATCGTCTTCATCGCCCTCCTGATCAGAGAGCCTCGTCAGTGAGGGAGCAGAGCCAGTGATCGAGATCGAGTCCGTCTCGAAGTCCTACGGCGGCGTGCGCGTGCTGGACGACGTCTCGCTGACCATCCCGACCGGCGGCATCACCTCGCTGATCGGCGCCAACGGCGCGGGCAAGTCCACGCTCCTCTCGGTCGCCGCCCGGCTGCTGCCCGCCGACAGCGGCCGGGTGTGCGTCGACGGGATGGACGTCGCGACGACACCGGGCCCGGTGCTGGCCCGTCGGCTGGCCGTCCTCCGGCAGGAGAACGCGATGTCGGTGCGGCTGACCGTGCGCGAGCTGGTCGCCTTCGGCCGCTTCCCGCACTCCGGCGGACGGCTGACGGCCGACGACCACCGCCTGGTCGACGAGGCCATGGCGTGGTTCGAGCTCGGCCCGCTGGCCGACCGGCACCTCGACCAGCTCTCCGGCGGACAGCGGCAGCGCGCCTACGTGGCGATGGTGATGTGCCAGGGCACCGACCACGTGCTGCTCGACGAGCCGCTGAACAACCTCGACATGCGGCACGCCGTCCAGATGATGCGGATGCTGCGCGGCATGGCCGACGAGCTCGGCCGCACCGTCGTCCTCGTCGTGCACGACGTCAACGTGGCCTCCTGCTACTCCGACCGGATCGTCGCGATGCGCGAGGGGCAGCTGGTCGCCGAGGGCCCCACGTCCGAGCTGATGACGCCGGAGCTGCTGCGCAAGGTGTTCGACGTCGAGGTGGAGGTCCACGAGCTGGCCGGACGGCGGATCGGCGTCCCCTGGACGTGACCCGGCCCGCGGGACCGGGTCACCGGCCCCGCGGGTACCCGACCGGCGGCTACCCGGCTGCCAGGCCCGTCCGGACCGCGCCCGTGGGGGTGGACGCCGGGACGGGGTCGAACGCCCCGCGGTCCTGGGTGCACACCGTCCCGGCCGGCGGGGTGGCCCCGGTCAGCAGGTACTGCGACGTGAGCGAGGCCGCGCAGGAGCTGGTGCCGAACGAGGTGTGCCCGACGCCGTCCACGGTCAGCAGGGTGCTGTTGGGCAGCAGGTCGTCCACCGCCACCGCGTTGCGGTAGGGGGTGGCGGGGTCGTACAGGTTGCCGATGACGAGCACCGGGTTGCGGGTCCAGCTGTCCCACGGGCCGGTGTGGCGCTCGGTCGAGCGACCGGCCCACGGCGCGCAGACGAGCCCGGCGTAGGCCCACCGGGAGCCGACGTAGGGCGCGGTCGTGGCGTCCAGTGCGCGCCCGACCTCGCCGTAGCGGTAGGGGTCGTCCGGGTTGTCGGTGTCGGCGCAGGTGATGGCGGCTCTCGCGTCGGGGAAGTTGTCGTAGCCCTCCTGCACCGGGGGCTGCGGCAGCCTCCCCAGGCCGGCGGCGACAGCGGCGCCGTCGGCGCTGTAGGCCCCCTGCAGCAGCTCGCCGAGGACCGGCCACGTGTCCGGGATGAAGAGCAGGGCCGCGGTCACCACGACCAGGTCCGAGTAGGTCAGCGGCTCCGCCGGCCCGTCGGGCACGGGGATCAGCAGCGGGGCGGCCCGCAGCCGGGCGGCGAGCTCGGCGTACTTCTGTTCCGGGTCCCCGTCGGCGGCGAACGCGCACTGCTGCGGTCCGGCCTCCGCACACAGCTCGAAGAACCGGTCCAGGGTCTCCGTGCTGCCCACCTCGGTGCCCTCGCGGATCCAGCTGATGGTGCCCGGGGGACCGCTGGCCCAGCCGGGGTTCACCACGCCGTCGAGGACCAGGGCCCCGGTGCGGGTGGGGAACGTGTTGGCGACCACCTGGCCGAGGAAGGTGCCGTAGGACAGGCCGTACAGGTTGATCCGCTGGTCACCCATCGCCGCGCGCAGCACGTCGAGGTCGCGGGCGAACTGCAGGGTGCCGACGTGGTCGAGCAGGTCCCCGTTGCGTGCCCGGCACTCCTCCGCGAACGCGCGCACCTGCGCGATCGCCTGCTCCTCCTGGACCCGGTCGGTGGGGAAGTCGGCCAGTGTGGCGTAGGGCAGGGCGGCCTGCTCCGCCGTGCTGCCCGTGCAGCGCACCGGCTGGCTCTCGCCGGTCCCGCGCGGGTCGACGCCGACCAGGTCGTAGCGCGCGAGCACCTCCGGTGGGAACAGCAGCCGGCCCAGCTCGCGCACGGTCGCCGCTGCGGGTCCGCCCGGGCCGCCGAAGTTGACGAACAGGGCGCCGATCCGGTTCGCCGGGTCGGCCGCGGGCAGGCGCACCGCGTGCAGGCGGAAGGTGCGGCCCTGCGGGTCGGCGTAGTCGTACGGGACGTCGACGTCGGCCTGCTGGAAACCGTCGCCGGCGTCGGCCCAGGTGATGGACGGGACCGGCACGCCCGGTACGCCACCCGGTGGGGGTTCGCCGTGACCGTCGCCCTGCGGATCCGTGGCCGCGGGCGTCACCGGAGCGGCGGCCGCGACGCCGCCGAGCGGGACGGCGAGCAGGGCGGCGGACGTCGCCGCCGCACAGGCAGCGGCGGCGATCCGGCGCCGCAGGCGGTGGGATGAGGCGATCGACATGGGTCCCCCCGTGGTCGGGCTCGCGCACCTGGCCGTCCCGGGCTCGTCCGGCCTCGTCCGGCGAGCACTGTGCCGGTGTCCCCACCGACCGCGGAAGTGCCGACTGCGCGGCGACGACACCTGGGCGGCACGACCTGCTGTGCCGGCCGCGTCGACGGCGCCCGGGGACCGCGGAGGCAGCTGCGGCACCGCCGTGCTGGCGCACGTCCTGCGCGGGTGGCACCCGCGCAGGACGGCCGGGACGTGGTGACCCCGTCCTCCCCCGGTCCCGCGCCGGTGCCGGTCGCCGTTCCACGTGGAACCCGTGCTCGACCACGGTGCGCCTCGCACGTCATCACCGGTGGGCGCACCGACTGCGCCGCGCCCGGGTCCGTCACCACGCGGGAGCGGCTCCGGACGGGTCGCCGCAGCTGTCCCCGGTACCGGGCGATGACTCCGCAGCCGCCGTCCGGTCGGAGCCGTGACGGGCGGGAGCGGGAGGAGGAGCCGTGCAGGTCGACCAGGGACCGACGATGGCCGCGCTGATCGGGCGGTGGCGCACGAGGGGCGAGGTGCTCGGGGACGACGGGCAGACCGTGGTGGCGACCGTCCGGGGCAGCGACGTCCACGAGGAGCTCGGTCCCACCGTCGTCCACCACGTCGACGTGGTGACCGGCGGTCGGCGGACCCGGGCACTGGAGGTCGACCTGCTGCTCGACGAGCCGCCGCCCTCCTGGCCGAGGATGCCCACCGGGCGGACGGCCCGGGATCGACGTCCCGGGCCGCCCGCGGTCACGACTGCGCCGCCAGGACGTCGGTGGCGCGGTGCGGCCCGGTGACGCCCTCCACCAGGACCGCCCAACCGGTGCTGGACCCGGTCCGGAGGCCCACGATCTCCTGGTAGGCCGCCGACGAGTACCAGGCGCGGGCACCGGCGGCGTCCGGGAAGCCGATCACCACCAGGTCGCCCTGCCACGGGCCCTCGACGACCTCGGCGCGGGCGCCGTGCACCAGGAACCGCCCCCCGAAGGGCTCGAGGGTGGCGTCGATCCGGGCCAGGTACTCGGCGATCTCGGGGCCCATGGCCACCGTCTCGAGGTGCGCGACGGCGTAGGAGCCGAACCCGCTCACGGCTGCGGGACCCGGTCGAGGAAGCCGCAGACCCGGTCGAAGCGGCCGTCCCCGTCGGTGACGGCCACGTCGGAGCCGACCACCGGCGGCTCCTGGCCCTCCGGACCCAGGCTCCAGGTGAACCGCACCTGGTCGTGGTGGGCGTCGACCGGCCCGGCGAGCCGGAAGACCCAGCCCGGGAACTGCTCGTGCACCGCGACGATCGCCGCCTCGATGCCGTCGTGCCCCCGGACGTCGACCAGCGGGTCGACGTAACGGGCGTCCTCGGTGAAGAGCGCCGCGACGGCCCGGCGGCGGGCCTGCGGCTCGGTCTCGTTCCACGCGGCGATGTACCGCTGGACCTGGGTGGCGGTGTCCTCGGGCACGGTGCGTCCTCCTCGCTGCCGGGCCGGCGCCCGGGTGGCTCCGGCCTGGACCCGAGGCTGCGCGAGGACGGAGCCGCCCGTCGATGACCTCACAGGTCATGGACGCCTACCTCCGAGGTAGGTGCCGGGCGGCCGGGGCGCCCGTAGCGTCCGGGCCGTGACGGCGACCCCGACCCGCTCGACCTTCGGGCCGCTGCTGCGCCAGTGGCGCACCCGGCGCCGGCTCAGCCAGCTGGACCTGGCCGTCGAGAGCGACGTCTCCGCGCGGCACATCAGCTTCCTGGAGACCGGCCGGTCGAAGCCCAGCCGCGAGATGGTGCTGCGGCTGGCGACCCAGCTCGACGTCCCGCTGCGCGAGCGCAACCAGCTGCTGCTCGGGGCCGGTTACGCCCCCGAGTACCACGCCCGTCCCCTCGACGACCCGGAGATGGCCCCGGTCCGCGCCGCGGTCGACGCCGTGCTGCGCGCCCACGCACCGCACCCGGCCCTCGCCGTCGACCGGCACTGGGACCTGGTGAGCGCCAACGCCGGCGTCGACCTGCTCACCCGCGGGGTCGCGCCGCACCTGCTCGAACCACCGGTCAACGTGCTGCGGCTGAGCCTGCACCCCGACGGGCTGGCCGGCCGGATCCGCAACCTCGCCGAGTGGCGTGGCCACGTGCTCGGCCGCCTGGCCCGGGAACTCGCCGTCACCGGCGACCCGCGGACGCGGGCGCTGCTGCACGAGCTGGCGGCGCTCCCCGGCGGCCGCAGCCACGGCACGACGAACGCCGTCGCCGTCCCCCTGCGGCTGGAGGCCGGCGGCCGGGAGCTGGCGTTCCTCAGCACCGTCACGACCTTCGGCACCGCCCTCGACGTCACCCTCGCGGAGCTGAGCATCGAGGCCTTCCTGCCCGCTGACGCGGCGACGGCGGAGGTCGTGGCCGCACTGGCCGCCGACGGACCCTGACACCGCGGACCGGAGCGTGACCCGGACCGCCCGCTCGTCCCGGGCCCCGGTCGAACCCGTCGCCGTTCCACGTGGAACGCCGCCGCGTTGCATCGGTGTGACATGGACCGTGGGCGGTCGCGCCGGCGCGGCCCGTGGGGTTGGATCACCACATGTGCGGCCTCTCCGGTGAGATCCGGTTCGACGGCTCCCTGGCCGACACCACCGCCGTGGCGCGGATGGTCGAGTGCCTGGTCCCCCGCGGGCCGGACGGCCAGGGTGCCTGGAGCAACGGGCGGGTGGCCTTCGGGCACCGCCGGCTGTCGGTCATCGACCTGTCGCCGGCCGGCAGCCAGCCGATGGTGGACAACGAGCTCGGCCTGACCGCGGTCTTCAACGGCTGCATCTACGACTACAAGGAGCTGCGCGCCGAGCTCGAGGGCCACGGCTACCGCTTCTTCTCGACCTCCGACACGGAGGTGATCCTCAAGGGCTACCACCACTGGGGCACCGCGGTGGTGGAGCACCTGCACGGCATGTTCGCGTTCGTCATCACCGAGCGCGACACCGGCCGCGTGGTGCTCGCCCGCGACCGGCTGGGCATCAAGCCGCTCTACCTGGCCGAGACGCCCGGCCGGCTGCGCTTCGCCTCCTCCCTGCCGGCGCTGCTGCAGGCCGGGGACGTCGACACCTCCATCGACCCGGTCGCGCTGCACCACTACCTCACCTGGCACGCCGTCGTCCCCGCGCCGCGGACGATCATCAACGGCGTCCGCAAGCTGCCCCCGGCCACCGTGCGGGTGGTCGAGGCCGACGGCACCTCCCGCGAGCACCGCTACTGGGAGGCCCGCTACGAGCGCGACCCTGCGCACGCGAACTGGTCCGCCCGCGACTGGGAGGACGCGATCGAGGAGGCGCTGCGGGTCGCCGTCCGGCGGCGGCTGGTGGCCGACATCCCGGTCGGCGTGCTGCTCTCCGGCGGGCTGGACTCCAGCCTGATCGTCGGCCTGCTCGCCCAGGAGGGGCAGACCGGCCTGGCGACCTACTCGATCGGCTTCGAGGCCGTCGGCGGCCGGGAGGGCGACGAGTTCCAGTACTCCGACGTCATCGCCGAGCGCTTCGGCACCGACCACCACCGCATCCGGGTCGCCTCCGACGAGCTCGCCGCGGCGCTCGGCCACGCCATCCACGCGATGGCCGAGCCGATGGTCAGCCACGACGTCGTCGCCTTCGACCTGCTCTCCGAGCGGGTCAGCCAGTCGATCCGGGTGGTGCAGTCCGGGCAGGGCGCCGACGAGGTCTTCGCCGGCTACCACTGGTACCCGCCGCTGCAGGGCGTGGACCGCGAGCGGGCGGTGGAGACCTACGCGAGGGCGTTCTTCGACCGGGACGCCGCCGACATGGCCCGGCTCGTGGCCGACCGCTACGCGGTGGACGGCGACCCGAGCCTGGAGTTCGTCCGCCGGCACATGTCCGCGCCGCACGCCGACACCGCCGTGGACGCCGCGCTGCGCCTGGACAGCGAGGTCATGCTCGTCGACGACCCGGTCAAGCGGGTGGACAACATGTCCATGGCCTGGGGGCTGGAGGCCCGGGTGCCCTTCCTCGACCACGACCTGGTCGAGCTGGCTGCGATGTGCCCGCCGGAGCTGAAGCTGGCCGACGGCGGCAAGGGCGTGCTCAAGGCGATCGGCCGGCGGATCATCCCGCCGGAGGTCATCGACCGGCCCAAGGGCTACTTCCCGGTCCCGGCGATCACCCACCTCGAGGGCAAGGTGCTCGACCTGGTGCGCGACTCGCTGTCCAACGACGCCGCCCGCGAGCGCGGGCTGTTCCGGTCGGAGTACGTCGACCGGCTGCTGGCCGACCCGAACGGTGAGCTCACCCCGCTGCGCGGCAACAAGCTGTGGCAGCTGGGTCTGCTGGAGCTCTGGCTGCAGGCCCACGGGGTCTGAGCGTGCCCCGGATCGCGGGGCACCGGCGCCGCCTCCCGGTGTCCGACACGCCCTCCACCAGCCGTCCCTGGCAGCAGGTCTCCGAGCACCAGCGGCAGGGGATGGCCTCCGACGTCGTCCTGGACCTCGCCTGGGGCCGGCTGGTCTTCGGGCAGACCTTCTCCAGCCTCGAGGGCATCGTGAAGGCGCTGCGCTCGGAGGAGAGCGGCCGGCGCGACATCTGCATCTACCCGCGCGACCCGCACGTGATGGTCGGGATGGCGCCCGACGAGCTGTTCATCGACCCCAGCTACGTCTACCGGCTCGACCTGCACCGCTACCGGCCGCGCGCCGAGCTCATCCGCGGCGTCTTCGTGCGCACGGTGACCGCGCTGGACGAGATGCGGCAGGTCAACGACATCTACGCGCGCAACGGCATGGTCACCGGGGACGCGGAGACCATGTGGGCCAACCACCGCACGCGGTGCTTCACCTACCTGGTGGCCGAGGACCGGCGGACCGGCCGGATCGTCGGCACGGTCACCGGCGTCGACCACGTGCTCGCCTTCGGCGACCCGGAGGGCGGCGCGAGCCTGTGGTGCCTGGCCGTCGACGCGCAGGACGCCCCGCCCGGCACCGGTGAGGCGCTGGTGCGGGTGCTGGCCGAGCGCTACGTCGGCCGCGGCCGCGCCTACCTCGACCTCTCGGTCATGCACGACAACACCGGGGCGATCGCGCTGTACCGCAAGCTCGGCTTCCACCGGGTGCCGGCGCTGTGCGTGAAGCGGAAGAACCCGATCAACACGCCGCTGTTCGCCGCCCGCCCGCCGGGGCTGGCCGAGCTCAACCCCTACGCGCGGCTCATCGCCGAGGAGGCGCTCGAGCGCGGCATCCGCGTCGAGGTCAACGACGCCGAGTGGGGCGAGATGCGGCTGTCGCTGGGTGGGCGCACCGTGCTCACCCGGGAGTCGCTGTCGGAGTTCACCAGCGCGGTCGCGATGAGCCGCTGCGACGACAAACGGGTCACCCGGCGGATCATGGAGCGGGCCGGCGTCCGCGTGCCCCGCGGTGCGACCGTCACCGAGGACGACCTGGAGGCCGCTCGCACCCTGCTGGCCGAGTGCGGCGAGGTCGTGGTCAAGCCCGCCCGCGGGGAGCAGGGGCGCGGCATCACCGTCGGCGTGCGTGAGGAGGCGGCGCTGGACCGGGCGGTGCGCCTGGCCCTGCAGTACTGCCCCGACGTGCTGGTCGAGGAGCTCGTCGAGGGGCAGGACCTGCGGGTGGTCGTCATCGACCACGAGGTGGTGGCCGCCGCGGTGCGCCGTCCCGCCGAGGTGGTCGGCGACGGCCGCTCCCCCGTCACCGAGCTGGTGCGCAGCACCAGCCGCCGGCGCGAGCGGGCCACCGACGGCGAGTCGAGCATCCCGCTCGACGACACGACCGCCGAGGTGGTCGCCGAGTCCGGGTACACCATGGACGACGTCCCGCCGGTGGGCGAGCGCATCCAGGTCCGGCGGACGGCGAACCTGCACACCGGCGGCACCATCGAGGACGTCACCGAGCGGCTGCACCCGGCGATCGCGCAGGCCGCCGTCCGGGCCAGCCGGGCGATCGGCATCCCGGTGACGGGGCTCGACTTCCTGGTGCCCGACGTCGCGGGCCCCGACCACGTGTTCATCGAGGCCAACGAACGGCCGGGGCTGGCCAACCACGAGCCGCAGCCGACCGTGGAGCGCTTCGTCGACCTGCTCTTCCCCGAGACCCGCCGACGGTGAAGGGGGACCACCCGCGCGATCGGTCGGCGTGGCGGGTCAGGTCCCGACGATCATGAGACCGCGGTGGCGACCCGCCGGTGGCGCTCGGCGTGTCGCCACGGGGAGGTCATGATCGTCGCGGAGAGAGGGGGATGGGCCGGTGGCGTATGTGCTCGCGGCGCTCGGGGGCGCGCTCGGCGCGCTGGCCCGCTGGGGCGTGGCGACGGCGCTTCCGCACTCCCCCGCCGGGTGGCCGTGGGCCACGCTGCTGGTCAACCTCACCGGCTGCCTGGTGTTCGGCGCGCTGACCGCCGTCCTCACCACCCGCTCCCCCGAGCCGCCGTGGGCGCGGCCGTTCCTCGCCGTCGGCGTGCTCGGCGGCTACACGACCTACTCCGCGTTCGCGATCGAGACGGTGCGGCTGGCCGAGGCCGGCGAACCCCTCCTGGCCGCCGGCTACGTGCTCGTCTCCGTCGTCGGCGGCGTGCTGGCCGTGGCCGGCGGTGCCCTGGCGGTGCGGGCCGCCCGCGTCCGGTGACGCCGCTGCTCGTGGTGGCCGGTGCGCTGGTCGGCGCCCCGCTGCGGCTGCTGGCCACCCGGCTGGCGGCCCGCGACGGGGGCGAGCCGGCCCGCGGCACGCTGGCCGTGAACGTCGTGGGCAGCGCCCTGCTGGGTCTGGTGCTGGGCGCCGCCGCGACTCCCCCGGCGGTGGTCGCCCTGGTGGGCACCGGCTTCTGCGGCACGCTCACCACCTTCTCGACGTTCGGCGCCGACGTGCTGCGGATGGTCGAGCAGCGACGACTGGCCCACGGCCTGGCCTACCTGGCCGCGACGCTGGTGCTGGGGCTGGGCGCGGCGGCGGCCACGTACGCCGCCGCCCTGGTGAGCCACTGACCGGCAGGGTCGACTCGTGACCCGCCGCGTCGCAGCGCGCCGCGGCGGGTCACGCTAGCTCCGGGAGCGCGGGGAGGGCGGACTCAGTAGGGTCGGGGACGGTATGGCTGGGACAGCAGCAGGACAGGGCGGGGCGGACAGCCCCGTCGTCGTGGTGGCCAACCGGCTGCCGGTCGACCAGGTCACCGACCCCGACGGCAGCACGCGATGGCAGCGCAGCCCGGGCGGGCTGGTGACCGCGCTGGAGCCCTTCGTGGCCGGCCGCGGCGGCGCCTGGGTCGGCTGGTCGGGGTCGGCCGGTGAGGCCCCCGAGCCCTTCGAGTCCGGCGGGATGTCGCTGGTCCCCGTGCCGCTCTCCGAGGAGGAGGTCGACCGGTACTACGAGGGCATGTCGAACGCCTCGTTGTGGCCGCTGTACCACGACGTGGTCGAGAAGCCCGAGTACCACCGGACGTGGTGGGACACCTACGTCCAGGTCAACAAGCGCTTCGCCGAGCGCGCCGCCGAGGTGGCCGCCGAGGGCGCGATCGTGTGGGTGCACGACTACCAGCTGCAGCTGGTGCCGGCCATGCTGCGCCAGCAGCGCCCGGACCTCACCATCGGCTTCTTCCTGCACATCCCGTTCCCGCCCTACGAGCTGTTCACCCAGCTGCCGTGGCGGTCGGCCATCGTCGAGGGCCTGCTCGGCGCCGACCTGGTCGGGTTCCAGCGGCCCGCCGCGGCGGCCAACTTCGTGCAACTGGCCCGCCGGCTGCACGACCTGCCGGCCCGCGGCACGACGATCGAGTACGACGGCCGCACGGTCACCGCGCGCGCCTTCCCGATCTCCATCGACGCCAAGGCGTTCGAGGAGCTGGCGAGCCGGCCGGACGTGGTGAAGCGGGCGGAGGAGATCCGCGCCGAGCTCGGCAACCCGCGGAAGATCATCCTGGGCGTGGACCGGCTGGACTACACGAAGGGCATCGCCGTCCGGCTCAACGCCTTCCAGGAGCTGCTGGAGGACGGGGTCGTCGAGGTCCCCGACACGGTGATGGTGCAGGTCGCCACGCCCAGCCGGGAGCGCGTCGAGCACTACGTGCACATGCGCGAGACGATCGAGCAGCAGGTCGGCCACATCAACGGCGTCTTCGGCACCCTCGGCGGGCCCGCCGTCCACTACATCAACCAGTCGGTGCCCCGCGAGGAGCTGGCCGCGCTCTACCGGGCCGCCGACGTCATGCTCGTGACGCCCTACCGCGACGGCATGAACCTCGTGGCCAAGGAGTACGTCGCAGCCCGCAGCGACCTCGGCGGCACCCTCGTGCTCTCCGAGTTCGCCGGCGCCGCCGCCGAGCTCAAGCAGGCGTTCCTGGTCAACCCGCACGACATCGCCGGGGTGAAGAACCAGCTCCTGCGGGCCCTGCGCATCGAGCCGGCCGAGGCGGCGAAGCGGATGCGCGCGATGCGTCGCCACCTGGCCCGCAACGACCTGGAGCACTGGGCCAACTCGTTCTTCGACGCGCTGCAGGCGAAGGCGTGAGCGGGGCGGCGGCGGCCACCGGCGCGCTGCCGGCCGACCTCGCCGAGGCGCTGGCGGAGGTGGCCGGACGGCGCCCGCTGCTGGTGGCCAGCGACTACGACGGCGTCCTCGCGCCCCTGGTGGGCGACCCCTCGGCCGCCGTCCCGGTGCCGGGGGTCGCCGCGGCGCTGCAGCGGCTCGTCGCCCATGACGACGTCGTGGTGGCACTGGTCAGCGGCCGTGGTGTGGCCGACCTGCGGGCGGTGAGCAGTCTGGAGGGCCCCTACCGCTGGATCGGCAGCCACGGGGCCGAGTACGACGGCCCGCTGACCGGGGAGCTCGCCGTCCGCCGCGACGCGCTCGCCGAGCGGCTGGCGCCGCTCGTCGCCGCGGTGCCCGGCGCGCGGCTGGAGGTCAAGCCGGCCAGCGTGGCGGTGCACGTGCGGCAGGTGACCGACCGCGTCGCGGCCGCCGCGCTGCTGGATCAGGCCCACGCCGTGGCCGATCCGTCACTGACGTTGAAGCCGGGCAAGGAGGTGCTCGAGCTCGCGGTCACCGACGCCGACAAGGGCACCGCGCTCCTGCGGCTCCGCGACGACCTCGGCGCCGTCGCGACGGTCTACCTCGGTGACGACCGCACCGACGAGGACGCCTTCCGCGTCCTCTCCCCCGGCGACCTCACCGTCAAGGTCGGCGAGGGGGAGACCGCGGCCCGCCACCGGGTCCCCGACCCGGCCGCCGTCGTCCTCCTGCTCGAGACGCTCGCCGACGCCCTGGACTGACGTCCTCCCGGTGTGCGGGAATGGCGCCGGGATGTCGACAAAGCGGTCGGTGGAATGCGGTCGTCGACATTTCTCCGGCACCGTTCTCCGACACGCTCCGGAATGGCGCGACACGATGGCGGAACGGCCCACCATTGCGATGCAAGCCGCAGTGGCGTCGCCCTCTCCTCTGGAGCCCCCATGTCCGTCGTCCGCACTCCCCTCCCCTCCGGGCGCTCCGGAGGCTGGTTCGCCGACCGCCCCATCGGCGTGAAGATCGGGGCCGCGGTGGCCCTCCTGGCCGCCGTGGCCGTGGGAATGACCATCCTCGCCGTGTCTCGGATCGGCGCTCTCGAGGCCGGTGCGTCGAGGATCAACGACAACGTCGTCACCCTCGCCGACCTGGCCAACATCCAGCGGTCGTGGCAGGGCGACCGCTCGCGCTACAACTCCTACGGTCTGGTCGACGCGCAGACCCGCGTCGAGCTGCGGACCGAGCTCGCGGAGCGCCGCACGAAGATCGAGGACCAGCTCGACGCCTACGCCGAGGTCACCGTCAACCGGGAGGCGTTCGAGACCTTCCGCGGGTACGTCGAGGACTACTACGCCATCGCCGACGGGCAGCTGGTCCCGGCAGCCGACCGTGGTGACCTCGCGGCCACGGGGCAGGTCATCTCGGGGCCGCTCCAGGACGCCTCCGACGTCATCATGGACGAGTACCAGGCCATGCAGGACCGCCGCGTCGCCGCCGGTCAGACCGACACGGACGACGCGACGGACACCGCCCGGTCGGCGATCACGACCCTGTGGATCTCCCTCACCGTCGGCATCCTGCTGGCCGGTGCGCTGACCCTCCTCGTCGTCCGCCGGCTCATCGGCACCGTCCGCTCGGTGCAGACGTCGGTGGAGGCGCTGGCGGCGGGTGACCTGACCGTGCGCGCCGAGGTGCGCAGCCAGGACGAGCTGGGCCGGATGTCGGCGGCACTCGGCACCGCCCAGGAGAGCCTGCGGGAGGTCCTCACCGCGGTGGCGTCGTCTGCGGACGCCGTGGCTGCCTCGTCGGAGGAGCTGAGCGCCAGCTCGGCGCAGATCTCGGCCTCGGCGGAGGAGACCTCGGCGCAGTCCGGTGTGGTGGCCGGCGCGGCCGAGGAGGTCAGCCGCAACGTGCAGACCGTGGCCGCCGGCGCGGAGCAGATGGGCGCCTCGATCCGGGAGATCGCCACGAACGCCGCGGAGGCGTCGGACGTGGCCGCGCGGGCCGTCACGGCGGCCGAGACGACGACGGCGACGGTGGCCAAGCTGGGCGAGTCGTCGGCGGAGATCGGCAACGTGGTGAAGGTGATCACCTCGATCGCCGAGCAGACCAACCTGCTGGCGCTCAACGCCACCATCGAGGCCGCCCGGGCCGGGGAGGCCGGCAAGGGCTTCGCCGTCGTCGCGAACGAGGTCAAGGAGCTGGCGCAGGAGACGGCCAAGGCGACCGAGGACATCGCCCGGCGGGTTGAGGCCATCCAGAAGGACACCGGTGCCGCGGTCGGGGCGATCGGGGAGATCTCGCACATCGTCGCCCAGATCTCCGACCGGCAGACCACGATCGCCAGCGCGGTGGAGGAGCAGACCGCCACCACCACGGAGATGTCGCGGTCGGTGGCCGAGGCGGCCGGCGGCTCGGGTCAGATCGCCGAGAACATCACCGGGGTGTCGGCCGCGGCCGACAGCACCACCCAGGCGCTCACGCAGACGCGTGCGGCGGTGGACGAGCTGTCCCGCATGGCCGCCGACCTGCGGACCTCGGTGGCCCGCTTCACCTACTGACACGCACGCCCGAGAGGGGGCGGTGACCGGTCCCGGTCGCCGCCCCCTCTCCGTTGTCCGCTGTTCTCGGAATGGTCTCGGCGGATTTGTCGACAACAGAGGAAGTGGTGGCCGCACTTTCTCGGCGCCACGCCGGGACACGCCCTGACAATTCTGATCCCCGTGACGAGGAACCCCTACTTTTCTTGCGATCAGCCGCGCTCGGTCCGCGGCGGACGGGCGCAGGAGCCCGATTCGGTATCGGTGACGAGAACGGGGACGGCACGAGATGAACACGAACGGGATCGGGCGGCGCGCCCGCCGCATCGGGGTCCGCGGGTCGATCCTGGCCGTCGGCGCCGCAGGGATGGCGGCCGCGGTCGCCGTCGGCGGCTTCGCGTTGAACGGGCTGGGCGCGGCCGGCGACGCACGGGACGAGATCGGCCGCCTCGCCGGCGCCCTCACCGCCGTCCAGGAGATCCAGACCTCCAACGCCGACGTGACCGGGTGGCAGACCGCCTACGCCTGGGACGCCCGCCGCATCGGTGGCGCCGCCGCGGTCCGGGACGACAACGCCAACCGTGCCGGGTACCTCGACAGCGCCGACCGGCTGCGCGGCCAGCTCGACGCCGTGCCCACGGACGCGCTCACCGACGCCGAGCAGACGACGTTCGAGCAGATCGAGCAGCAGTGGGATGCCTTCTTCGCGGTGGACGACCGCATCGTCGCCACCTACGCGCAGGGCACGCCGGCCGCCATCGAGGCGGCGGACGCACTCGTCGTGGGTGACGGCTACAACGTCTACTTCGAGGTGCTCCAGCTCACCGCGGAGCTGCGGGCGTCCCTGCAGGACCGGGTCCAGGCGGCGGACGTGGCTGCTGACGAACAGCAGACGCGGACGCAGTGGACCATGGTCGCCGTCGTCGCCCTGGGAGCGCTCCTGGCCCTCGCCCTGGCGCTCACCGTGGCCCGGCGCATCGTGCGGCCGATCAACGCGGTGGTCTCCGTCGCGGAGGCCCTGGCCGCCGGCGACCTGACCCGGACGACGGGCGTGAGCCGGGACGACGAGGTCGGCCGGGCCGCCGCTGCCATCGACACGGCCCTCGGCGAGCTCCGTACGGTGTTGGCCTCGGTCGCGGCGTCCTCCGATGCGGTGGCCGCCAGCTCGGAGGAGTTGTCGGCCTCGTCGGCGCAGATCTCGGCCTCGGCGGAGGAGACCTCAGCGCAGTCGGGTGTGGTGGCCGGTGCCGCGGAGGAGGTCTCGCGCAACGTGCAGACCGTCGCCGCCGGCGCGGAGCAGATGGGCGCCTCCATCCGGGAGATCGCGACCAACGCCGCAGAGGCCAGCGACGTCGCCGCACGGGCGGTCACGGCTGCCGAGACCACCACCGCCACGGTGGCCAAGCTGGGCGAGTCCTCGGCCGAGATCGGCAACGTGGTCAAGGTGATCACCTCGATCGCCGAGCAGACCAACCTGCTGGCCCTGAACGCCACCATCGAGGCGGCGCGCGCCGGGGAGGCCGGCAAGGGCTTCGCGGTGGTGGCCAACGAGGTCAAGGAGCTGGCCCAGGAGACGGCGAAGGCGACCGAGGACATCGCCCGGCGGGTGGAGGCGATCCAGGGCGACACGACCGCGGCGGTGACCGCGATCAGCGAGATCAGCTCGATCGTCGCGCAGATCTCCGATCGGCAGACCACCATCGCCTCGGCGGTGGAGGAGCAGACCGCCACGACGACGGAGATGTCGCGGTCGGTGGCCGAGGCCGCCGGTGGGGCCGGTCAGATCGCCGAGAACATCACCGGGGTCTCGGCTGCCGCGGACTCGACGACGCAGGCGTTGACCCAGACCCGCACCGCCGTGGACGAGCTGTCCCGCATGGCCGCCGACCTGCGCACCAGCGTCTCCCGGTTCACCTACTGAGCCCCCCGCCCCCGACAGGAGATCAACAGTGTTCCTCCCCCGCCTCTCCGACGTCCGTGTCGGACGCCGGCTCGGCCTCGCCTTCGGCGCGGTCGGGGTGCTCGTGCTGCTCAGTGCCGGTGCGGGTCTGTCCGCGGTCGGCGAGCAGCGCGACCTCGCCGAGCAGGTCAGCGCCGTCGACGGCGTCCTCGCCGACGCGGAGACGGCGCGCTTCCAGATCGCCGACGTCACCGGCTGGCAGGGTCTCGTCCTCGCGGACGTCGCCGCCTACGGCCCCGCCGTGGCCCTGGCCCCCGACGCCTACAACCGCTCGGGCATGCTCGAGGCCAAGGACTCGGTGTACGACTGGCTGGACACGGTCGACACCTCGGCGATGAGCCCGGTGGAGCGGGAGGCCTTCGACCGGCTGCGCCCGGCCTGGGACAACTACTTCCGCTGGGACGACCAGGTCGTCGCATGGCTCTCCGCAGGCACCCACGAGAGCTACCTCGCCACCATGGAGAGCATCAACGGTGGCGAGGCCGGCGAGGGCTACGGGATCGTCCTCGACCTGGCGGACGGCATCCAGGCCTCGGCCCAGGACCGCGCCGAGGACCTGCGCCGACAGCAGGACCAGGCGCAGACCCGGGCGACGGTCCTGCTCAGCGTCGTGGGAGCCCTCGCGGTGGTCCTCGCCGCGCTGCTCGCGGTGCTCGCGGCCCGGTCGGTGACGCGGCCGCTGCGGCAGGTCAGGGCCGCCCTGGACGCTGCCGCCCAGGGTGACCTCACGGTGGAGTCCGGTGTGGACCGGCGGGACGAACTCGGACAGATGGCCGCATCCCTGGCCGCCATGCAGACCGAGCTCCGCATGGTGCTGTCCTCGGTGGTCGCATCGGCGGACGCGGTCGCTGCCTCGTCGAAGGAGTTGTCGGCCTCGTCGGCGCAGATCTCGGCCTCGGCCGAGGAGACCTCCGCGCAGTCCGGCGTCGTCGCCGGTGCCGCGGAGGAGGTGTCGCGCAACGTGCAGACCGTCGCCGCCGGCGCCGAGCAGATGGGTGCGAGCATCCGGGAGATCGCCTCGAACGCCGCGGAGGCCTCGGATGTGGCGGCGCGGGCGGTGACCGCGGCGGAGACGACGACGGCGACGGTGGCCAAGCTGGGGGAGTCCTCGGCGGAGATCGGCAACGTGGTGAAGGTGATCACCAGCATCGCCGAGCAGACCAACCTGCTGGCGCTGAACGCCACCATCGAGGCCGCCCGGGCCGGGGAGGCGGGCAAGGGCTTCGCGGTGGTGGCCAACGAGGTCAAGGAGCTGGCCCAGGAGACGGCCAAGGCCACCGAGGACATCGCCCGGCGGGTGCAGTCCATCCAGGGCGACACCGGCGCCGCCGTGGCGGCCATCGCCGAGATCAGCGCGATCGTCGCGCAGATCTCCGATCGGCAGACCACCATCGCCAGCGCGGTGGAGGAGCAGACCGCCACCACCAACGAGATGAGCCGATCGGTCAACGAGGCCGCGCAGGGTTCGACCCAGATCGCGGACAACATCACCGGCGTCTCGGGCGCCGCCGACTCCACCACCCAGGCGCTGGCCCAGACCCGGGTCGCGGTCGACGAGCTGTCCCGCATGGCCGCCGACCTGCGCACCAGCGTCTCCCGGTTCACCTACTGACGCGCACGTCCTCCGTCGAGGGGATGGCGACAGGAAACCTGTCGCCATCCCCTCGCGCCATTTCCGCGATCCCGCGGACACCACTTGTCGACAATGGCGAGGCGGTCATCGGACTTTTTCGCCGGCGCCATTCGGACACGCGGCGAATTGCTCGATGCCCCCGGTCCGGTCGCTGATTCTGTGTGGAGCGCCGGGATGTCCGGTGACCGATGGCGGTCGGATCCCGAGCGCCCTTCACCCCACCCCCGTCCGTGTCCACGAGGAGTCCACAGCCGTGACCGCCCCCGCCGCCGCCCGGGCCACCCGCCGCCGAGCGGCCTGGTTCGCCGACCGCCCCCTCGGCGTCAAGATCCTGTCCCTCGTCTCGTTCAGCGCATCCGTCGGCGTCCTGCTCTGCATCGTCGCGGTGGGGCGCATCGACGCGCTGGACCAGAGCCAGCGGGACATGTACCAGGGCCACGTCGTCTCCCTCTCCGACCTGGACGCCATCCAGGGCACCTACGAGGCCGTGCGACAGGGCTACACCGCGTACTTCCTGGCCGACTCGGCGACCCGTCAGGGGATCAAGGCCCAGGTGACCGAGGGACGGGCGCAGCTCGAGCGGCAGATGGACGACTACGCCGAGATCACCGAGCACGCCGACCTGTTCAGCACGCTGCGCAGTGACGTCGACGAGTACTTCACCGTCAGCGACGACCAGATGGTCGCGGCACTGGACGCCGGGGACGTGGCCACCGCCAGCGCCGTCGCGGCCGGCCCCCTGGTCGAGGTGCAGAACGCCGTCACCACCGACTTCACCGGGATCCGCACCGCGGTGCGGGAGGGGGCCGACGCCCAGATGCAGGAGGGGGCCGAGGAGGCGTCGTCGGCGAAGACCACGCTGTGGGTCGTCCTGGTGGTCAGCTGCCTGGTCGGGGTGGGGTTCGCGACCCTCGTCGTCCGCATGATTACGGGCACGGTCCGCTCGGTGCAGGCGTCGGTGGACGCGCTGGCCGCCGGTGACCTGACCGTGGTGCCCGAGGTCACCTCCCGCGACGAGCTGGGCCGGATGGCCGCCTCCCTCGCCCAGGCGCAGGAGAACCTGCGCGAGGTGCTGTCGTCGGTGGTCGCATCGGCGGACGCGGTCGCTGCCTCGTCGGAGGAGTTGTCGGCCTCGTCGGCGCAGATCTCGGCCTCGGCGGAGGAGACCTCGGCCCAGTCCGGCGTGGTGGCCGGTGCCGCGGAGGAGGTCAGCCGCAACGTGCAGACCGTGGCCGCCGGCGCGGAGCAGATGGGCGCCTCGATCCGGGAGATCGCCAGCAACGCTGCCGAGGCCAGCGACGTGGCGGCACGGGCGGTGACCGCGGCGGAGACGACGACGGCGACGGTGGCCAAGCTCGGGGAGTCCTCGGCGGAGATCGGCAACGTGGTGAAGGTGATCACCAGCATCGCCGAGCAGACCAACCTGCTGGCGCTGAACGCCACCATCGAGGCGGCGCGCGCCGGGGAGGCGGGCAAGGGCTTCGCGGTGGTGGCCAACGAGGTCAAGGAGCTGGCGCAGGAGACGGCCAAGGCGACCGAGGACATCGCGCGGCGGGTGGAGGCGATCCAGAAGGACACCGGTGCCGCGGTGGGCGCGATCGAGGAGATCTCGCAGATCGTCGCGCAGATCTCCGACCGGCAGACCACCATCGCCTCGGCGGTGGAGGAGCAGACCGCCACCACGACGGAGATGAGCCGGTCGGTGGCCGAGGCGGCCGGCGGCTCGGGCCAGATCGCCGAGAACATCACCGGGGTGTCGGCCGCGGCCGACAGCACCACCCAGGCGCTCACGCAGACGCGTGCGGCGGTGGACGAGCTGTCCCGCATGGCCGCCCACCTGCGCACAAGGGTGGCCCGCTTCACCAACTCATCCACCGACCCCGCCCGACCGGGGGGGCGCCCGGTTTCCGGGGCCCCACCCCGTTCGTACGTCCGCTGTCGGCCGGACGTTGCCGGACATGGCGTCATGTCGACAGCGGAAATTCGGTCACCGACCTTTCTTCTCGCGCGATCCCCGACACGCCGGAATGGCCGGAGAAGAGGTCCGGTAGTGCCCTACCTTTTTTTCCTGACAGGCGCCCGACCACCATTCCGCACCATGCAGTCACTGCTGCGGGAACGGCTGCCCAGACCCACCACTCGATCAGCCAGGAGACGTCCATGACCGCTGCAGTGCGCCCGGCACCCACCTCGGGCTCGGCACCCGTCCGGGGCCAGGACCACGCGGGACACCGCACAGGGCTGCTGGCCTGGTGGGGCGACCGTGGCCTGAGCACCAAGATCCTGAGTGCCGTGGGTACGGCCTCGCTCGTGGCCGCCGGCGTCGGCGTCATGGGCCTCGCCGCCCTCGGCACGTCCGCCGACGCGACCCAGGAGCTGTACGAGGAGAACCTCATCGGCATCTCCGCGCTGGACGACATGTCCCTGACGGTCGCCGAGGCCCGCAAGCAGATCCGTGACGTGCTCATCGACCCGGACCCGGCCTCGTCGCGGCAGATCCTGGCCGGCATGGGCGACCTGCTCACCGAGTTCCGCGAGCACCGCGCGGAGTACGAGGGCAACGGCATCCCCCAGGAACAGGCGGTGATCCTCGAGCAGGCGTCCGCGGACTTCGAGCAGTACGTCAAGGTGGCGCAGACCGTCGTCGGCCCGTTCGCCATCAACAGCGACAACGTCAACTTCTACAAGGCGAACGCCGAGCAGGCATCCCCCCTGGCGCAGAGCACCCAGGACCAGCTCCACCAGCTCGCCGACATCGAGGACGCGGAGGCGGCTGCGGCTGTGGCAGAGGCCCGTGCCGACTACGAGTCGCAGCGCACGGTGGCGCTGACCCTGCTCGTGGTCGGTCTCGGCGTGGCCATGGTGGTGGGCTGGCTCGTCGCCCGGGGCGTCGCGGGTGCGACGCGCCGCGTGCAGGAGGTCGCGGACGGCCTGGCCCACGGTGACCTGACCCGGACGGTGGGGCTCACCTCGCGCGACGAGCTGGGTCGCATGGGGGCCTCCCTCGACGCAGCCGTGGTCAGCCTGCGCGAGGTGCTGTCGACCGTGGCGGCGTCGGCGGACGCCGTGGCGGCCAGCTCGGAGGAGTTGTCGGCCTCGTCGGCGCAGATCTCGGCCTCGGCCGAGGAGACCTCCGCCCAGTCCGGCGTCGTCGCCGGTGCCGCGGAGGAGGTCTCGCGCAACGTGCAGACCGTCGCCGCCGGCGCCGAGCAGATGGGCGCCAGCATCCGGGAGATCGCCACCAACGCCGCGGAGGCCTCGGATGTGGCCGCGCGGGCCGTGACCGCGGCGGAGACCACCACCGCCACGGTGGCCAAGCTGGGCGAGTCCTCGGCGGAGATCGGCAACGTGGTGAAGGTGATCACCAGCATCGCCGAGCAGACCAACCTGCTGGCGCTGAACGCCACCATCGAGGCCGCCCGGGCCGGGGAGGCGGGCAAGGGCTTCGCGGTGGTGGCCAACGAGGTCAAGGAGCTGGCCCAGGAGACGGCCAAGGCCACCGAGGACATCGCCCGGCGGGTGCAGTCCATCCAGGGCGACACCACCGCGGCGGTGGCCGCCATCGCCGAGATCAGCGCGATCGTCGCGCAGATCTCCGATCGGCAGACCACCATCGCCTCGGCGGTGGAGGAGCAGACCGCCACCACCACGGAGATGTCCCGGTCGGTGACCGAGGCGGCGTCCGGCGCCGGGCAGATCGCGCTGAACATCGGTGGGGTGTCCGGGGCGGCTGAGTCGACCACCCAGGCGCTGACCCAGACCCGGGTCGCGGTCGACGAGCTCTCCCGCATGGCCGCCGACCTGCGGACCAGCGTCTCCCGGTTCAGCTACTGAGCACTCCCCGCCGGCCGGGCTCCCCGGCCGGCGGGGTCGGGTCTCCCCGTTGGGCTTGACCTGGCCACCCCTCCCGCCGATCACCCACCAGAGCGCACGCACCGCTCCCGGTACGAAGAGAGAAGAGCAACGTGGACGGTCTGGACGACATCGTCGAGGAGTTCCTGGTCGAGTCGCACGAGAACCTCGACCAGCTGGACTCCGACCTGGTCGCCCTGGAGCAGGAGCCCGACTCCCGGGACCGCCTGTCGAGCATCTTCCGCACGATCCACACCATCAAGGGGACCAGCGGCTTCCTGGCGTTCCACCGCCTGGAGGAGGTCACCCACGTCGGCGAGAACATGCTGTCCCGGCTGCGGGACGGCGCCCTGGAGCTGACCCCGCAGCGGACCAGCGTGCTGCTGCGCATGGTCGACACCGTCCGCTCGCTGCTCGCCTCCATCGAGGCCACCGGCGGCGAGGGCTCGGTCGACGTCTCTGCCGTCGTCGCCGAGATCAGCGCGGCCATGGAGGACACCCCCGCCGCCCCTGCCGCGCCGGCGCCGGCCGCTGAGCCGGTCCCCGCCGTCGCCGAGCCGGTCGCGGCCGTCGCCGAGGTCGTCCAGGCGCCCGCGGTGCAAGCGCCGGTCGAGCCCGCAGCTGTCGTCGAGGCGCCCGCTCCCGTGGCCGAGGCGGTCCCTGCCGTCCCGGCCCCCCGCCCGGCGCCGGCCGCCGAGGTCGCCCCCGAGCCCGAGGGCGTCGCCGACGGCGGCAGCGGTCAGGCCCGTCGCGGGGTCGCCGACAGCACCATCCGGGTGGACGTCGACCTGCTCGACGAGCTCATGCTGCTGGTGGGCGAGCTGGTGCTCACCCGCAACCAGATCGTCCAGTACGTCGGGCGCTCCAACGACACCGACCTGGTGCGCGCCTCGCAGCGGCTCAACCTCATCGCCAGCGAGCTGCAGGAGGGCGTCATGAAGACGCGCATGCAGCCGATCGACCACATCTGGTCCAAGCTGCCGCGCGTCGTCCGGGACCTGGGCCTGCAGCTGCAGAAGTCCATCCGGCTGGACATGGAGGGCCGCGACACCGAGCTGGACAAGACGCTGCTCGAGGCGGTCAAGGACCCGCTGACCCACCTGGTCCGCAACTCCGTCGACCACGGCGTCGAGGACGCCGAGACCCGGCTCCGGGTCGGCAAGCCGGCCGAGGGCGTGCTCACCCTGCGCGCCAAGCACGAGAGCGGCCAGGTCGTGGTCGAGGTCGCCGACGACGGTGCCGGCATCGACCCGGCCCGGGTGGGTGCCAAGGCCGTCGAGCGCGGGCTGATCACGCAGGAGGCCCTCGGCCGGATGAACCCGCAGGACGTCCTGCAGCTCATCTTCCTGCCCGGCTTCTCCACGGCCGCGAAGGTCACCAACGTCTCCGGCCGCGGCGTCGGCATGGACGTCGTCAAGACCAACATCGAGTCCATCGGCGGCACCATCGAGGTCGAGTCGGTCCCCGGCAAGGGCACCTGCACCCGGCTGCGCATCCCGCTGACCCTGGCGATCGTCCCGGCGCTGACCGTCGAGTGCGCCGGCGACCGCTACGCCATCCCGCAGATCAGCCTGCAGGAGCTCGTCTCGCTCGACGCCGAGAAGGCCGCCAACGCGGTCGAGGAGGTCGGCGGCGCCCCGGTGTACCGGCTGCGCGGCGAGCTGCTGCCGCTGGTCCGCCTCACCGACGTCCTCGGGCTGACCTCCGACCGTCACGACGGGCACGTGGTCATCGCCGTCCTGCGGTCGGAGGGCCGGCGCTTCGGCCTGGTCGTCGACCGGGTCATCAACACCGAGGAGATCGTCGTCAAGGCCGTCGGCGGCCAGCTCAAGGCGATCGGGCTCTACTCCGGCGCGACCGTCCTGGGCGACGGCACCGTGGCGCTCATCCTCGACGTGCAGGCCCTGGCCCGCCGGGCGCTGCGCACCGAGACCAGCGAGCGCGGCCAGGAGGCGGCGCGCGAGGCCGCCGCGGCTGCCGCCGCCGGCGACACGGAGCGGCAGCGGATGCTGCTGGCAGCCATCGGCGGGGGCCGCCGGGTCGCCATCCCGCTGGACACCGTCACCCGTCTCGAGCAGGTGCGCACCGAGTCGGTGGAGAAGGTCGGCAACCGGGAGGTCGTGCAGTACCGCGGCGCGATCCTGCCGATCGTCCGGCTCGACCGGCACCTGGGCGCCTACGGCGAGAGCGACCGCGAGGTCCTCGAGGTCATCGTGTACAGCGACCACGGCCGCAGCGTGGCCATCGTGGTCGAGGAGATCCTCGACATCGTCGACGGCGAGGCCGCGGTCCGCAGCGACATCGACGACATGGGCCTGCTCGGCTCCGCCGTCCTCGGCGACAAGGTCACCGAGCTGCTCGACGTGCGCGCCGCGATCCTCGCCGCCGACCCGGCCTTCTACTCGACCATCCCCGCCGCCCACAGCCCCCTGACGCCGGACGGCGTCCCCGCGTCCCTCCTGGAGGCCTCCCTGTGACCACTGCCCAGGCCCCCGCCATCGGCGGCCAGCTGGCCACCTTCTGGCTCGACGGCGACCTCTACGGCGTCGAGGTGGCGCACGTGCAGGAGGTGCTCAAGAGCCAGGGGCTGACCCGCGTGCCGCTGGCGCCCGCCGCCGTGGCCGGGCTGATCAACCTGCGCGGCCAGGTGGTGACCGCGATCGAGCTGCGCGAGCGGCTCGGCCGGCCGCCGCGGCCCGAGGGCACCGACGCCGTCGTCATCGTCGTCCGGCTGCACGGTGAGGCGGTCAGCCTGCTGGTCGACGCCATCGCCGACGTGGTGGACGTCGACCCGGCCGACTTCGAGGCGCCGCCGGACACCCTCGACGGCGCCGGCCGCGAGCTGATCCGCGGGGCGTTCAAGCTCGACGGCCACCTGCTGCTGGCCCTGGACGTGCACAAGGCCGTCAGCGCCTGAAGGACGACGGCCACCTCCGCGGACATGGCCACGGACCTGGGCGCGGCCGGTCTTCCCCGGCGGCCACGCTCCTCCCCCCGACCCCCGGTCGGGCGGCCCCTCTCTCCGGAGGGCCGCCGGGCCGGGGGTCGCGGCGTTCCCGGGTCTCGTCGCCTACGCAGGGTCACCGGCCGGGGACGGTGCAGCACGGCGCACGACGCCCCACCCCTCGGGGGTCGGGCGAACGGGTGACGCTCACGTGGCGCAGGTTCGCGGTCACGGTCAGTCTGGGTCGACCTCACCTCGGGGGACGTCGACTGGGAGGCCTGCCGTGCCCTACTCACTGGTCAGTGCCGCCACGCTCGGCTTCGACCTGGTCCGCCTGCCGGCCGGCCGCGCCGTCGCGGACGCCCTGCTCGCCGGGCTCGCCGCCGACGTCCCGGCGCTGGAGCAGCTGGCCGCGGTCCACCCGGCCGCGGGCCGCGACCGCGAGCAGCGCGCCGTCCTCGCCGTCCGGGCGCGCAAGGCCCGGGAGCTCGCCGTCGCCGTCCCGCACCTGCGCACCGCCGCCGACACCCCTCCCGGCGCCGACCGGGCCGCGGCGCTGGTCGCCCAGCTCGAGCGCAGCACCATCGGGGACGCCGCCGCCGTCGAGCGGGTGCTCCGCGAGGACGTCCTCGGCCCCGAGCACCCCGCCGCCGCGCTCGCCGACGAGCCGGTCCGGGAGGCCGCCGCCGACGTCCTCGCCGACGCCGCCGTGGGCGCCTGGGCCGCCGCCGTGCTGCCGCCGCTGGTCCGCCGGCAGCTCACCGGCCCGTTCCTGCTCGCCGCCTCGACCGGCGTGCCGACGACCCCGGAGCTCGACCTGGGCCCCGCCACCGGGGAGCTCTCCGAGCTGCTGACCGGCCTGCGCTCGCTGGACGCCGCCGGCCGCGCCCGCTGGATGGCCGCCGTCGACGCCTCCCGCGCCGAGCGCCGGCCGTGGGCGGCCGCGATGCACGAGGCCTCGTGGGCCGCGCACGTCTCCGGCCGCACCCGCACGCTCGCCACCGCCCAGCTGCTCGCCGTCCGGGCGTTCCTCGACGCCGGCTTCGACGCCGCGGCAGCCGCCGCGGGTGCCTGGAACGCCGTCGCGGGGTGCGTGCAGGGCGTCGTCATGGCCGACCTGCTCGGCAGCGACGCCCTCGCGGTGCTGTTCTCCCCGCGACCCTCCGGGTCGCACCGCGGCCAGGAGCCGTCCCCGTGCTGAGCTGAGCCCTTCCCGGCGCTCGATCGCGGGAGCCTCCGGCCCCCACTCCTCGCACCGCCTCGCGGGGCGGCTAGCGTGCACACCGCGGCCAGGAGCCGTCCCCGTGCTGAGCTGAGCCCTTCCCGGCGCTCGATCGCGGGAGCCTCCGGCCCCCACTCCTCGCACCGCCTCGCGGGGCGGCTCGCGTCCTCGTCGAGTCGGGCCGGCCGGAGGTCGGTGGATCAACCCTCCTTCTCGGGATCCGGGAAGCGGGCGCCGGCGGGGAGCTCGTCGCCGGCCGCCACCTCGGCCCGGCGGCCGACCAGGGTGACCTCGCCGTCCCCACCGACCGTGGCACGCTCGCCGACCACGACGCCGTCGTCGAGCACCGTGCGGGTCACCGTGGCGCCGGCCCGCACGCGCGCACCCGGCAGCAGCACCGAGTCGACGACGGTCGCCCCGGCCTCCACGACGACCCCGGGGGAGAGCACCGACCCGCTCACCCGCCCGGCCACGCGGGTGCCGCCGGAGATCAGGCTGTCGTCCACCTCCGCCCCGCGCAGCACCCGGGCGGCGCTGTGACGGCCGCCGCGGGTGTGCAGCGCCCAGCCCTCGTCGTCGAGGTCCAGGGGCGGCTCGGGGGAGCGGAACTCGTGGTGGGCCGCCCAGTAGGCCTCCACGGTCCCCACGTCGCGCCAGTAGCCCTCGAACGGGTGCGCGCGGGCCAGGCCGTCGCGGGTCTGCGCCGGGAGCAGGTGGGTGCCCAGGTCCTCCAGGCCGTCCTCACCGTGCTCGGCGGCCAGCGCCTCCAGCCGGTCCAGCGTCGGGCCGGGGGAGAAGACGAAGACCTCGTTGGTGGCCGTGGTGGTGCGCGGCTCGTCGGGCTTGTAGGCGTAGTCGGCGACCTTCCCGCCGCTGCCGACCTCGACGATGCCGTAGCGCGGCGCGTCGTCCTCGGCGACCTCGGTGGTCACCATGGTGACCTCCGCGCCGGAGCCCAGGTGCCCGTCGACGACCTCGCGGTAGTCCAGCTTGTAGACGGCGTCGGCGCTGACCACGACGAGCGCGTCGGGGTCGAAGTCGCGGACCAGCGGGGCGTAGCGCCACAGCGAGTTCGCCGTCCCGGAGACCCAGCCGGCGCGGTCGGTGCCCTGGTACGGCGGCAGCACGAGCAGCCCGCCGTCGGTGCGGTCGAGGTCCCACGGCCGGCCGTTGGCCAGGTGCTGCGACAGCGACGTGGGGTGGAACTGCACGGACACCCACACGTCGGCCAGGTGCGAGTGCTGGCAGTTGCTCAGCGGGAAGTCGATCAGCCGGTAGACGCCTGCGAAGGGGACGGCGGGCTTGGCGCGCTGCTCGGTGAGCAGTTCCAGCCGCCCGCCGGCGCCACCTGCCAGGACGAGGACGAGGACCCGGGGGAGTGCCATGGCCCCCGGCTACCCGAGGGGACGGCGTTCACCCTCGTGAGCACTCTCTACGGCTCTCTGGCACGGACGTCAGACAGCCGTAGACGGCGCTCGACACGCTGGCCCGTCGCTCCTCCGGAGACGTGTCGACAGGTGACGGGAAATGGTCGGTGATCATTTCCCGGCCGTTCCGGAGTTGTGATGCGGAATTCCCGGGATCGGCTCAAGTGCGGGGGAGGAGCGGCCGACAACACCCGTGACAGGCGCCGCCGGGACCCGGGCGGACGCCGGCTGCACCCGTTCCCGACCGCCGGGCGGTGCCGACCACAGCGCCAGCTCGCCCTGGCAGGCCCCCGCACGGGGAGACGGAGGACGCATGGACCCGATCCGGGTGTTGGTCGTCGACGACTCGGTGGTCGTCCGCAAGATCGTCACCGACGTGCTCTCGGAGGACCCGGCGATCGAGGTCGTCGGCACCGCCGTCAACGGCCGCATCGCCGTCGGCAAGCTCGAGCAGCTCAAGCCCGACCTGGTCACGATGGACATCGAGATGCCGGAGATGAACGGCATCGAGGCGGTCCGCGCCATCCGCGCCGGTGCCGGGGGTGGTGGGGCGGGACGAGGGCACAGCCGCGTGCCGATCATCATGTTCAGCACGCTCACCGAACGGGGCGCGTCGGCCACCCTCGACGCCCTCTCCGCCGGCGCCAACGACTACGTCACCAAGCCGGCCAACGTCGGCAGCGTCGCGCAGTCCATGGAGAGCGTGCGGCAGCAGCTGATCCCCAAGATCAAGGCGCTCACGGGGCGCCCGGTCACCACCGGTCCGGTCCGCGCAGCCGCACCCGCCCCGGCCCCGGTCCGCCCGCCGGCCCCGCGCGTCGGTGCGGTCAAGCAGCCCGCCGTCCTGGTCATCGGCTCCTCCACCGGCGGCCCGGAGGCGCTGGCGAAGGTGCTGCCGGCCCTCCCGGCGTCCCTGCCGGTCCCGGTGCTGCTCGTGCAGCACATGCCCCCGGTCTTCACCCGCCAGTTCGCCCAGCGGCTGGACCGCCTCTGCCCGCTCACCGTGGTCGAGGCCGTCGACGGCACCCCGCTGGCGCCCGGCACCGTGCACCTGGCACCGGGCGACCACCACCTGACCATCCGCCGGACCGGCCGCGGCCTGTCCACCGCGCTGGACCAGTCGCCGCCGGAGAACTTCTGCCGTCCCGCCGTCGACCCGCTGTTCCGCTCCGCGGTCGAGACCTTCGACGGCGCCGTCCTCGGCGTCGTGCTCACCGGCATGGGCTCGGACGGGCGCGTCGGCGCCGGTCGCATCCGCGAGGCCGGGGGCGCGGTCGTCGTCCAGGACCAGGCCACCTCCGTCGTCTGGGGCATGCCCGGCGCCGTGGCCACGGCCGGCTTCGCCGACGAGGTGCTGCCGCTCGACCGGGTCGCCGAGGCGGTCACCCGGCGGATCACCGGGCCGCGGGTCCCCGCGGCCCACCCGGCTCCCGCGCCCTCGTTCGCCGGAGGACGACGATGACCCTCACCGCGACCAGCTTCGACTGGGTCCGCCAGCTGGTGCACCGGGAGAGCGCGATCGTGCTCGCCCCGGGCAAGGAGTACCTGGTCGAGGCGCGGCTGTTGCCGATCGCCCGGTCCATGGGGCTGCCCGACGTCGGCCAGCTGGTCGACTCGGTCCGCACCCGGCCCAGCCCCGAGTCCACCCGCAGGATCGTCGAGGCGCTCACCACGAACGAGACCTCGTGGTTCCGGGACGGTGACCCGTTCACCGCCCTCACCTCGACGGTGCTGCCCTCGCTGCTGTCGGCCCGCGGGCCGGCCGAGCGGCTGCAGGTCTGGTCGGCGGCCTGCTCCAGCGGGCAGGAGCCGTACACGATCGCCATGCTGCTCGAGGACGCGCTGCCCAACGCCGCGACCCGCGTCGCCATCACCGCGACCGACCTCTCCCGCGAGATGGTCGAGCGCACCCGGGCCGGGCGGTTCAGCCAGCTGGAGGTCAACCGGGGGCTGCCCGCACCGATGCTGGTGCGGCACTTCACCCGGGCGGGCACCGAGTGGGAGGTCTCCCCGTCGCTGCGGCGCATGGTGACGGCGAGCGAGTGCAACCTGGCCGCTCCGCTGCCCCGCATGGGGCCGTTCGACGTGGTCTACCTGCGCAACGTCCTCATCTACTTCGACCTGCCCACCAAGCAGGCGATCCTCCGCCGGGTGCGCGCGCTCATGCGCCCGGACGGATGGCTCTTCCTCGGCGCCGCGGAGACCACGCTCGGCGTCGACGACTCCTGGGAGCGGGTCGTCATCGGCCGCAGCTCCGCCTACCGCCCGCTGAAGGGGAACTGACGTGCGTGCACTGGTGATCGACGACTCCCGCGCCATGCGGCGCATCGTGGGCGCGGCGCTGGAGGGTTTCGGCTACGAGACCCGACAGGCCGGCCACGGGCAGGAGGCCCTCGACGTGCTGCAGGAGGGCTACGTGCCCGACCTGTGCACGATCGACTGGAACATGCCGGTGATGGACGGGCTGCAGTTCGTCTCCGCCGTCCGGGCCAACCCGGCGTGGCGCGCCCTCACGCTGATGATGGTGACCTCGGAGAGCGAGCAGGGCCAGATCGTCCGGGCGCTCGCCGCGGGTGCGCACGAGTACGTGATCAAGCCGTTCACCGCCGACGCGCTCCGCGACAAGCTCGCGCTGCTCGGCATGCTCCCCGAGGAGGCCGTCCTGTGACGCTCGCACACGATGCCGTCGCACGCCCGACCATCCCCGAGCTGATCGACGAGGCCACCGTCGAGGCGATCGCCGGTGAGGCCTGGGTCGCCCTCGTCGGGGAGGACGAGGTGCTCGTCCCGCTGCCCGGCGACCTGCCCGCCGAGACGCTCTCGGCGTGGGTGGACGTCGTCGGCCCGTGGACCGGCAGCGTCGTCCTCACCACCGGCCGGCAGACCGCGGCCGACCTGACCCGGGCGCTGCTCGGCCAGGCCGCGCCCGAGCTGCTCGACCACGAGGACGTCGCCGACGCGTTCGGCGAGATCGCCAACGTGGTCGGCGGCAACGTCAAGGCCGCCCTCCCCGGCCCCTCCACCCTGGGCCTGCCCCAGGTCGGCGAGGCCCCCGACGTCCGCAACCCCGAGGACGTCTGCCGGCTCGAGGTCCTGTGGCGCGGCCAGCCCCTGGTCGTGTCCGTGCAGGGCGCCCTGCCGGCCCTGTCCACCCCGCACCCGAACCCCGCGCACCCGAACGGAGCGTCACTGTGAAGATCCTCGTCGCCGACGACAGCCGCGTGATGCGGCAGATCGTCATCCGCACCCTGCGCCAGGCCGGGTACGAGGACCACGACATCGTCGAGGCCGAGGACGGCCGCGACGCCTACGACAAGGTCCAGGCCGAGAACCCCGACCTGGTGCTGTCGGACTGGAACATGCCGAACATGACCGGTCTGGAGTGCCTGCAGGCGCTGCGGTCGGCCGGCTCCGGCGTCCCGTTCGGCTTCGTCACCTCCGAGGGCTCGCAGGAGATGCGGGACAGGGCCAGCGCCGCGGGTGCGCTGTTCCTCATCGCCAAGCCGTTCAACGAGGAGACCTTCCGCGAGAACCTGGACGGGGTGATCGCATGAGGAGCGAGCGTGCGAGCTCCGCGGTCGACACGGTCGCCTGGGCGGTCACGCCGGCGACGAGCGCCAGCGAGGAGGCGGAGTGAGCGCCCCGCTGACCGTCGTCCTGCCGGACGCCAAGGCCGTCAAGGACATGCTCAGCGGCCTGGTCGGCAAGCCCGTCGGCGTGCTGCCGGGCGCGCCGGTGACCCCGACGCCGAGGTCGCCGGTGTCGGTGGCCGTGTACGTGGACCCGTCGATGAACGTGAACGCGCTGTGCGTCATGGACCTCGGCGCCTCGGCCTACACCGGCGCCGCCCTCGCGCTGCTGCCCCCCGGCGGCGCGCAGGACGCCGTCGAGGAGGACGGCGAGCTGACCACGATGCTCACCGAGGCGCTGCACGAGGTCGTCAACGTGCTCTCGGCGCTGTTCAACGTGCCCGGTGCGCCGCACTCCAAGCTCTACAAGCTCTACGCCCCGGGTGACGACCTGCCCGGCGACATCGCCTGCTCGCTGGCCGCCTTCAACCGGCTCGACCTCGCCATCGACGTCCCCGGTTACGGCAAGGGCGGGCTCTCCCTGGTCATCCCCTCCAGGGCCTGACCCGGCAGACGCCCCGGGACGGCGCCGGAGACCGCCCTCCCGCCGTCCCGGGCGCTCCACATCGACGGCCCCGAGGCACTGCGCCTCGGGGCCGTCCTCGCGTGTTGCACGTGGAACGTCAGTTCAGCGCCGGCTCGCGGTCGTCGGTGCTCGTGGGCAGGCAGGCCCAGACGTGCTTGCAGCCGTCGTCGACGTACCAGCCGTGGGCCACCGACAGCCGGGCCACCAGGTACAGCCCCAGGCCGCCCTGGGCGGGGTCGCGGTCGACGGCCGGGCTGGGCATGGTGTCGGGGTCGCGGTCGCTGACGTCGAGCAGCCAGCCGCCGCTGCCGGCGACCACCGTGGCCACGACGGGGGACAAGCCGTGCCGCAGCGCGTTGGACGCCAGCTCGTCGAAGGCCAGGATCAGCCGCTCGGCCGCGGTGTCGTCGCCGTCCCTCGGGTAACCGACGCCGTCCAGCCGTGCCCGCAGCACGGCTCGTGCCGCCGGGAGCTCGGCGATGGACTGCAGGTCCCACCGCCAGACCTCGCCCCGGCCGTCCGGAAGCGGACGCAACGGCCACGCGAGTCGACCCACTGCCCTCTCCCCGTCCGTCGCTGTCTCCGACACGGAGGTGGTTCCCGGGCGGCTGGACGCTCAATCGTGTCCCGGGCGTTTCCGACCCCCAGGAGTGAGGCGCCTCTCGTCCGTGCCGGTCAGCGCGGTGGGTGCACGCAGATCGCGACCAGCGCGACGTCGTCCCCGGGCGTGGCGGGCAGCATCCGCGCCAGCAGCTCGTCGGCCAGCTGCTCCAGCGGCCGGTCCGCCAGCGCGGCCAGGTGCCGGCGCAGCCGGCCCACCCCGGTGTCGACGTCGCAGTCCCGGCGCTCCACCAGCCCGTCGGTGTAGAGCAGCACGACCGCACCCGGACGCAGCGGCACGGTGCACTCCCGCCGCACCGTCGTCGGGTCCACCCCCAGCAGCAGGTCGCCGAGCCCGTCAGCGAGCACGGTCACCGTGCCGTCGGGGTCGGCGACCAGTGGGGGCGGGTGACCGGCGCTGGCCCAGCGCAGCCGGGTCCCGCCCTCCTCGAGTCGGGCGATCGCGGCGGTGGCCAGCGTGCCGGTGTGCATCGCGGCCATCGCGGCGTCCAGGCCGCGCAGCACCTCCGCCGGCCCCGCGCCGCTGTAGTGGGCGATGCCCCGCAGCAGCCCGCGCAGCTGCCCCATCTCGGCCGCTGCGGCGGTGTCGTGGCCCGTGACGTCCCCGATGACCACGACCGGGTCGCCGTCGGTGTGCAGGAAGGCGTCGTACCAGTCCCCGCCGACGCGGGCGGCCTCCGCCGCGGGCACGTAGCGGGCCACCACCTGCGCCCCGGCGATGGTCGGCAGGTCGGTGAGCAGGCTGCGCTGCAGGCCCTCGGCGAGCTTGGCCTGCTCGCTCTGCCGGTGCACCCGGTCGACGGCGCGCCCGGCCTGCGCCGCGACCTCGCGCGCGGCGGCCAGGTCGTCGTCGTCCAGCGTGCGCCCGGGGTCGAGGTAGAGGGTGAGGACGCCGACCGCGCGGCCGTCGGCGGTCAGCGGCAGGACGACGGCGGTGTCCGGGCCCAGCTCCGCGAGCAGGTCGCGGGCCGGGCCCGGCGGCATGAGCTCGAGGACGGCGGCCACCGGCTGCTGCGCCTCGCTGCCCGACCGCAGCGCGCGGGCGACGGGGGAGGCCGTCGGCAGGGTGTCCAGGCGGACCTCGGCGTAGCGGTCCAGGAGCGGGCGGCGGGCCGGGTCGACGTGCCAGGAGCCGACGTCGCGAGCACGGCCCTCCCGGTCGACGACGGTGACCACGCAGCCGTCGGTGAGCGCGGGGACGACCAGCCGCGCCAGGCTGCCCAGCGCCGACTCGCTGTCCAGCGCGCCGGACAGCTCCCCGGTCACCGCGGCCAGCAGCGCCGTGCGGGCGCCGGCCCGCTCCGCGGCCCGCCGGGCCGCCTCGGCCTCGTCCTGAGCCTGCCGGCGCGCGGTGACGTCGACGAAGACGAAGGCGGCGCCGTCCGACACCGGCCAGGCGTGCAGCGCCGACCAGCCCGGGCCGCCCCAGGGGTCGGGGACCTCGAGGGAGACCGGCCCGCCCGAGGCCACGGCCTCGTGGCAGGCCCGGGTGACGGCGGCGGCCGTGCCGGCGCACAGCACCTCGGTGACCGGACGCCCGACGACGTCGGCGGCCGGGCGGTCGAGCAGCCGCTCACCCGCCGCGTTGAGCAGCGCGACCCGTCCTGCGGGGTCGAGACAGCCCAGCGCGGCGGGCATGGCGGCCAGCACGCCGGTGGCCAGGGCGGCGCTCCGGTCGAGCGGCTCCGGCCACCCCTGCGGTCGCGGCTGCGGTCCTGGGCTCACCACGAGGACCACCTCTCTCGGCGGGCTGGCCCCTGCCCCGACCTCGGAGCGCCTCCCCGCCGCCCTGCGGGCCGGGAGGGTGCCCGGATCGTGGCAGCGGGCGGGCGCGCTGCCAAGGCGCACCGGCGTGGCGCGGCCGCCGTCCCCGGGTGTCCTCAGTCCCGCGCGGCGGCCTCGCGGACGGCGGCGGTGATCGCCTCGACCCCCTGCGAGGCCCAGAGGATCGAGTAGTGGTTGGTGTCGGGCACCTCCCGGGCGGTGATGCCGCTGGGCTCCAGGCCCAGCTGGGCCAGCCGCACCTCGTCGTAGAGGCCCGGGGTCTGGTCGAACATCCCGCGGGTCGCCCACAGCAGGGTGGCAGGCACCGGCAGGTCGGTCGTCGCCTCGAGCACCCGCTCGTTGAGCAGCACGTCGCCGCCGTCCACCCGCACGGCCTCCGGGACGCACGCGCTGCGCAGCGCCGGCGGCTCGCCGACCATGTCGCGAGCCAGGTACGCCGCCACCGAGGGGACGTCGACCCACGGGCCGACCGCGGGGTACTGCGACCAGAAGGCCCGGACCGCGGCGAGGTCGGGGAACGTCATCGACAGGCGGTCCAGGGACGGGCCGAGGAGGGCGGCCAGCATCGCGTCGACGTCGGCACCGGGCGGCGTCGGGTACGACAGGCCGCCGTCGACCAGCACCAGGCCGTGCACGCGGTCGCGGGCCACCCCGGCGGCCGCCAGCGTCGCGACGTACGCCCCCATCGAGTGCCCGACGAGCACGGCGGTGTCGGCCCCCGCGTCGTCGTCCGCGCCGAGGGAGTCCAGGACGGCGGTGACGTCGGCCGCGTGCCGCTCCAGCCCGTACGGCCCGGGCAGCCCCGCCGACGCGGCCCGGCCGCGCAGGTCCGGCGCGACCACCTCGAACCCGCCGGCCAGCGCGCCGGCCACCCGTGCCCAGGCCATGGCGTTGGCGGTGATGCCGTGGACGAGGACGGCGATGGGCGCACCGGGGGAGTCGGCGGGCCAGTGCAGTGCGGCGAGCTCACCGCCCTCCACCGGGACGCTGATCAGCTCGGGGTCTCGGACGGGGTCGCTCACGGTCCCCAGCCTGCCCGGGCGGCGGTGCCGCCGCAGGTCCAGGCCCGCGTCGGCCGTCGACCACCACGGGTCCGCAGCACCGGAGGGCAGGACGACCCTGTCCCCGCTCCGCCGCCGGCCCCACCGTGGTCGTGCGCGGGGGCCGGCCCCGAGGGAGATCCCGTGTCCAGGACGCCGCAGCCCCTCCGCCACGACAGCGTGCTCCTCCCCGACGGCGTGCGGCTGCACGTCGTCGAGCGGGGCGATCCCGACGGACCGCCCGTCGCCCTCGTGCACGGCTGGCCGGACTCCTGGTTCTCCTGGAGCCGCGTCCTCGCCCACCTGGACCCGCGGCTGCACGCCGTCGCCTACAGCCAGCGCGGGTTCGGCGACTCCGACCGCCCCGCCGGCGGCTACACCCTCGACCGGTTCGCCGACGACCTCCTGGCCCTCTGCGACGCGCTCGGCCTGGGACGGGCGCACCTGGTGGGCCACTCCTTCGGCAGCTTCGTCGTCCGCAGGATGGCCGAGCAGCACCCCGACCGGGTCGACCGGCTGGTGCTCATCGGCTCGGCCGACCGGATGGGCGACGTCCTGGTCGAGGAGGTGCGGGCGGCCATCGCCGACCTCCCCGAGGAGGTGCCCGACGGCTTCGCGCGGGAGTTCGCCGCCGGCACCGTGCACCGCGAGGTGGCACCGGACTTCTTCGACGCGCTCGTCGCCGAGAGCCGCAAGGCACCCGGGTCGGTCTACCGCGACTCCTGGGAGGGGCTGGTCCGCGTCGACGACCGCGACCGGCTCCGCGACGTCACGGCACCCACGCTGCTGCTGTGGGGCGACTCCGACGCCCTGTTCGACCGCGGCCAGCAGGACCGGCTCCTGGCCGCGCTCCCCGACGCCCGGCTGAGGGTCTACGAGGACACCGGGCACTGCCCCAACTGGGAGCGCCCGGAGGACGTCGCAGCCGACCTGGACGCCTTCCTCCTGCCGGCCTGACGCCGGCGAGGTGGCGTGACTCGCGGCCCCGCCCGGGGCACCGCCCCGAGCGGGCGACGGGTGGGGAGGGCGGGGTCCTCCTTCAGTCCGGGTGGCTGAGCAGGTAGCGGCCGAAGTGCGGGACGGTGAAGGCGATCTGGCCGCGCTCGGCGGAGAAGACCAACCCCTTCTTGATCAGGGAGTCCCGCGCGGGGGAGAGGGACGCGGGCCTGCGGCCCAGCGACACCGCGACCTCCGAGGTGGACACCGCCGCCCCGGCCGGCCCGCCCAGCTCGGCCATCGCGTGCATGTACTCCCGCTCGGCGGGGGTGGCGCGGTCGTAGCGGGAGCCGAAGAAGCCCACCGCGAGCTCGGCCTCGGCGACGGGCGCGGCCATGGCGACGTCCGCGGCGGTGATGGGGGAGGCGGCGGCGACGTCCCAGGTGACCTTGCCGTAGGCCTGCACGAAGTACGGGTAGCCGTCCGCGGCCGCGTACAGCGCGTCGAGCGCCTCGGGCTCGAAGGTGACCTCCTCCCGCTCGGCCGGAGCGAGCAGCGCCCGGTCGGCGGCGGGGCGGTCCAGCCGGTCGATGCGCAGGTAGCGGAACAGCCGCTCGGAGTAGCTCTTGGACGCCGACAGCACCGCCGGCAGGTGCGGCAGCCCCGCGCCGACGACGATCAGCGGCGCGCCCTGCTGCGACAGCTCGTGGCAGGCCGCGCAGATGGCCGAGACGTCGTCGCCCCGCACGTCCTGCATCTCGTCGATGAACAGCGCCACGCCCTTACCGACGTCGGCGGCCAGCCCGGCGGCGTCGCTGAGCAGCTCCACCAGGTCGATCTCCATGTCGCCGGAGTCGGCCCGCCCGCTGGACGCCGGCACGTCGATGCCCGGCTGCCAGCGGTCGCGCACCTTCGCGTCCGCGGTCTGCCGCAGCGCGAACGCCTTGAGCACCCCGAGGACGGCGTCCATGGACTCCTGGTCGGGGTGGCGCAGCTCGCGCAGCGCCATGTGCAGCGCCGAGGAGACCGGCCGGCGCAGCGACTGGTCCGGCCGCGCCTCGATCTTCCCCGTGCCCCAGCTGCGGCCGATCGCCGCCGAGCGCAGCTGGTTGAGCAGCACCGTCTTGCCCACCCCGCGCAGCCCGGTCAGCACCAGCGAGCGCTCCGGGCGGCCGTGCGCGATCCGCTCCAGGACGACGTCGAAGGCCGACAGCTCGTCGTCCCGCCCGGCCAGCTCGGGCGGGCGCTGGCCGGCGCCGGGGGCGTACGGGTTCCGCACGGGGTCCATGTCGGGCACCGTATGCGCGCCTCTAGCCCGACCCGTAGAAACGCCTAGACGACGCGATCGTGTCGTGGTCCGCGCCGCGCGTCGTCACGTCCGGTGCGCAGGCGCCCTCACGGCTGCGGGTCCTCGGCGGCCAGTTGCTGGACCCGCTGCGCCCGCTCCTCGGCCCGGTCCGCCGCACGCAGGTGCTCCTCCTGGTCGCCCGGCTGCGAGGGGTCGAGCACGGCCAGCCGCCGGTGCACCGCGGCGATCTCCAGCAGCTTCGAGGCGGCGTTGTAGATGGCGCCCTCGACCGCCTGGTGCTGTGCGTCCAGCAGCGTCTGGGCCGACCAGCCGTGCCCCACGTGGCAGGTGTAGCTGACCGTGCTGTCCGGTGTGGTCTCGTACATGCCGCCCTGGCACTCCGGGCAGCCGAGCGCGGTGGGGCTGCCCAGCTCGGTGACCGCGGTCGGTCCGTCCTTCATCGTCGAGCTCCTGTCCGGGAGGTCGGGCTGCGACAGCCCGTCGGGGACGGGGGGAGTCGGCCGGACGAGGCCGGTCACCACGGCCGCGAGGTCGGCGGTGGCGACCCTGCGTGCCCGGCGGACGGCGGCCAGCGCGGCCCGCGGCATCGCCGACACCCGGGCCTCGGCCGGGTCCTGCACCACGACGGCGCCGTCCTGGGCGGCCACGACCGCGGCGCCCACCGCGCCGTCGTCCAGGGCGCCGGAGAGGACGACGGCGACGACGCCGGGACCGAACGCGGCGGCGGCGCTGCGGAACAGCGGGTCGACGGCCGGCCGCTGGCGGTTCTCCCGCGGCCCGCGGGTCAGCCGCACGCGCTCGCCGCGGACGGTCAGGTGGTGGTCGGGCGGGGCGACGAGGATCGCGCCGGGCGTCAGCCGCTGCCCGTCGAGCGCGGGGGAGGCCGGCAACGGGCCGCAGCGGGAGAGCAGGGCCGGCAGGTGGCTGTCGGCGGTCGCCGGCAGGTGGACGACGACCAGGACGGCTGCCGGGAGGTCCGCGGGCAGGCCGGCCACGAGCGTCTGCAGCGGCCCGATGCCGCCTGCGGACGCCCCCACCACGACCAGCCGATCGACCACCGCCGCCCCTCCGCCCGACCGGGCTCCGCCCTGGGGTTACCCGCGGGACGAGCGCCGACGCGTCAGGAGGCGGGGCGGGCCCCGTCGTCCGGACGCGACGGGAGGGCGCAGGCCGCCGTCCCGCCGGGCAGCCGCATCCGGTTGGCCGCCACCACCCGGTAGACCCGGTCGGCCAGCGCCCGGACCAGGGGCAGCTGCAGCAGCCGGCCCAGCAGCGCCCAGCCCGGGCCGGCCGCGTGCAGGGCGGCGGCCACCGCGCGCGCCCCGCCGACGACCTCCCCCGTGCGCGGCACCCACAGCACCTCCTGCTGCGCGCGCTCCGCGGTGGTGCCGACGGAGCCGAGGTCGACGCCCTGCCACGGCACGACCGCGCAGTCGGCGGGCAGCACCCGCCGGGCGACGGCCGCCGAGCGGGTGCAGAAACCGCAGTCGCCGTCGAAGACCAGGGCCGGTCGCTGCACGGTCTCCACCTCTCGTCCCGGGACGCGTCCTCCAGTCGACCACGGGCTCGTCGCAGCAGACACGCGACGACGCGCCGGTCCGGGCGGCGACGTCCCCATGACCATCGGCCGGGACCCGACGCGACACACAGGGTCCTGGCAGGTGCCGCCGCTAGCGTGGGCCCGGTGCTGAGGTTCCTGGTGAAGGTCGTCCTCATGGCCGGCGTCTTCTACGGCGTCGCCTACCTGCTGAACGGCATCGAGGTGATCCCGAACCCGAACGGGCCGCTCGGCGAGCCCGGCACCTACCTGTGGATCGCGCTGATCTTCGCGGTGGTCAACGCGGTCGTCGGGCCGGTCCTGCGGCTGCTGTCGTTCCCGTTCGTGCTGGTCACGCTCGGGTTGTTCCTGCTCGTGGTCAACGCGGCGCTGCTCGGCATCACCGCCGCGCTCACCGACCGGCTGCAGGTCGACGGCTTCGGCACCGCGGTCGTCGGCGGCCTGCTGCTGGCCATCGGCGGCTGGGTCGCCGACCAGCTCACCGAGCGGCGCTGATCCCCCGCCGCGTCGCTGTGACGGCAGGCACCTCGCCGGGCTAGCGTCGCTGCATGGCCCGCACCACCGGCACGGTCCCGGCGATCCCGGTACCGGCCCCCGCGGACGACGGCACGCCCGCCGCCGCGATCGACGAACTCGCCGCCCTCGAGGCGGAACGCGACGAGAAGCGCCGCCGGCTGGAGAGGGCGGCCCGTGCGGCCATCGGCGGCGCGCCGGGTCTGCCCGCCGGCTGCGGCGCGGAGGACGTCCCGGCCCTGCTGCGCCGCTACTACTGGAGCGAGCCGGCCGCGGAGGTGCTCGACCACGACCCGGCCGACCTCGCCGCCCTCGCGCTGCGGCACCTGCGGCTGGCCGAGGTGCGCCCCCAGGGGGCGGCCACGGTCGACGTCCAGGAGCTGCCCGCCCGGGACGGCGCGGGGTCGCGTGCGCTGGTGCTGGTCGTCACCGACGACATGCCCTTCCTCGTCGACTCCGTGACCGCCGAGGTGGTCCGCCAGGGCTTCGGCCTCGAGCACGTCGTCCACCCGGTGCTGGTGGTCCGCCGCGACGTGACCGGCCGGATCCGCGCGTTCTGCGACAGCGCCGACCCCGGCGGGTGCGGCGCCGACGCGCTCGCCGAGTCCTGGATGGCCGTCCTCCTCGACGGGCCGCTGGACGACGAGGCGACCCGCGACCTGGTCGCCGGTCTGCGTACCGTGCTGGCCGACGTCCGGGCCGTGCACGAGGACGCCGCCCGGATGCGGACCCGCGCCCTCGAGCTCGCCGACCGGCTGGAGCGGACGGCCGTCCCCCGGGAGGCCCCCGCCGACCCGGCCGACGACCCCGCCGAGGCGGCCGCGCTGCTGCGCTGGCTGACCGCCGGCAACTTCGTCTTCCTGGGCGCGCGCGACGTCGACCTGGTCCGGACCGACGGCCGGACGACGGCCCGCCCGGTCGCCGGCAGCGGGCTGGGCGTGCTGCGCGGCGACGCCGACATCGCCACCGCCCCCGAGTCCGCCCCGGGCACCACGCTGCTCGCGGTCACCAAGGCCGACGCCCGCTCCACCGTGCACCGCCGCACCTGGCTGGACCTGGTCACGGTCACCCTCCCCGGCCCGGACGGCGGCCCGGCCCGGCAGCACCGGCTGGTCGGGCTGTTCCCGACCGCGGCCGCCGCGCACTCGGTCCGCGACGTGCCGCTGGTGCGCCGCCGGGTGGCCGGGGTGGTCGAGCGCTCCGGCGTCCCCGCCGACAGCCACACCGGCAAGGAACTGCTCGACGTCCTGGAGACCTACCCCCGCGACGAGCTCTTCCAGGTCGGCACCGACGAGCTGCTGCCGGTCGCGCTGGCCGTGCTGCACCTGCAGGAGCGCCGGCAGACCCGGCTGTTCCTGCGCCGCGACCCCGGCGACCGGTTCTGGTCGGCGATCGTCTACCTGCCCCGCGACCGGTACACGACCGAGGTCCGGCTGGCGGTGCAGCAGCTGCTGCTCGAGCGCCTGGGCGGCTCCAGCATCGAGTACACCGCCCGGGTCACCGAGTCGGTGCTCGCCCGGCTGCACTTCGTCGTCCGCCCACCGGTGACGCGGGGCGGACGGCCCGCGCTGCCCGAGGTCGACGTCCCGGCGCTGCAGGACGCGCTGGCGGCCGTCGTCCGCAGCTGGACCGACGAGCTGGCCGAGGCGCTCGCCGCCCGCTACGGCGCGGACGCCGAGCGCCGGTTCGCCCGCGTCGCCGACGCCTTCCCGGCCGCGTACCAGGAGGACTTCCCGGCCACGACCGCCGTCGAGGACCTCGAGCGGCTCGACGGGCTGGCCGAGGGCGAGCTCGGGCTGGTGCTGCGGCGTCCGGCGGGGGCGTCCGCGACCGAGCCGCGGCTGGCGGTCTACCGGGTGGGCCAGCGGCTGCTGCTCTCCGACGTGCTGCCGATGCTGCAGCACCTGGGCGTGGACGTCGTCGACGAGCGGCCCTACGAGATCGACCGGATCGGCGCCCCGCTGGCCTGGATCTACGACTTCGGGCTGACCGCGCCGGTCGGCGACCTGCCCTTCCCCGGCTCGCTGCCCGAGCGCTTCACCGAGGCGCTGTCCGCGGTGTGGCGAGGTGACGCCGAGGACGACGGCCTGGGCGCGCTGGTGCTGCTGGCGGGGCTGAACTGGCGGCAGGTGACCGTCGTCCGCGCCTACGTGCAGTGGCTGCGGCAGGCCGGCCTGCCCTTCGGCCAGCGGTACGTCGAGACGACGCTGGCCGCCCACCCCGACGTCGTCGCCCGGCTGGTGGCGCTGTTCGAGACCCGCTTCTCCCCGGACCGGGACGGCGGGCGGACAGCGCGCACCGACGAGCTGGTCCGGTCGCTGCGCGAGGCGATCGGCCGCGTGGAGTCGCTGGACGCCGACCGGGTGCTCACCGCGCTGCTCGCCGCCGTCCTGACCACCCAGCGCACCACCTACTACGCCATGTCCGGCCCCCGACCCACCCTGCTCGCGCTGAAGCTGCACCCGGCCGAGGTCCCCGACGTGCCCGAGCCGCGGCCGGCCCGCGAGGTCTGGGTGAGCTCGCCGCGGGTGATGGGTGTGCACCTGCGCTTCGGCGCGGTCGCGCGCGGCGGGCTGCGCTGGTCCGACCGGCACGAGGACCTGCGCACGGAGGTGCTCGGGCTGGTCAAGGCGCAGATGGTGAAGAACACCGTCATCGTGCCCACCGGTGCCAAGGGTGGCTTCGTCGTCCGCAGGCCGCCGGCGGAGAGCGAGGGCCGGGACGCGTGGCTCGCCGAGGGGCAGGCCTGCTACCGGTCGTTCATCGGCGCGCTGCTGTCCCTCACCGACAACCTCGTGGACGGGAAGGTCGTCCCGCCCGAGCGGGTGGTCCGGCACGACGGTGACGACACCTACCTCGTCGTCGCCGCCGACAAGGGGACGGCGACCTTCTCCGACCTGGCCAACGCGGTGGCGCTGGAGCGCGGCTTCTGGCTGGGCGACGCCTTCGCCTCGGGCGGCTCGGTCGGCTACGACCACAAGGCCATGGGCATCACCGCCCGCGGCGCCTGGGAGTCGGTGACCCGGCACTTCCGCGAGCTGGACCTGGACGTGCAGAGCCAGGACTTCACCGTGGTCGGCGTCGGCGACATGTCCGGCGACGTCTTCGGCAACGGGATGCTGCTGTCCGAGCACATCCGGCTGGTCGCCGCCTTCGACCACCGGCACGTCTTCGTCGACCCCACTCCGGACGCCGCCACGTCGTTCGCCGAGCGGAAGCGGCTGTTCGAGCTGCCGCGCTCCTCGTGGGCCGACTACGACCCCGCGCTGATCAGCCCGGGCGGCGGCGTGTGGCCCCGGACGGCGAAGGCGGTGCCGGTCAGCGAGCCGATGCGCACCGCGCTCGGCCTCGCCGACGACGTCGACACGCTGTCCCCGGTCGAGCTCATCCGCGCCGTGCTGCTGGCGCCGGTCGACCTGCTGTTCAACGGCGGCATCGGCACCTACGTCAAGGCCTCGACCGAGAGCGCGCTGGACGTGGGGGACAAGGCCAACGACGCCGTCCGGGTCGACGGCCGCGACCTGCGGGTGCGCGTGGTGGGGGAGGGCGGCAACCTCGGCCTGACCCAGCGCGGCCGGGTGGAGTACGCGCTCACCGGCGGCCGGGTGAACACCGACGCCATCGACAACTCCGCCGGCGTGGACACCTCCGACCACGAGGTCAACATCAAGATCGCGCTGGACCGGGTGGTGGAGGCCGGCGAGCTGGACGCCGAGGGCCGCGCGGCGCTGCTCGGCGAGATGACCGACGAGGTCGCCGCCGCCGTCCTGACCGACAACCACGCGCAGAACGCGACCCTCGCCGTCGAGGTGACCTCCGCGCGCAGCCTGCTCGATGCGCACGCCCGGTTCCTGCGGGCGCTGGAACGCTCCGGCCGGCTGGTGCGCAGCGTCGAGTTCCTCCCCGACGACCGGCAGCTGGCCGAGCGGCGGCGCGACGGGCAGGCGCTGACCAGCCCCGAGCTCTCGGTGCTGCTGGCCTACGCCAAGCTCGAGACCGGGGACGCCGTCCTGGCCTCGGACCTGCCCGACGACCCGGCGCTGGAGGAGCTGCTCGTCGGCTACTTCCCGGCCGAACTGCGCCGCCGCTTCCCCGCGGCGGTCTCCGGGCACCCGCTGCGCCGGGAGATCGTCGCGACCGCGCTGACCAACCGCGCGGTCAACGTGGCCGGGGTGACCGGGCTGTTCCGGCTGTCCGAGGAGACCGGGGTCCCGCTGGCCGGGGTGGTGCGGGCGCACGCGGTCGCCCGGGCGGTGTTCGAGGTGGACCGGCTGTGGGACGCCGTCCGCCCGCTGGACAACCGGGTGCCCGCGACCACCCAGGTGGAACTGCGCACCGAGGCGACCCGGCTGGCCGAGCGGGCGGCGCGCTGGCTGCTGCGGCTGCCGGAGATCACCGCGGCCGAGGCCGCCCCGCTGGGCGACCTGACCGGCCGCTTCGCCGCCCCGGTGGCCGCGGTGCGCGCCGGGCTGCCGTCGTGGCTGCTGGGCGCGGAGGCTACCGCGGTCGCCGAGCGGACCGACCGGCTGCGGCGGGCCGGGGTGCCCGAGCCGCTGGCCGCGGAGGTGGCCGCAGCCCCCCTGCTGCCGGCCGCGCTGGACCTGGCGGTCGTCGCCGAGCGCACCGGCGCCCCGATCGAGCTGGCCGGGCAGGTGCACCAGGCGGTGGCCGAGCGGCTGGCGCTGGTGCCGCTGCGCGACCTCGTCGTCGCGCTGCCCCGCGACCGCCGCTGGCCGGCGATGGCCCGCGCCTCGTTGCGTGACGACCTGGCCGGCGAGCAGGCCGCGCTGACCGCCGAGGTCCTCGGCGGGCGGACGGGGGGCGCCGAGGACGCCGGCGAGCTGGTGGCGCGCTGGGTGGCGGGCTGGGACGGCTCGCAGCAGCGGGCGGCCGCGCAGCTGGTCGACATCGCCGCGGGGGACCGGCAGGAGCTGGCCGAGCTGCTGGTCGCCGTCCGGACCCTGCGCGGCCTGCACCGCCGCGCGTGAAGGGACCCTCCTGCCCCCCACCGTGGAAGGACCCCGTTCCCCACCCTTCGCGAGCTCAGGGTGGTGCCCGGGACGGGGCCGCGGCGGGACCCTGCAGGAGGGCCACCCCGCGCCCGAGCGATGAGTACGCGGGCCGGCGGCGGTCTGCACCAGCGTGACGGACACGTGGCAGGCGGTGGCGGCGGAGCGGGCCGCGCTGGTGGCGGACCTGGAGTGGTTCGGCGTCGGCGCCTGGCGGACACCCTCGCTGTGCGACGGGCTCAGCGTCGAGGAGGTCGTCGCCCACCTCACCGCCGGGGCGAGCTCGGCCTCCCTCCGGTGGTTCGCCGGCCTGGTGCGGTGCCGGTTCGACGTCGACCGGATGGTCGCCATGCGCCTGCGCGAGCAGCTCGGCGCCTCCCCGGACGAGACGCTGGCGCGGTTCCGCAGCGTCGTCACCAGCAGGACCGCACCGACCCGCACGCACGTCGACGCGTGGCTGGGGGAGGTCGTCGTGCACGGGGAGGACATCCGTCGTCCGCTGGGCATCGACCACGCGTACGCCGCCGACGCCCTCCAGCGGGTGGCGCGGTTCTACGCCGCGCGCGACTTCACGGTCCCGTCGAAGCGGCGGACGCCGGGGCTGCGGCTCGAGGCCTCCGACGGGCCGTTCGCCGTGGGGGAGGGGCCGCTGGTGCGGGGGCGCACCGTCGACCTCGTGCTCGCCATGGCCGGCCGGCCCGTCGCACTCGACCACCTCGAGGGGTCCGGGCTGCCGACGTTCGCGGCCCGGGTGGTCGCGCCGTCGGGTCGAGCGCCGTCTACGGCTGTCTAGCGCCTGACCGAGAGAACCGCAGACGCCGGTCGAGCGGCGACGGTCGAGGTTCGTCTGCGACTGTCTAGCTCGACAGGTAGAGATGCGTAGACGGCCTCAGAGGGGCGGACGGCGCTCGCCGAAGCGGGTCGCCCGCTCGAAGGCGTGCCCGACCTCCAGCACCCGCCGGTCGGCGCGCGGCGGCGCGACGACCTGCAGGCCCACGGGCAGGCCGTCCGGGGTGAACCCGCCGGGCACCGAGAGCGCGGGGCAGCCGGTCGGCGTGATGAGCGTGCAGGAGCGCATCCAGGCCAGATAGTCCGTCAGCGGCTCCCCGTCGACCTCGGTCGGGTACTCCTGCTCCACCGGGAAGGGCAGCACCTGCGTCGTCGGCGCCAGCAGGACGTCGTAGCGGTCGAAGAAGCCCACCACGCGCTCGTAGAGGGCCGTGTGGGCTATCTCGGCGCGGGCGACGTCGGCGCCGGTCAGCTCAGCACCCCGGGCGGCGTTCCAGCGGATCGACTCCTTGAGCCCGTCCGGGTGCTGCCGGGCCAGGTCGCTGAACGTCGCGTCGAACACCCAGGCCCGCAGCGTGCCGAAGACGTCGTCGGCGCCGGAGAGGTCGGGGCAGTCGGCCTCCACGGTGGCGCCCAGCTCCTCGAACACCGCCACGCTCCGCGACAGCACCGACGTGATCGCCGGGTCCACGCGCACCCGCCCGCCCAGGTCCGGCGCCCAGGCCACCCGCAGCCCGTCGAGGCGCTCGGGCAGCGGTGCGGCGAAGGGAGCGCCGGGGTCGTCGAGGGAGATCGGCACGCGGCCGTCCGGCCCGGCCATCGCCGAGAGCACCAGCGCGACGTCGGCCACGGTCCGGCCCATCGGCCCCTGTACCGACAGCTGGGACCAGCCCATCGCCGCCGGCCAGGTCGGCACCCGCCCCGGTGTGGGCCGCAGCCCGACGACGTTGCAGAACGCCGCCGGGTTGCGCAGCGAGCCGCCGAAGTCGCTGCCGTCGGCGACCGGCACGAACCCCGCCGCCAGCGCCGCGGCGGCACCACCGCTCGAGCCGCCGGCCGACAACCCGTGCCGGTACGGGTTGTGGGTGACGCCGAACAGCGGGTTGAACGTGTGCGAGCCGGCCGCGAACTCGGGCACGTTGGTCTTGCCGACGCGCACCGCCCCGGCCGCGCGCAGCCGGGCGACCACCAGCTCGTCGTCCGCCGGCACGGTGTCGGCGAGCGGGGAGCCCCAGGTGGTGCGCATGCCGCCCGTGGCGTGGGTGTCCTTGTGCGCCACCGGCAGCCCGTGCAGGGGGCCGACCTCCTCGCCGGCGGCCAGCGCGGCGTCTGCGGCGTCTGCGGCGGCACGGGCGCCCTCGGCGTCCAGCGTGACCACCGCGTTGACCCGGCCGTCGAGCGCGTCGATGCGCGCCAGGCAGGCGTCGGTCAGCTCGCGCGCGGACAGCTGCCGGGAGCGGATCAGCGCGGCCAGCTCGGTCGCCGGCCGGAGGCACAGCTCGTCAGTCGTGGTCACCCGCAGACTCTGACACGCACCGCGGGTGCTCCTCATGCCGTACCGGTCCTGCGGTGTGCCCGGACGACCGATGTCGTCGGTCCGCTGCGCCGCGCGCACTCGCGCGCCGTTGCTGTCACCCACGCGCGGCTGCACCAGCGCCGAGGTGGCAGGAACAGCGCGGGAGTGCGTCGGCGACGGGGCTGGTCGGGACGGTGGCGGCGGCGTCGACGCCGCAGGTGCCGCTCCAGCCCACGGGGGGGCACCGGCGATGGCCCCCGCGGGAACTCAGCTGGCGGGGTCGGGCGGGACGACGTCCGGGACGTCGTTGGGGCCGGCCTCCACCGGGCGCGGGCGGTCCTGGCGGTGCAGGCGGACGGCGACCAGCGCGACGTCGTCCTCGGGCCGGCCGTCGACGAGCCGCTCGAGCACCTCGTCGAGCAGCTGCTGCAGCGGCAGGTGGGCGACGTCGACCAGCGCCTCGCGCAGCCGCACCATCCCGGCGTCGAGGTCGGCGTCGCGCCGCTCGACGAGGCCGTCGGTGAACAGCAGCACCGTGGACCCGCGGTCGAGCGTCACCACCGACTCCTGGCGCGCGGTCTCGGCGTCCACGCCCAGCAGCAGGTCGCCCTTCCAGGCGGCCAGCTCGGCCACGCTCCCGTCGGGGTTGACGACCAGCGGCGGCAGGTGCCCGGCGTTCGCCCAGCGCATGCGGGTGATGCCGCGGCGGCGCTCGTCGTCGGTCTGCTCGAAGCGGGCCACCGCGGCCGTCGCCAGCACGTGGGTCTGCAGCACCGCCATCGAGGCGTCCAGCCCGCGCAGCACCTCCACCGGCGGCGCGTCGCTGTAGGTGGCGATGCCGCGCAGCAGCCCGCGCAGCTGACCCATGGCCGCGGCCGCCTCGGTGTCGTGGCCGACGACGTCGCCGATGACCAGCATCGTCGCCCCGCCCGGCTGCAGGAACGCGTCGTACCAGTCGCCGCCGACCCGCGCGGCCTCGACGGCCGGCAGGTAGCGGACGGCGATCTCCGCGTGGTCGGGCTCCGGCGGCTCGGTGAGCAGACTGCGCTGCAGACCCTCGGCCAGCTGCTGCTGCTGGGCGTAGAGCCGGGCGTTGTCCAGGGCCAGGCCGGCACGGTCGGCGACGTCCTGGGCGGTGACCATGTCCTCCCGCGTCAGGGACTCCCCGACGCCCGCGTACAGGGTCAGCACGCCGAGGGTGCGCCCGCGGCCGCGCAGCGGCAGGCAGACCGCCGACTCGGGCGCCAGGGCGGTGAGCAGGTCCTGCGCCTCGCCCGTGGGCAGCAGCGTGCGCACCTCCGCGGTCGCGGCCCGCACCGCCTCGCCCGCGAGCAGCGCACGGGCGACGGGGGAGGTGGCCGGCATGGCATCGAGCCGGACGGCGGCGTAGCGCTCGACCAGCGCGCGCCGGGACGGGTCGGCGTGCCACCAGCCGACGTCGCGGGCGCGGCCGTCGGCGTCGACCACGGTGACGATGGACCACTCGGCCAGCGTCGGGACGACCAGCCGGGGGAGGTGGCCGGTGGCGCTCCGCGTGTCCAGGGCCCCGGAGAGCTCGGCGCTGACCTGGGCGAGCAGGGCCAGCCGCTGGGCCGAGCGCTCGGCGTGCTCGCGGGCCCGCTTCCGCTCGGTGACCTCGATGAAGTAGACCGACAGACCCTCGGGGGTCGGCCAGGCGCGCAGCTCGTACCAGCCGTCCAGCGGCGCGGGGTAGTGCGCGTCGAAGTTCACCGGCTGCCCGGTCCGGACGGCGCTGCGGTAGTGGTCCTCGAACTCGCTGTTCACCGTCGCGGGGAACGACGCCCAGATGACCTCGCCGAGCAGCTCCTCGCGGCTGCGGCCCAGCAGCCGCTCGGCCTCGGCGTTGACGTGCGTGAAGCGCCACTCGTGGTCCAGCGAGTAGAAGCCGGCCGGCATGGCCTCCAGCACCCGGGTGACGCGGACGTCGCCGGTGCGGTCCTCGGTGGTGTCGTACGCGGCGCCCAGCACCCGGACGGCGGTCCCGTCCGGGCCGGCCAGCGCGCGGCCGCGGGCCTGGACCCAGCGGGTGTCGCCGTCCGAGCGCTCGACCCGGTACTCCGCCTCGAAGTCGCCGCAGCCGTCGATGCAGGCGCGCAGCGCCTCGCTCACCCGCGGCAGGTCGTCGGGGTGCAGCCGCCGGTTGAAGGCGGTGATCGTGCCGTCGAAGTCCTCGGGGGTGTAGCCGAACACCGCCATCAGCGGGTCGTCCCACACCAGCTCGCCGGTGCGCAGGTCCCAGTCGAAGGTGCCCACGCGGCCGGCGTCCATCGCCAGCCGCCAGCGCAGGTGCTGGCGCTCGTACTCGCCGGTCAGCGCCGCGTACTCCAGCTCGGTCACCACCGAGGCGGCGAGCTGGCGCAGCGTGGCGGCGTCGGTCCCGGTCCACTCGCGCGGCACCGGGTCGAACACGCACAGCGTCCCGACGACGTGGCCCTCGCCGTCGGTCAGGGGGGCGCCGAGGTAGGCGACGACCAGCCCGCCGGTCACCTGCGGCAGGTGGGCGACCCGTTCGTCGGCCCGGGCATCCGGGATGGCCAGGACGTCGAAGCCCGTCGCGGCCAGCGAGCACGGGGTGTCGGCGAGGCCGGTCTCCCGGGTGGAGCTGCCCGGGGGGAGCCCGGCGACGCCGGCGACCGACTGGACGTCGTCGAGCAGCGAGATCTGGCCGGCCTGCGCGCCGAGCAGGCGAGCGGCGAGCTCCACCAACCGGTCGACGGCGGGGGAGCCGGCCTGCGCGATGCGGAGACGGCGGGCGGCGCGGACGCGTGCGGGGTCATCGCGCAGCGCCTCCGCCGCCGACTCGAGGTCGGACGTGCGCACAGCACTGTGCTGCCGCGGGGATCGCTCCACCGGTACCTCTCCACTGTCGACGGCTGGTGCCGGGGTGCTCCGAGCCCGCCGGCGGCCACGGCTGTTCGGGCTGCGCGGGATCCCCGCAGTTATGTCATGGCCCCTCGGTTGGGTGCAACGATCCTGACGCAGATCACGCTCCCGGCGACCGTCCGTGCCGGGTCAGCATGTCGCCGACCCCGCCGGGACGACGAGGGTCAGCGCCGTCCCCCCGGCGTGTTCCACGTGGAACCCGGCGCGTCGCAGCAGCGCCCGCAGCCGGACGACGTCCGCCGGCTCGCCGGTCGTGGTGGCGAGCAGCCGGGCGACGCGGCCCTTGTGCGCCTTGTTGGAGTGGCTGACCACCGCCCGCGTACCGTCCGGGCGCTCGCTGAGCACCTCGAGGGTCACCGCGCCGGGCACCGGGGCCAGCGCGGTGTAGGCACTGCTGCGCAGGTCGACCACCAGCTCGTCGAGGCCGGCGAGCACCGGTCCCAGCGCCGGCCGCCACAGCGTGCGCAGCGTCGGCAGGCCGGGCAGCGCGGAGCCGGCCGAGAGCCGGTAGGCGGGGATGTGGTCGGTGCCGCGGACCACCCCGAACAGCGCCGACCCGACCGCCAGCCGCCGGTCGGCCCGTGCCCGCTGGGCGCGGCTCAGCGAGCGCACGTCGAGGGCGGCGTAGAGGACGCCGGTGTAGCGCTCCAGGGCGGGCATCGTGGGCGCGGCGCGCAGCTCGGCGTTGCGTGCGACCTCGTCGTCCTGCCTCGCGGACAGGCCCAGCGCCGTCCGCGCTGCCGGGCGGTCCCCGGCGAGCTCGACGAGGGCCGTCACCAGGCCGGCACGGACATCGGTCAGCTCGGGCCAGGACAGCGCGGCGAGGTCCAGCGCGGCGCCGTCCCCGCCCGGGGCCTTGGTCTCCGATGGGGGCAGCAGGACGAGCACGGGCAATCACGCTACGTCGTGAGCGACCGCGTGTCGGATTCCGGTCGGGTCCCCTGCCGAGCCGCACCGGGGGTGGCACGGACCACACTCGGACCCCACCCACCTCTGAGCCCCGGAGGACCGTCGCGGACGGGGAGGACAGGCCACCGGGCGCTCGGGCGGTGGGCACCCCGGCCGGCACAGAGGCGTGCCGGCGCCGACGAGGAGGAGCGTCCGTGGCAGGCAACAAGGCAGTCAGGTACATGGGGCCGGGCAAGGTCGAGATCGCCGATCTGGACTACCCGAAGCTGGAGCTGCAGTCCGGCCCGGGGGTGCACCCGTCGAACGTGGGTCGCAAGACCCCGCACGGCGTCATCCTGCGCACCGTCAGCACCAACATCTGCGGCTCCGACCAGCACATGGTCCGGGGGCGGACGACGGCGCCCGAGGGGCTGGTCCTCGGCCACGAGATCACCGGCGAGATCGTGGAGAAGGGGCCCGACGTCGAGTTCCTCAACGAGGGCGACATCGTCAGCGTGCCGTTCAACATCGCCTGCGGCCGCTGCCGCAACTGCAAGGAGGGCAAGACCGGCATCTGCCTGACGGTCAACCCCGACCGCCCGGGCTCGGCGTACGGCTACGTCGACATGGGCGGCTGGACCGGCGGCCAGGCCGAGTACGTGATGATCCCGTACGCCGACTTCAACTGCCTGAAGTTCCCGGACCGGGACCAGGCACTCGCCAAGATCCGCGACCTGACGATGCTGTCGGACATCTTCCCGACCGGCTACCACGGCTGCGTGACCGCCGGGGTCGGCACCGGGTCGACCGTCTACATCGCCGGCGCCGGACCGGTCGGGCTCGCCGCGGCGGCCTCCGCGCAGCTGCTCGGCGCCGCGGTCGTCATCGTCGGCGACCTCAACGCCGAGCGGCTGGCCCAGGCCCGCAGCTTCGGCTGCGAGACCGTCGACGTCTCCCAGGGCGACCCGAAGGACCAGATCGAGCAGATCCTCGGCGAGCCCGAGGTGGACTGCGGCGTCGACGCCGTGGGCTTCGAGGCCCGCGGCCACGGCAAGGACGCGCAGACCGAGGCCCCGGCCACGGTGCTCAACTCCCTGATGGACATCACCCGCGCCGGCGGTGCGCTCGGCATCCCCGGCCTCTACGTGACCGGTGACCCGGGTGCGGCCGACGAGGCGGCGAAGACCGGGTCGCTGTCCATCCGGCTGGGGCTGGGCTGGGCGAAGTCGCACTCGTTCACCACCGGCCAGTGCCCGGTCATGCGCTACAACCGCCAGCTGATGATGGCGATCCTGCACGACAGGGTGCAGATCGCGAAGGCGGTGAACGCCGAGGTGATCCCGCTGGAGGACGCGCCGCGGGGCTACCAGGAGTTCGACCAGGGCGCGGCGAAGAAGTACGTGCTCGACCCGAACGGGATGATCCCCGCCGCGTGAGCCCGACGATCACGGCGCCGTGACCACCTCCGGCCCGTCCGGGGTGGTCCCGGCGCCGTGATCGCGCCGGAGCTCACGTCCAGTACAGGAGCTGGGCCCGGGGCAGCCGCTCGGCGAGCGCGGCCTCGAACCAGCCGCGCAGCTCGGCCATCGTCTCCTTGGGGTAGACGTGCTTGACCGAGCCGTACTTCCCGCGCTTGGTCGTGCGCCGGGCCTCGTCCATGTCGAGCTTCGTGCGCGGGTACCAGTCCAGCAGCGTCTCCTTGCTGCCGGGCGTGAAGCGGTGGGTGATGCACTCGACGGTGAGGTCCGCGTCGGCCGGGAGGGCGGCGGCGACGCTGTCGAGCAGGTCGCCGTACTCCTCGCGCCAGCCCTCGACCGGCATGATCGGCGCGATGGTCAGGCCCACCGGGTAGCCGGCCGCGGCCACGGCCGACAGGGCGCCCAGCCGTGCGGGCACCTTCGCCGTCGCGCCCTCGAAGCGGCGGTCGACGGAGGTCGCGTTGACCGAGAACCGCAGCCGCGTGCGCCCGCCGTGCGGCAGGTCGAGCAGGCCGGCGACGTCGTCGAACTTGGTGGTCGCCCGCAGCTGCACCGGCCCGGGCCAGTCGTGCGTGCCGAAGTGCTCGATCATCCGCGCCAGGCCGCCGGTCAGGTGCTCGATCGCCAGCGGGTCGGTGTAGCAGGAGGCCTCGAACGTCGTCCCCTCGCCGCCGCGCTCGAGGGTGCCCGAGGTGACCGCGCCGCGCCCGACGTACTCGTCGAGGCCGTCGAGGACCTCGTCGAGGTCGGCGAAGACACGGGTGACCGGCGGGCCGGACAGCGAGCCGGCGAGATAGCAGTACTGGCAGTGCGCGGGGCAGCCCTCGGCCAGGTCGACGCGCCAGTCCGCCGACGGCGGGATCGGCTGCAGCCTGCGCTTGGACGGCGCGGGGACGACGAGGGCGAGAGTGTCCTTGGCGCGCATGAAGGCGGCGCGGTCGCCGTCCCCGCGGAGGTTGGGCAGCCGGTCGCCGGGCAGCAGCTCGACGTCGGACACCCCGGCGGCCTCGAGCCGCGCGAGGACGCGCTGCCCGTGCGGCCGCTCGGCGGCCGAGCGGGTGACGAGGACGCGCGACGGCGTCCACAGGCGGGTCGGGGTCGGGGCGGTGGGGGAGGGGGCGAGGACGGCGGTCATCACCCGGTACAACACCGGGCGGGACGACGTCCGTGCAGGTCAGGGGGTGAGTTCGACCACCACGGGGGCGTGGTCGCTGGCGCCCTTGCCCTTGCGCTCCTCGCGGTCGATGCGCGCGCCGCCGACCCGGGCGGCCAGGGCCGGTGAGCCCAGCACGAAGTCGATCCGCATGCCCTCGCGGCGGGGGAAGCGCAGCTGCGTGTAGTCCCAGTAGGTGTACACGCCGGGGCCGGGGGTGTACGGCCGGACGACGTCGGCGTACCCGGCGTCGACGACCGCGCGGAACGCGGCCCGCTCCGGCTCGGAGACGTGCGTGGAGTGCGCGAAGACCCGCACGTCCCACACGTCGTCGTCCTGCGGGGCGATGTTCCAGTCGCCGACCAGGGCGACCTGCGCGCCGGCGTCCTCGGCCAGCCAGCCGGTGGCCGCCGTCCGCAGCGCCTCGAGCCACTGCAGCTTGTACTGGTAGTGCGGGTCGGTCAGCGTGCGTCCGTTGGGCACGTAGAGGCTCCACACCCGCACCCCGCCGCAGGTGGCGCCCAGCGCGCGGGCTTCCGGCGCGGGGTCGACGCCCTCCTTCGCCGACCAGGTCGGCATCCCGGGGAAGCCGACCTCGACGTCCTCCAGGCCGACGCGGGACAGCACCGCCACCCCGTTCCACTGCGAGTGGCCGACGTGCGCGACCTGGTAGCCGAGGTCGGTGAAGCGGGACTCGGGGAACTGGTCGTCGCGGCACTTCGTCTCCTGGAGAGCGAGGACGTCGACGTCCGAGCGCTGCAGCCAGGCGACCACGCGGTCGGCGCGGGTGCGGATCGAGTTGACGTTCCAGGTGGCGAGACGCACGGGGACCGACCATACGGAGTGCTCGACGGGTCCGGTCCGGCCTCCGGGCGGCCGTCCGGGGTGAACCCCTCCACGTCCGGGGTACTCGGACGGGTGGCGGTCCAGGTGGGGGAGCCGCGGGGGCGCTGCGGCGGCGCGACGGGTGGGAGCATGGGGTGCTGACGGGCTGCCACGGGTCGCCCCACGTCGAGACAGTGAGCGAGGAGGACCCGTGAGCGAGCACGACTGGGACCTGACGCGTCCCATCGGCCCGTCGCGGCCCCTGCCGCCACCGCCGGAGAGCCCGCGCCGAGGGGAGCCAGCTCCTCGTGGCCGCGGCCTCGCCGCGACGCTGGGCCTGACCGTGCTGAACGCCGTCCTCCCGGGGACGGCGTTCCTCGCAGCCGGCCGGCGCCGGCTGGGCGCGCTGGTCCTCGTGGTCTTCCTGCTGCTGGTCGGAGGCGCCGCCTGGCTGGCCACCACGGGCCAGCGGGTCGCCGCGCAGGTCGCCGTCGACGCCTCCGCGCTGACCTGGGTGTTCGGCGGGATCGTCGTCCTGGGCCTGCTGTGGGTCGCCGTCGTCGTCGGAGGCCACCGCGCGCTGCTGTCGCCGCGCACCTCCCGCGGCGGGAAGGTGCTGGGCGGTGTCCTGGTGGCCGCGCTGGTGGCCGGCATCGCGTACCCGGTGGTCACGGCCGGCCAGGTGGCGCTGGCCCAGCGCGGGCTCATCGACGGGCTCTTCGCCGATCGCGAGTCGGCCACGGTGACCGACGAGGTCGACCCCTTCGGCGACCAGGAGCGGGTCAACGTGCTGCTGCTGGGCGGGGACGGCGGTGAGGGTCGCGAGGGCGTGCGCACCGACACCGTGATCGTGGCGAGCATCGACACCGACACCGGCGACACGACGCTGTTCAGCCTGCCGCGCAACCTCGAGGACCTGCCCTTCCCGGCCGACAGCCCGCTCGGCGACGTCTACCCGGACGGCTTCGACGCCGGCAGCGAGAGCGAGAGCCTGCTCAACGCCGTCTACCGCAACGGCCCGCGCGACCACCCCGACGTCCTCGGGCCGACCGACGACCCCGGGGCGGACTTCCTCAAGCTCGGCGTCGGCGAGGCGCTCGGCCTGGACATCCACTACTTCGTGCTGGTCAACCTCGACGGGTTCAGCCGGCTGGTCGACGCCCTCGGCGGGATCACCGTGGACGTCAACTACTGGGTGCCCATCAACGGCAACCCCGGCACCGGCGAGCTGCCCGACGACTACATCGAGCCCGGCCCCGACCAGCGGATGGACGGCGCGCGGGCGCTGGCCTTCGCGCGCGGCCGCTTCGGCCTCACCGACTACGACCGGATGGACCGTCAGCGCTGCACGATCAACGCGATCATCCAGGCCGCCGACCCGGTGACCCTGCTGGAGCGCTACCAGGAGCTCGCGGCCACCACGCAGGACATCGTGAGCACCGACATCCCCCGGTCGGCCCTCGACGACTTCGTCGACCTGGGCTTCCTGGTCAAGGACGCCGAGGTGCGCAGCGTGGTCTTCGACGACACGGTGATCAACCCGGCCTACCCCGACTACGACCGGATCCGCGCGATTGTCGGCGAGGCGCTGGACCCCGCACCGGCGGCCGACGACGCCGCGAACGGCACAGCCACGCCGACACCCACGCCGGCTCCCACCTCGCCGACCGTGGCGCCGGGCGTGCCCACGGGCGAGGCCGGGGCGGTGACGGACGTGACCGACGCCTGTGCCTACGACCCCGCCCGGGCCGCCGAGGCCCGCGCCGCCGGCGAGCCGCCGAACCGGGCCGACTGAAGAAGGACCACCCTCCTCCCCACGCCTCGCAAGCTCGGCGCGGGCCCCTGGAGGGTGGCCGGTTCCAGTGCCTCACCAGGTTCGGTGCGGGCCCTGGAGGGGCGCCGTTCCGGTGCCGCACCGGGGTCGGGGCAGGTCCCGCCAGAGGGGTCGGCGGGTGACGGCGCCTAGGGTCGATCGCATGACCTCACCCGCGGGGGACCGCCGCGAGCGCCTCGTCGCCCTGCTCGTGGCCGGTGTGGCCGTCGTCCTGCTGGTGTCGTCGCCGACCTGGTTCGCCAGCGGCCGGACCCTCGTGGGGGTCGCCCAGCTGTTCCTCGGCGCGGTGCTCGCCGCGGTCGCGGCCTTCCTGTACCGGCGCGCGCAGCGCCGCTGACCACCGCACCCGACGCGGGGCCGCCCCGGCCGTGGCCGTGGACGGTCGCATTGCGCCGCGACGAGACCGGCAGCACGCTGACCGGACCTGTCGATGACCGAGTGGAGGTCGGCGTGAAGCTGGACAAGCAGGAGCTGTTGCGGGTGCTGCACACGGAGGGCGACAACGAGACCGCCGACAAGGTGGCTGCCGCCCAGCTGCCCGACGAGATCGACACCGAGCGGGACGGCGACACGCTCGACGGGCTCGGGCTGGACCGCACGCAGCTGATGGCCAAGCTCGCCGGCGGCGGCTTCGGCGGGACGATCGCCCCCTGACGTCGTCCCGGCGGCTCAGCGGGCGCGGAGCCCGGCGCCCAGCTCGACGGCGTGGTCGAGGAACGGGACGACGACGGCGGGGTCGACCTCGTCCGGCGTCGTGAACTCGAGTGCGCGGACCTGGCGTCCGGTGCCCGTCAGGCGGCCCTGCGGGTCGGGCAGCCGTGCGCCGTGCTCGAACACCAGCTGCACGCGCTCGGCTCCCGGGAACAGGGCACAGACGAAGCCGGCGGCGGGATCGCGGTAGTTGATCGAGTGCCAGCCGCGCCGCACCCGCTCCTCGAGCTGCGGATGGGCGTCCAGCAGCACGGTGCGCAGCCGCTGCGCGGTGGCCGCCACCCCCTCTGGGTGCTCGCTCAGCAGGTCGTCGGCTCCCGGGTCCCTGGGCACGGCCGCAGCCTGGCACCGGGCACCGACAGCCGGGAACGGCTGCCGGTGCCCGGCCGGGGTCCTCCCTCAGCCGGCGTACGGGCGCTCCCGCGCCAGCTCCTCCTTGGCCACCCCGCGGATGTGCACGGCGTCCGGGCCGTCGACGATGCGCAGCGTGCGGGCGCTGGCGTAGAAGCGGGCCAGCACGGTGTCGTCGCTGACGCCGGCCCCGCCGTGCAGCTGGATCGCCCGGTCGATGACGTCGAGGGCGACCCGGGGGGCGGCGACCTTGATCGCGGAGATCTCGGTGCGGGCGCCCTTGGCCCCGTGCTTGTCGATCAGGTCCGCGGTCTTGAGCACGTAGAGCCGGGCCTGGTCGATCTCCATCCGCGACAGGGCGATCGCCTCGCGCACGGTGCCCTGGTCGGCCAGCGGCCGGCCGAACGCCACCCGGGCCTTCGACCGCTCCACCATCAGCATCAGCGCCCGCTCCGCCATGCCGATCGCCCGCATGCAGTGGTGGATGCGGCCGGGGCCGAGCCGGGCCTGGGCGATCATGAAGCCGTCACCCTCGCCGGCCAGGATGTTCGACACCGGCACCCGGACGTCGGTGAACCGCAGCTCCGAGTGGCCGTGCTGGTCCTGGTACCCGAAGACCGGCAGGTGCCGCACGATCTCGAAGCCGGGGGTGTCCCGGGGGACGAGCACCATCGACTGCTGGCGGTGCGGCGGCCCGTCGGGGTCGGTCTTGCCCATGACGATGAAGATCTGGCAGCGCTCGTCGGCGGTGCCGGTGATCCACCACTTGCGGCCGTTGAGGACGTACTCGTCGCCGTCGCGCACGATCGAGGTCTGGACGTTCCGGGCGTCGGACGACGCGACGTCCGGCTCGGTCATCGCGAACCCGGAGCGGATCTCCCCCTCCAGCAAGGGGGTGAGCCAGCGCTCCTTCTGCTCGGGCGTGCCGAACAGCATCAGGGTCTCCATGTTCCCGGTGTCCGGGGCCCCGCAGTTGGTCACCTCGGGGGCGATCACCGGCGACCAGCCCATGATCTCGGCGACGGAGGCGTACTCCAGGTTGGTCAGCCCGCCGAATTCGTGGTGGAAGAGGTTCCAGAGGCCACGCTTGCGGGCCTCGACCTTCAGCTCCTCGAGCACCGGGGGGTGCTCGTGGTTGTCGTGACCGCGTTCGGCGCGCCACGCCTCGTACACCGGCTCGGCGGGGAAGACCTGCTCACGCATGAAGTCCCACATCCGGCCGCAGACGTCCTCGGCTCGTGCGGAGAGGGCGAAGTCCATGGACGCAACGTAGAGGGCGGCGTGACCGGCGTCTCGCCAGGGGTCCGTCCCGCGGATCGCGCTCAGGACGGCGGGTCGTCGTCCGGCCACGACTCCCCGGCGGGCAGCCAGCAGCTGAACGCGAACGGGCAGCCGATCAGCACCAGCAGGGCCATCAGACCGAAGGCCGCCGGCCCCAGCAGGAGCGGCGCGGCGACGACCACCACGGCACCCAGGACCACCACCCAGAGCGCGCCGCGGCCCGCTGGGGGGCCCAGGGTGCCCGGGCCGGCGGCCAGCCGAGCGGCCAGGTCGGGGTCGTCGCGGGCGAGGGCCTCGCCCAGGGCGCGCAGCACGGGGTCGTCGTCCACGGCACGGGCCTCCGGTTCCGGCACGTGCGGCGCCCCGGGCTCGGGCGCGGGCGGGACGTCGTCCCCCGGGTCGAGTCCCTGCCCTCCCAGCCTCCGCCGCGGACCGCGGGACCACCAGCCCCCCGTGCGCGCCGTCTGGCCGCGGACGCGCCGGAGGCCGGGCCCCGTGCAGGGCCCGGCCTCCGGCGACGTGCTGGAACGGCTCCGCTGCAGGGCCCCGCGCCCAGCCTGCGAGGCGTGGGGGCAGCGGGGTCCTCGCTCAGACGCGCGTGGTGCGGCCGGGAACGGCATTGCGCACCGGGCCCAGCGCGATGGCGAGACCGGCGAGCGCGCTCACCAGGTGCAGCCAGTTGTCGGCCCAGTTGAGGCTCAGGAAGTCCCAGGTCTGGCCGACGGCGAAGAGCCCGTAGACGAAGGTCGCGCCGTAGCCGACCGCCAGGAGCCACCCGTAGGTACGGGCGCCGGCGAGGGTCCGCGCCAGGACCAGCCCGGCGGCACCGATGAGGATGTGCACGATGTTGTGGAACGGGTTGACCTCGAAGCCGATGATCGTCTCGTTCGTGTCGTGCCCGAAGAAGTTGTCGAAACCGGTGATGAAGAAGCCGACGACCCCGACCAGCAGGTAGACGGCGCCGATCACCAGCGCGAGGAGCTGCGGCCAGGTCCGCGCTCCGGTGTTGGTGTTGCCCGTAGCGGCCATCGTTGTCCTCCAGTGTCCGTTCGGGCCGCCAGTGCTCGACGGCCCGGGATCTCCCGATACCCACCCGCTGGCGTTCCGGAACGACTTTCACCCGGCCGAGTGGGGCACAACACGTCGACGGGGTCGTCCCGACGAGCCGTCGCAGCGATGCGCACCAGCTGTTCGCCGGCCGGCGCCCGGGCGGTTCAGCAGCCCAGGGGTGCCCGGCGTGTCGTGTACCCCGGAAGGGGCACGTGTCACCTGGCCGTAGTCGGTGGCCGCTCGACTATGGTCGGGTGGTCACCCGGTCAGACCGGGCGGGAGGGACCGGTCCTGGCCCCGTGCGCCACGGGGGACCACGGGGTCAGGACCGCTCTCCTCCCCGCTCAGCGCCGCGTGGCCCGGGCCCGGCGGACGACGAAGGGGCCGATCGCCAGCAGGTCCACCGGGGCCGAGCCGAAGCACTCCAGGGCGTCGCGCGGGTCGTCGACCATCGGCCGGCCGGCGGTGTTGAGGCTGGTGTTGACCACGACCGGCAGGCCGGTGCGCCGCTCGAACGCCGCGATCATCCGGTGCACCAGCGGCTCGGTCCCGCGGTCGATCGTCTGGATGCGCGCCGTCCCGTCGACGTGGGTGACCGTCGGGATGCGGTCCTTCCACTCCGGGGCGACGTCGTGCACGAAGAGCATGTACGGCGAGGGGATCGGACCGCGGCCGAAGATCTCGGGCGCGCGCTCCAGCAGGACCATCGGCGCCACCGGGCGGAACTGCTCGCGGCCCTTGACGTCGTTCATCCGCTCGAGGTTGGCCTCGTAGCCGGGGTGGGCCAGCAGCGAGCGGTGGCCCAGGGCGCGCGGGCCGAACTCCGAGCGGCCCTGGAACCAGGCGACGATGCCGTTGTCGGCGAGCACCTCGGCCACGGCCTCGGCGACGTCGTCGGGCCGCTCGTAGTCGATGGCCGCCGTCTGCAGCCACTGCTCGATCTCGTCGTCGGTCCAGCTGCGGCCCAGCGCGGCGCCGGGCATCGGCTCGGTGCGCTCGCCGAGCTCGGTGGCCACGTGCAGCGCCGCGCCCAACGCCGTCCCGGCGTCACCGGCAGCCGGCTGCACCCAGACCTCCTCGAACGGGCTCTCGGCCAGGATGCGGGTGTTGGCCACGCAGTTGAGCGCGGTGCCACCGGCCAGTGTGAGGGTCTTCTCGCCGGTCTGCTGGTGCACCCAGCGGGCCAGGTCGACGAGCACCTCCTCGAGGCGCTGCTGGACGCTGGCGGCGAGGTCGGCGTGGGCCTCGGTCCAGTCGTCCCCCTTGCCCAGGCGGGGGGCGAACTCGGTGAAGTCGATCCTCTCGGTGACGAAGCCGCCGTCCCCGGTGGCCCGGATGAGCTCCGACAGCTCGCCGACGAACCGTGGCTTGCCGTAGGAGGCCATCGCCATGACCTTGAACTCGTCGGAGCTGCGCAGGAAGCCGAGGTGGTCGGTGAGCTCCTCGTACATCAGGCCCAGCGAGTGCGGCAGCGTCTGGCCGGCCAGGACCTCCAGCCGGCCGTCGGTGTAGCGGCCGGCGAGGTGGCTGTGCGCCTCGCCGCGGCCGTCGAGCACCAGCACCGCGTTGTCCCGCTGCGGCGCGGCCAGCCCCGCGGACGCTGCGTGCGCCACGTGGTGCTTGACGAAGCGGACCTTCGCCGGGTCGAGGCCGGGCAGGGCGTGGGCGAGGAAGTCCGGGGCCATCTCGGCGTACTTCTTGCGCATGACGTCGCCGCCGTCGAACAGCCCGGACTCCTCCGGCGTGGCCATCAGCGCGGGGTCGAAGGAGTAGGCGACCGCGTCGAGCTCCTCGGGGCGGATGCCGGCCTCCCTCAGGCACCACGCCGCGGACAGCTCGGGCAGCTCCCAGGCGCTCCACGGCAGGGGACGCTTGCCGTGCTTGCGCCGGCTGAACCGCTCCTCCTCGGCCGCAGCCACGACCCGGCCGTCGACGACCAGGGCCGCCGACGGGTCGTGGTAGATCGCGTTGATGCCCAGGACCTTCACCCGTGTACTCCTCCCGCCGCCGGGCTCGGAGGACGCCCGGTCTCTGTGGTGATCATGGAGCCGTCGACAGCACTTCGCAGGACGAGGGCTTCCGCGCGGCGCCGTCCCGGGGCCCGCCCCGAGCTGTGACGGCTCCCTTGCAGGGTCCCGCCGCGAGCCTGCGAGTGGCGGGGGGCAAGGGGGTCCTTCACGGGGAGGACGGGGTCCATCTTCAGGTGTCGCGGCGTTCGAGCAGGTCGTTGTCCAGGACGGCGGCCAGCGCCAGCGTCTTGTAGCCGACCTCCTCGAACAGGACGACGAGCCGGTCGTCCTCGACGCGCATGACCACGCCGGGCCCCCACTCGGCGTGCTGCACCGGGGTCTGCGCCGGGAACGGCGTCTCGTCGTCGTCGGGTTGCTCCTGGGACAGGCCGGCGTCGCAGTTGTCGCAGTTGCCGCACGGCTGCTCCAGCTGCTCGCCGAAGTAGCCCAGCAGGAACTGCCGCCGGCACTCGGTGGTCTCGGCGTAGCCGCGCATCATCTCGACCCGGCTCTGGTCGACCCGCTCGTGGTGCTCGGCCAGCTCCCGGGCCGCAACCGCGGCGTCGCCGGGGTCGGGTGCGCCCTCCACCGGGTGGGCGGCGCCCTCCTCGTCGAGCGCGACCGCCGACACCTGCTCGAGCAGGTTCAGGTCGCGGGCCAGGGGGGTGGCGGGCCGGCCGGTCTCCTCCCGCAGCTGCTTGACGTCGACGCCGTCGTCGATGCCGGCGGCCTGCGCGGCCGCGACCAGGCCGGCGACCTGCTGCAGCTCCTCCTCCGGCGGGATGCCGGCGGCGAAGAACTTGCGCAGACCCAGGTCCTCCTGGCGGTACACGAGCAGGGCCAGCGCGGGCTGCCCGTCCCGGCCGGCACGGCCGATCTCCTGGTAGTAGCTGTCGACGGAGTCGGCGGGCTCGGCGTGGACGACGAAGCGGGTGTCGGGCTTGTCGATGCCCATGCCGAAGGCCGTCGTCGCGACGACGACGTCCAGCTCGTCGTCCATGAAGGCGCGCTGGGTGTCCTCGCGCTCGGACTTCTTCAGTCCCGCGTGGTACGGCCGCACCCGCAGACCGCGCTCGGTGAGCTCGGCGGCGATCGACTCGGTGCCCTTGCGGGTGGCGCTGTAGACGATGCCCGGGGTCCGCCCCTCGCCGACCAGCTCGGTCACCCGGTCGAGCACCGCCTGCTCCTTGGTGTGCGCGTCGGCGTGCTGCTCGACCTCCAGCCGGATCTCCGGCCGGTCGAACCCGGCCACGACGACCCGGGCGTCGCGCATGCCCAGGCGCTCGACGATCTCCGCGCGCACCGGGGGCGCGGCGGTGGCGGTGAGGGCCAGCACGGTCGGGTGACCGAGCTGCTCGATGACCCCGCCCAGCCGCAGGTAGTCGGGGCGGAAGTCGTGGCCCCAGGCGGAGACGCAGTGCGCCTCGTCCACCACGAACAGCGCCGGGTGGGCCCGGGCGACGGCCTCCACGACGTCGGGCTTGGTCAGCTGCTCGGGCGCGAGGAAGAGGTGGCGGACCGTTCCGTCCGCCAGACCCTCGAGGGCGGCGCGCTGGTCGCCGGTGGAGAGCGCGGAGTTGAGCTGGGCGGCCCGGCCCTCGAGTCCGTCGAGCTCGTCGAGCCGGTCGACCTGGTCGCGCTGCAGTGCGATGAGCGGGGACACGACGAGCACCGGCCCGTCGACCAGCTGCCCGGCGACCTGGTAGACGGCGGACTTCCCGGCACCCGAGGGCAGCACCGCGAGGGTGTCCCGCCCGGAGACGACCGACTGCATCGCCTCCTCCTGGCCGGCCCGGAACCCCTCGTAGCCGAGCAGCTCGCGCGCGGTCTCCCGGATGCGGCGGGTGCGGACGGAGGGCGACGCCCCGGCGGGGTCGGTCTGCTTCTTGCGGGGCACCAGCACCCGCTGCCCGACCGCTGGGATCGGCAAACGACGCGCAGGTGGACGCCCGGGCGTCAGCGCAGGTGCGCCTGACGGGACCCGACGTCGGCGGAGTCGGCGGCCGCGCGGCCGGCCCAGTAGCCCCCGGCGTCCATCGACGACCGGCTGCGGGTGCTGCGCACCTGCGGGAACAGCTCGGTGAACGCGTCGTCGACCGCCTCCTGGCGCGAGCGCAGCACGGGCAGCAGGTCCACGCCCCGCTCCGCCGCCGCCGCTCTGGTCGCCCGCTCGCGGGCGCTCGCCAACCGCTCGCCGATGCGGCCCGCGTAGCCCAGCAGGAACGCCCGGCGGAACGAGCGGGAGGCCGACCGTCGTCCCGTCGCCCGCTCGGCGGCTCCCAGCGCCTGACCGACCTGCAGGAGCAGCGAGGTGAACAGCAGCTCCACCGCGTCGAGGTCGGCGGCGATCCCGACCAGGTTGGCGATGCCCAGCCCCGGATACCAGACCAGCCGGACGCCGTTGGCGTCGGCGACCGCGCCCAGCAGCTGGGTCTTGGCCCGCACGTACGGGTCGTCGACGTGCACCCGGCGGGTGGCGACGTCGGTGCGGGGCGGCGTCCCGCCGGGGTGCAGGAGCACCGCGTCCACCGCGTGCCGGGTCATCAGCTCCTGGGCCTTGGCGGTGAGCGCCTCGGCCTCGTCGGGGTACTCGGTCGACTCGGCCTTGGCCAGCAGCGCCCGGATGCGGCGCAGCACCCGTGCGTCGTCGGGGGCGGCCGTCCCCACCCGGCGCGCAGCCGCACCCCAGCGGGACGGCGGGGGGACGAGCTGGTCGAGCCGGGCCAGGCAGGTCAGCGCGCCGGCGAGCAGCAGGACCGTGCGCACGACTCCACGGCCGGCCCGCCCTCCGCGCGGTGCCAGGCGGCCACGACCGCCGGGTCCCCGGGCGTCAGGGCGCCCAGCTCGCGCAACTGGTCCACCCACACCTCCGGCGCCCGCGAGGCCGCACCGGTGACCCGCGCGTCCTCGGCGACCAGCGCCACCACCAGACGGACCGACCGGGCGGGGGACCGGCGGCGCACCGAGTGGACGACGTCGGCCGGCTGCCACCCTCGCTCCCAGGCCGCGGCGAGCGCCGACAGCAGCGCCCGGGTGGCGCCCCCGGAACCGTCCACCGCGGGGTCGCGCGCGGCCAGGACGGCGGCCATCGCCTCCGCGTCGTCGTCGAGGTGCCGGTCGCCCTGGAGCAGGAGCTCCTGGAGCCAGGGGTCGTCCGCGGTCGTGGTCGCCATGCCCGGGATGCACTCCCGGCGGTCGGACGGGGGCGGTGCAGCCGTGTGGACGGCGGGTCGCCGTCCACAGGGCTGCACCCAGCGGACGCGGGTCACCTCGGACGGCGGAGCCAGTCCCGCTCGATCTGCTCCGCGGTCGCCGGGCTGCCGAGGAGGAAGCCCTGGACCTGGGGGCACCCCAGCTCCCGGAGGCGCTGCAGCTGCGCTCCCGTCTCCACGCCCTCGGCGGTGACGGTGGCGCCGAGGTGCCCGGCCAGCGCGAGCACGGCGGAGACGATCGCGTCGGTCGGGCGGTCGTCGGGCAGTCGCGCGACGAAGGAGCGGTCGAGCTTGAACGCCTGTGGCGTCCGCTCGCGCAACGCCGCGAAGCTGGAGTAGCCGGTGCCGAAGTCGTCCAGGGCGAGCGTCACGCCCGCGGCGGTGAAGCGCTCCAGGGCTGCCCGTGCCCCCGGCTCCATGGCGTAGGACTCGGTCATCTCGAGCTCGAGGGCGTCCGCGGGCAGGCCGATCCGGTCGAGCAGAGCCAGGACGCGCGGGGCGAAGTCCGCGGGGAGCAGCTGACGGGTCGAGACGTTGACCGCCACGCGCGGGGTCGAGGCGGCCCCGAAGGCCCGTCGCCACTGCGCCGCCTGGGTGCAGGCCCGCTCGAGCACCTGCATGCCGAGGTCGTGGATCAGCCCGGTCTCCTCGGCCACGGCGATGAACTCCGCCGCCGGCACGTCCCCCCGGTCGGGGTCGTGCCACCGGGCGAGCGTCTCGACCGCCGCGAGCCGGCCGTCGGTCACCCGGACGATGGGCTGGTAGGCGACGGTCACCGCTCCGGCCGCGACCGCCCGGCGCAGCGCGGCGCGCAGCCCCAGCCGGTCCCGGGTCTGGCGGCGCAGCGGTTCGTTGAACACCTCGTACCGGTTGCCCCCGGTCGCCTTGGCCCGCTGCAGGGCCAGGTCGGCCGCTCGGAGGACCTCCTCGGCGTGCCCGTCCTCGTCCGATCCGGTCAGGCCGCCCCGCTCCCCGCGGAGGCGCGGTCCCGCGAGGCCCTCGGCGTCGGCGACCGCGACCCCGACGCTGCCCGTGACGACGACCTCCCGGCCGTCGAGGGCACACGGCTCGGCCAGCGCGGCGAGCAGCCGCTCGGCCACCCCCGCCGCCTCCTCGACGCCGGTCACGCCGTCGAGCAGGACGGCCAGCTCGTCCCCGCCCAGGCGGCTGACCAGGTCGCCGGGCCGCACCGCCCGCTCCAGCCGGCGCGCGACCGTCACGAGTAGCTCGTCACCGGCGTCGTGCCCGAGCTGGTCGTTGACCCCCTTGAAGCCGTCGAGGTCGCAGTAGAGCACCGCGAACCTGGTGTCCGGACTGCGCTCGGCCCGGTGCGCTGCGGCCTCCAGGCGGTCCATGAGCAGGACCCGGTTGGCCAGCCCGGTGAGGGAGTCGTGGACGGCCGCGTGCTCGGCGGCCGCGATGCTCGCCTGCCGGCCGGTGACCAGCGCGCCGAGGGTCAACCCCGCCAGGGTCAGGGTCACCAGGCCCAGCTGCAGTCGCAGCGGACTGTCGACGACGTCCCGGCCGACCAGTGCCACGGCGACGGCGTTCGCGACGAGGACGGCGAACACCACCCGGGGCAGCCCGCCACGCACGGCGATCCAGATCAATGGCACGTACACCAGGTAGGCCAGGTCCAGCCCACCCACCGCCGGCTCGCCGTAGGCGAGGTAGACCGTCGCGAGCAGCAGGGTGGCCTGCCCGACGAGCTCCACCCGCTGGTCCAGCAGGCGGGCGGCGAGCCGGCCCAGCCACCGTGGCCGGACCCGGACCGACCAGGACGGGGGGCCGTACCGGCGTCCGACCTGGGGTGGGTGGGCGAGCGGGGGTCGGTCGCGCCAGAGCGCGGGCACCCGCCGGCTCGCGACGAGCAGGGCGGGCGTCAGCACCCCGACGCCCGTGGCCCGGCCGGACCAGAAGCCGAGGACGCCTCGGAACAGCTCGCCCCAGGTCAGCAGCCCGGCGACGGTGTAGTGCAGGACCTGGACGACCGCGACGACGAACGGTCCGGCCACGGCGGCCAACCCCAGCAACCAGAAGGCGTCACGCTGACCGGGCAGGCGCGGGTCGATCCGCAGCCGCCGCAGCAGCAGCCAGGCCGCGGCCGTGTAGACGGCGGTGCTGACCACGCCGCCGAGCCAGACGCTGACCCAGCTGACGTCCGGACCGCTCACCACCAGTCCGTGCAGCGGGTCGGTCAGCAGGAGGAGCGGGGCGTAGCGCAGCCCGAACACGAGCAGCAGGGCGAAGCTCAGCCCGGTCGGGGGGTACCACAGCGACACCTCCTGGCGGGCCTGGAAGACGCTGGCCAGGACGTCCAGCGCCAGCCAGAGCCCCAGGTACACCACCGAGACGATCAGCGGACCCCGCCACCGGCGCATGCGCTCCCGGCCTCCTGCTCTCCCGACGGGCATCGGGCGCCGGTTGCATCCGACCTCGTCCAGGTCTGGGTCCTACCCCGCCGAACGCGGTCCACCGGTGGCGGACCGGGAGATCGCGATGCCGTCCACGGCCCGGGACGACGGTCCGCCGCGGGCTAGGGTCGGACCGTGCCCGCCTACCGGATCGCCGAGGCCGCGGGCCTGCTCGGCGTCAGCGACGACACGGTGCGCCGCTGGATCGACAGCGGCCGGCTGCCGGCCTCCCGGGACGGCGGCGGTCCCGCGCACGTCGACGGCGCCGACCTCGCCCGGCTGGCCACGCAGCTGCACGAGGCCCCCGAGCCCGGCACCACCCGCGGCTCCTCGGCCCGCAACCGGCTGACCGGCATCGTGACCCGCGTCGTCCGCGACACCGTGATGGCGCAGGTGGAGATCCAGGCCGGGCCGTTCCGGCTCGTCTCCCTCATGTCCCGCGAGGCGGCCGACGAGCTCGGGCTGGACGTCGGCGTCCGTGCCATCGCCACGGTCAAGGCCACCCAGGTCAGCGTCGACGTCCCCTGACGGCGGCACCTCCCAGGGTCCCGCCCCGACCTGGGGTCGATCGAGGTCACGGTGCCGGACAGCTGGTCGCGCGTGGACGGACGCACGGCGGGCCCTGGCGCTCGGGTCGGGTCGGTGGCGTACGCACCTTCGGATGCTCCCCGCGACGCGGACCCGGAACTGCGTGCCGATGTGGGTTACTGTCCCGCAGTCGCGGATCGCCGTCGGGGCCGGTCCGCCGAGCCGGGAGGTCCCATGTCCACGCGCGTCGCCCCCTGGGTGCTGCCGGTCGCGGCCGCGCTGGTGCTCACCGCCTGCGGCGGGACGTCGGACGACGCGCCCGCGGCGCCGGCCGGCTCGAGCCCGGCGGACGACGCCCCCTCCGGCACGCTCACCGTCTTCGCCGCCGCCTCGCTCACCGACGTCTTCACCGACCTCGGCGAGCAGTTCGAGGCCGAGCACCCCGGTCTGGACGTGCAGTTCAACTTCGCCGGCAGCTCCGCGCTGGCCACCCAGCTCGCCCAAGGCGCCCCGGCCGACGTCTTCGCCAGCGCCAACGAGGCGCAGATGGCCGTCGTCACCGACGCCGGGCTGGCCGACGACCCGCAGGTCTTCGCCGCCAACGTGCTGCAGATCGCCGTCCCCGCGGGCAACCCGGCCGGCGTCACCGGTCTGGCCGACCTCGCGCGCGAGGACCTGACGATCGCCGTCTGCGCGCCCCAGGTGCCCTGCGGCGCGGCCGCCGAGGACGTCCTCGCCGCCGCCGGCGTCGCGGCCGCCCCCGACACGCTCGAGGAGGACGTGCGCGCCGCGCTGACCAAGGTCGAGCTCGGCGAGGTCGACGCCGCGCTGGTCTACACGACCGACGTCACCGCGGCCGGGGACGCCGTCGAGGGCATCGACGTCCCCGAGGCCGAGCAGGCGGTCAACGACTACCCGATCGCGGTGCTGGCCGACGCCCCGAACCCCGAGGCGGCCGCCGCCTTCGTCACGCTGGTGCGCGCGGAGGAGGGGCAGCAGGCGCTCGCGGACGCCGGCTTCCGCACCCCGTGAGGCGGCGCGGCCGGGAACCCGGCGTCCCGGTCCCGCTGCTGGTCCCGGCGGTCCTCGCCGTCGCCTTCCTCGTCCTGCCGCTGGCCGGCCTGGTCATCCGGGCGCCCTGGGGGGAGCTGGGACCGCAGCTGACCAGCCCGGCGGTCGGGCAGGCGCTGCGGCTGAGCCTGGTCTCGGCGACGGCCGCGACCGCGCTCTCCCTCGTCCTCGGCGTCCCGCTGGCCTGGGTGCTCGCCCGCTCCCGCGCTCGCGGCCGGTCGGTCCTGCGCGCCCTGGTCACCGTGCCGCTCGTGCTGCCCCCCGTCGTCGGCGGCGTCGCGCTCTTCCTCGTGCTGGGCCGGCAGGGCATCGTCGGGCGCTGGCTGGACCAGGCCCTCGACGTGACCGTCCCGTTCACCACCACCGCGGTCGTCATCGCCGAGACCTTCGTGGCGATGCCGTTCCTCGTCATCAGCGTCGAGGGCGCGCTGCGCGCCGCCGACGCCCGCTTCGAGGACGCCGCCGCCACCCTCGGCGCCGACCGGTGGACGACGTTCCGCCGCGTCACCCTCCCGCTCGTCGCCCCCGGCATCGCCGCCGGCGCCGTGCTGTGCTGGGCCCGCGCGCTCGGCGAGTTCGGCGCCACCATCACGTTCGCCGGCAACTTCCCGGGGACGACGCAGACGATGCCGCTCGCGGTCTACCTGGCGCTCCAGCAGGACCCGGACGCGGCGATCGTCCTCTCCCTGGTGCTGCTGGTCGTCTCCGTCGCGACGCTGCTGCTGCTCAGGGACCGCTGGCTGACGAGGGCGGTGCGGTGACCCTCTCCGCCGACGTGCGGGTCGACCGCGGCCCGCTCACCGTCGAGCTCGACCTGGAGGTGGCCGACGGCGAGGTGCTCGCCGTCCTCGGCCCCAACGGCGCCGGCAAGTCCACCCTGCTGCGCGTGCTCGCCGGCCTGCTGCCGCCCGACGACGGCCGGGTCGCCGTCGGCCGCGACACGTGGGACGACGTCCCCGCCGGCGTGCACGTCCCCGCCCACGAGCGCCGCCTCGGCATGGTCTTCCAGGACCACCTGCTCTTCCCGCACCTGTCGGTCACCGACAACGTCGCCTTCGGCCTGCGCACCCGGGGTGTGCGCAAGCCCGCCGCCCGCGCCGCGGCCACCGAGTGGCTGGCCCGGGTGGGCATCGCCGAGCTCGGCGACCGGCGGCCCGGCCGGCTCTCCGGCGGGCAGGCCCAGCGGGCCGCGCTGGCCCGGGCGCTGGTGGGGGAGCCGGCGCTGCTGCTGCTCGACGAGCCGCTCTCGGCGCTGGACGCCCGCACCCGGCTCACCGTCCGCGCCGAGCTACGCCGTCACCTCGCCGACTTCCCCGGCAGCACCGTGCTGGTCACCCACGACCCGGTCGACGCGATGGCCCTGGCCGACCGGGTGGTCGTCGTCGAGGAGGGCCACGTCGTGCAGGCCGGCACGCCCGCCGACGTGAGCCGCCACCCGCGCACCGACTACGTCGCCCGGCTGGTCGGCCTGGCGCTGCTGCCGGGCACCGGTGAGGGGACGACGGTGCGGCTGGACGACGGCGGTCGCGTCGCGGTGGCCGAGGAGACCGCGGGGCCGGTGTTCGTCGCCGTCCGCCCCGGGTCCGTGGCGCTGTGGACCACCCGCCCCGAGGGCAGCCCGCGCAACGTCTGGCCGGCGCGGCTGGTGTCGGCCACGCCGCACGGGTCGACGGTGCGCTGCGAGCTCGACGGCGAGGTGCCGCTGGTCGCCGACGTCACCGCGACCGCCTTCGCCGAGCTGGGCCTGGCCCCCGGCGCGCGGGTGTGGGCCTCGGTCAAGGCCTCCGACGTCGCCGTCTACGCACGCTGAGCCCAGCGGCGACGACCAGCTCAGCTGGTCGTCGGGGCGCGCTGAGAGGGTGGCGGGATGAGCACGGTCGCGGGACTGGTCCTCGCTGCGGGCGGCGGGCGCCGCTACGGCATGCCCAAGGCACTGGTCGAGTACGAGGGCAGCCTGCTGGTGGAGCGGGCGGTGCGGACGGCGCGGGCGGTGTGCGACCCGGTGCTCGTCGTCCTCGGTGCACGGGCCGTCGACGTCTGGCGGACCGCCGACCTCGACGGCGCCACCGTGCTGGCCAACCGCGACTGGGAGACCGGCATGGCCTCCTCGCTGCGCACCGGCCTCGACGGGCTGCGCGGCTGGCCGGGGTGGGTCGACGCCGCGCTCGTCACCCTGGTCGACATGCCGGGCATGACGCCGGAGGCGCTGCGCGCGGTCGCCGCGCACGCCGCCCCGGACGCGCTGGCGATCGCGACCTACGACGGCGTCCGCGGGCACCCGGTGCTGCTGGGCCGCGAGCACTGGGCCGGGGTCGCCGCGACCGCCACCGGCGACGAGGGCGCCCGCCGCTACCTCGCCGGCCGCGCCGTCACCGAGGTCGACTGCACCGGACTGGCCGATCCGACCGACCTCGACGTGCCGCCGGGCGGGGTACCGTCGGCGCCGTGATCGCCCGGGTCGTCGACGCACCGCTCTCCGTCGCCGAGCACGAGGACGCCGTCGCCGACAAGGCAGCCGGCGCGGTCGTGTCCTTCGCCGGTGTGGTCCGCGACCACGACGGCGGCCGCTCGGTCACCGAGCTCGAGTACGTGGGTCACCCGACCGCCGAGCAGGTGATCGTCGAGCTCGCCGAGGAGTTCGCCGCCCGTCCCGACGTGCACGCCGTCGCCGTCTCCCACCGCGTCGGCATGCTCGGGATCGGCGACGTCGCGCTGGCCTGCGCGGTCAGCTCCTCGCACCGCGGGCAGGCGTTCGCCGCCTGCGCCGAGCTCGTCGACCTGGTGAAGGAGCGGCTCCCGATCTGGAAGCGGCAGGTCTTCACCGACGGCGACGAGGAGTGGGTGGCCTGCCCCTAGGGCGCGGGCACCAGCCGCGCCTCGACGATCTTCGTGGCGCCGGCGGCCCGCGCGGCCACCTCGCCGCTGCGCTGCCGCACCCGGTCGAGCATCTCGGTGTCGTTGAGCGGCATCGTGGCGACCAGTCGCTCGGCCCGGCCCACCGCCGGGTCCGCCAGGACCGCGTCGACCAGGCGGGCGCCGGTGCCCAGCGGCAGGTGACCGGCCTCGACGTGCATCGCGGAGGCGACGACGCCGGGTACCTCGGTCCGGCGGATCTCGGCCTCGGCGAGCACGCGGCCCTCGGCCTGCACTCGGACGACGGACAGGACGGCAGGGGGCATGGTCGACGTCTCCACGACTCGGCGGACGGGGCCGGCCCGGCAGACCGGCGGGGGGCGGCCCCGCGTGCGGGACCCGGACGGCGCGAGACCGCGCCGTCCGCGACAGCCTCTCCCGCGCTCCGCGCGCCGAGGTAGGGACTTCCGTCCCGACCTCCCGGGTGCCCGCCACCCGAGGTGCCGGGCCAGGCCGGTCACGCGCGTGGCGCCACCGGCGGGTCGGACGGCGTCATGCCGGCGGAGATCAGCGTGCTCAGCAGGCGCGCCATCGTCTCGACCAGGTGCAGGTCGCGCGCGGCGCTGCGGGGCCGGGCGCGGAACCCCCAGGCGCACAGCGTGCCGAACAGCTCCCCGTCCGGGCCGACGAGCGGGACGCCGATGTAGGCGGCGATCCGCGCGACCGGCCCGCTCATGCGCTTGGCGAAGGCCGGGACGGCAGCGGTGACCGTGGCCGCCCGTGGGGCCTCCCCGGCGACCATGGCGCGACAGAAGGTGTCCGCCCACGGCAGCCAGGTCCCCGCTCGGATCACGTCGGGTGGGTGGGCGTGGAGCACGACCTGCCGGTCGTCCACGACGCGGGTCACCACCCACACGTCCCAGCCCAGGCGCCCGTGCAGCGCTTCGAGCACACCGCAGGCCGCGGCGCGGAAGTCGTCCCACGGGGCGACGTCCAGGACGGCAGGGGCGGCCATGCCCACCATCGTCCTCGCCCCGCTCCGATTCCGGTACGGGATCGTGCGCAGCTCAGCGGACGGGGGCGGCTCCGTCGTCCGGGTCCCGCCGCACGGCCTCGTCGCGCAGGGCGGCCTCCTCCTCGGCCTCGCCCTCCAGCCGGTGGGCCTCCCCGTGCAGCTGCGCCGCGGCGTCCCCGTGGGACTCGCCGTACACCTCCTCGGCGCGGCCGACCAGCTCCTCGACCTTGGCCTTGGCCCTGCCCCAGATGCTCATGTGCTCATCCTCCGGCGAAGGGCGGCAGCACGTCGACCACCGCGCCCGGCCGCAGCGTCGACGACCGGTCCCGCGTCTGGGTGCCGTCGACGAGGAACGAGCAGGCGGTGAGGACCTTCTCCAGCCGCTCCCCGTGCGTCTCGACGATCTGGCCGACGAGCTCGGACAGCGTGCCGGCGTCGCGGGTCTCGGTCTCCACGCCCGCAGCGGCGCGGGCACCGGCGAAGTAGCGGACGGTGACGGGCACGGGCCTCAGCCCCCGATCGCCGACATCGGCCGGGACGGCTGGAGGAACGACGGGTCGTCGATGCCGTGGCCCGGGAGCTTGCCGAGGGTGGCGATCCGCCAGCGGTCGGCCAGCTCGGCGTCGGTGGCGCCCTCGCGCAGCGGCGTCCGCAGGTCGGACTCCTCGCGGGCGAACAGGCAGTTGCGCACCTGGCCGTCGGCGGTCAGCCGGGTGCGGTCGCAGCTGCCGCAGAAGGAGCGGGTGACCGAGGCGATGACGCCGACGGTCGCGGGGCCGCCGTCCACCAGCCAGCGCTCGGCCGGCGCGGAGCCGCGCTCCTCGGTGTCCGGGGTGAGGGTGTGCGCCGCCGAGAGCCGCTCGAGGACGTCCTCCGCGGTGACCATCTCGCCGCGGGTCCAGGCGTGGTGGGCGTCGAGCGGCATCTGCTCGATGAAGCGCAGCTGGTAGCCCTGCTCGAGGCAGAAGTCCAGCAGCGGGACGGCGTCCTGCTCGTTCATGCCGCGCAGCAGGACGGCGTTGACCTTGACCGGCGTGAGCCCGGCGCGCTGCGCGGCGGCGAGGCCGGCGAGGACGTCGTCGAGCCGGTCGCGGTGCGTGAGCTGCTTGAACCGGTCGCGGTCGAGGGTGTCGAGGCTGACGTTGATCCGGTCCAGCCCGGCCTCGGCGAGCGCCGGGGCGACCCGGGCCAGGCCGATCGCGTTGGTGGTCAGGCTGACCTCGGGCCGCGGCGCCAGCGCGGTGGCCGAGGCCACGATGCCCACCAGGCCGGGGCGCAGCAGCGGCTCGCCGCCGGTGAAGCGGACCTCGCGGATGCCCAGCTGCTCGACGCCGATGCGGACCAGCCGGGCGACCTCGTCGTCGGTCAGCACCTCTACCTTGGGCAGCCAGTCCAGGCCCTCGGGCGGCATGCAGTAGGTGCAGCGCAGGTTGCACCGGTCGGTCAGCGACACCCGCAGGTCGGTCGCGACCCGGCCGTGCCGGTCCACCAGGCCACCGGTGCCGGGGGCGGGGTCCGGACGGCGGACCACGGGGTCCGGGAGGGGGCTGATCGAGGTCACGCCTGTGAATGTAGTGCGGGAGGACGACGCTGCGCCGCTGCCCGAACGGGCGGTGGGGGCGACCGGGGCTCCGGTCGCCCCCACCGGGGGAGTGCCGGGTCAGCCGATCGGGGTCGGGTCGACCGGGTCCGGCGGCACCGGCACCGAACCCTGGATCCGGTTGCGGGCCTGGCAGTCGCTGGTGCAGTCGGTGGCGCCGGCGGACAGCTCGACCGCGTCCTCCCCGAGCACGCCGCCCATCCGGCCGCCCGAGGCGACCGACCAGCGGGTGGTCCGGCCGTCCTGGAAGAGCTTGGTGGCCACCTGCGGGCTGTCCTTGCCGAGCAGCATCTGGTGCGTCGCGTCGCCGGGGACGCCGTCGCCGAAGTTGATCTTCCCGGTGTGCTCGTTGACGAAGTAGGAGAGCGTCGGGCCGAGGGTGTGGACGTACTCGACCGGGCCGCCGAACTCCTGCTCCATCTGGAAGATGCCGCCCTGCGGGGCGTCCTTGGCCTGGACCTTCAGCTCGCCGGCGGCGGTGGTGAACTCCGCGACGAGGACGTCGTCGCGCAGCCGCAGCTCGCCGATGCGCACGCCGCGCACCTGGTCCGTGGTCAGCTGCGGCACCTTCGAGGCGAAGACGACGGTCGGGCCGGTCACCATCCGCTGCGGGTCCGGCGCGCCGGTCAGCGTGTAGTCGCGGACGCCGAGGGTCGCCGGGTCGATGGTGAACGTGACGTGCCGGCCGCGGACGGCGATCGGGCCGGTCGGGGTCACGTCGCGCAGCCGGGCCTCCGAGCCGGCGGCCGGGTTCGTGGTGCGGCCGTTGACGGTGACGGCGAAGTCGCCGGTGGTGCCGGTGGCCGTCCCTCCGCCGTCCTCGGCGGCGGCGGGGTCGTCGCCCTTGGCAGCGGCGGTCCCGGGGGAGAGCAGGACGGTGAGACCGAGCAGGAGGGCCAGCAGGCGGCGCGGGCGGGTGGTCGCGGACACGGGGCTCCTTCGACGGGGGCGCGGCGCGTGTGCTGCCGCTCACAGAAAGTGCATGAAGCATCAAGCAATCCCCCGGCGGCGCGCCGGGCAGCCGGAATGCGGCGGCGGGGCGCAGTGCTCCGTTGCTACGGTCGCGGAGCCACCCGAGAGACCGGCGGGCAGCCCCGCACTCGCCTGTGGCCAGGAAGTGCGAGACGTCCCGTGTCAACCGTGTTCGGTCCCTACGCCCGCCTGTTCGCCGTCCCCGGCTCGCTGGCGTTCTCCTTCGCCGGCTGGGTCGCCCGGCTGCCCATCCCCATGCTCGGCCTGGGCGCCGTCCTGCTCGTGGCCGGCGAGACCGGCAGCTACGGCCTGGCCGGCGCGGTCTCCGGCACGCTGGCGCTGAGCTTCTCCGTCGCCAGCCCGCAGTGGGCCCGCGCCATGGACCGCCGCGGGCAGGGCGCCGTCCTGCGCTGGGCGATGACCGGCTACCTGCTCTGCGGCTACGGCTTCGTGGCCGCGGTGACCCTCGGCGCGCCGCTGTGGAGCTGGTTCGTGCTGGCCGCGCTCTGCGGCGCGAGCGGGCCCAACATCGGGTCCCTGGTCCGGGCCCGCTGGGCCGAGGCACTGGCCGAGCCGGGCCGCCGGCAGACCGCCTTCGCCCTCGAGGCCGTCGTCGACGAGGTCGTCTTCGTCGTCGGCCCGCCGCTGGTGACGCTGCTGGCCACGCTGGTCGCCCCGCCGGCCGGCTTCCTCACCGGCATCACGCTCGGCGCCGTCGGCGGCCTCTGGCTGGCCCGGCAGCGCGCCACCGAGCCCGCCGTCGTGCCCGCCGACCCCGGCGCGCCGTCCCGCCGGTGGGCCGCGCTCAACGCGACGGTGCTGGTCGTGGCGGTCACCTACGCCGCGGTCGGCACCGTGTTCGGGGCGATGGACGTCGTCGTGGTGGGCTTCGCCGACGAGCAGGGCGCGCCGGCGCTGGCCGGTGTGGCGCTGGCCGTCTACGCCTTCGGCAGCCTCGTCGCGGGCCTGGTCTACGGCGTCGCCCGGCTGCCCGGCACGCTGTCCGCCCGCTTCCTGGCCACCGCCGTCACCTTCGGCCTGGCCGCGCAGCTGCTCTGGGGCGTCGGCTCGCTGGTGGTGCTGGTGGCCGCGGGCTTCCTCGCCGGCACCGCGATCGCGCCGGTGCTGGTCTCGGGCACCTCGCTGGTCGAGTCGCGGGTCCCGCGCACCGCCCTCACCGAGGCGCTGTCGTGGACCACCACCGGGCTCACCCTCGGCGTCACGGCCGGGTCCGCCCTGGCCGGCGCCGCCGTCGACGCCTGGGGCGCGGAGTCGGCGTTCGCCGTCCCGGCGGGGGCCGCGGCGCTCGCGGCGCTGATCGCGCTGGCCGGGGCCCCGCTGCTGCGGGTGCGCACCACGCCGGTGCCCGCCGACCTGGCCCGGGAGGCCGTGTGACCGTCACGGTCCGGCCGCTGGCCGACGACGAGCTGCCCGTCGCGTGGGAGCTGGGCCGACTGGCCTTCGGCGGGTCGTCGACAGCGCCGGAGTGGGCGCTGCGGCCGCTGCCCGGGGTGCTGAGGCTGGGCGCCTTCGACGAGCGGGGCCGGCTCGTCGGCAAGGCCACCGACACCGGCCACGAGCAGTGGTGGGGCGGCCGGGCGGTCGCCACCGCGGACGTCGGCGGGGTCGCCGTCCTGCCCGAGCACCGCGGCGGCGGGGTGGCCCGCGCGCTGCTCGCCGACCTGCTGGCCCGGGGCCGGGAGCGGGGTGCCGCGGTCAGTGCGCTCTTCCCGACCGTGTCGGCGGTCTACCGGCGGCTCGGGTGGGAGGTCGTGGGCGGGCTGCAGCGGGCCGAGCTGGACACCGCCTCGCTGCCGTCGGCCCCGGTGCCCGGCGTCGCGGTGCGCCCGGGTGAGCCGGCCGACCTCGCGGTGGTCGACGCGCTGTACGAGACCCTCGCCCGGCCCCGCGCCGGGCTGCTCACCCGCCGCGGCGGCGCGTTCGACCTGCCGCACGAGGGCCGGTGGCCCGACGGGGTGGACGGCCTCACGGTCGCCGAGCAGGACGGCGTCCCCACCGGCGTCCTGGTGTACGAGCGCGGCACCGGCTACGGCCCCGAGGCGCGGCTGACCGTGCACGACCTGCTCGCCGTGACCCCCGAGGCGGCGCGGGCGCTGGTCGGCGTGCTGGCCGGCTGGCGCACCGTGACCCGCACCGTCCGGGTGCCGCTGCTGGCCGGTGACGCGGTGTCCGGCGTGCTGCCGCTCGAGCGCTCACCGGAGGGGCCCGGCGCGGCGTTCATGCACCGGCCGGTCGACGTGGTGCGCGCCGTCGCCGACCGCGGCTGGCCGGGGCACGTGCGCGGTCGGGTGGCGTTCACGCTGCTCGACCCGGTCGTGACGGAGAACACCGGGCCGTGGGAGCTGGAGCTCGCCGACGGCGCCGGGGGGCTCCGCCGTCCCGGCCGGGAGCCCGGGCTGACCCTCGACGTCCGCGGGTTCGCCCAGCTCTACTGCGGGATCACCACCGGACGGGCCGCGGCACTGGCCGGGCTGGTCTCCGGCCCGGGGGACCCGTCCGCGCTGGACCTGATCGCCGCCGGCCCGCCGGTCGGGTTGCTCGACTACTTCTGACGACGGGTTGAGGGCCGGGCTGACGGGTAGGCGGACTGTCGGCAGGCCGCGCCCACGCGAGTGCGCGGCGCCCCACCCGTCAGCGAGAGGAGCCCTCGTGGACACCGTGCCCACGATCCGACTCAACAACGGCGTCGAGATCCCCCAGCTGGGGTTCGGCGTCTACCAGGTCCCGCCGGAGGACACCGCCGACGCCGTCTCCACGGCGCTGGAGATCGGCTACCGGCACATCGACACCGCCGAGATGTACGGCAACGAGAAGGGCGTCGGTGAGGCCGTCGCCCGCTCCGGCATCGACCGCGGCGAGGTCTTCGTGACCAGCAAGCTGAACAACGGCTTCCACCGCCGGGACGACGCGCTGCGCGCCTTCGACCAGTCGCTCGGCGACCTCGGCTTCGAGTACCTGGACCTCTTCCTCATCCACTGGCCGCTGCCCGGGATCGACGTCGACTACATCGAGACCTGGAAGGCGATGGAGGAGATCTACGCCAGCGGCCGCTGCCGCGCGATCGGCGTCTCGAACTTCCAGGCCCACCACCTGCGCCGGCTGTTCTCCGAGACCGAGGTGCGCCCGGCCGTCAACCAGATCGAGGTGCACCCCTACCTCACGCAGGAGGAGCTGCGGGCCTTCGACGCCGACCACGAGATCGTCACCGAGGCCTGGTCGCCGATCGCGCAGGGCAAGGTGCTCGGCGACCCGGCGATCGTGGCCATCGCCGAGCGGCTGGGCCGCACCCCGGCCCAGGTCGTGCTGCGGTGGCACGTCCAGCGCGGGGACGTCGTCTTCCCGAAGTCGGTCTCCCGCCAGCGCATGCAGGAGAACTACGAGCTGTTCGACTTCGAGCTCGGCACCGACGACATGGCCACCCTCACCGGCCTGGACCGCGGCGAGCGCACCGGTCCCGACCCGGACACCTTCAACTACATCCCGGGCTGAGGGCGGCTCCCCTCACGCGATCATGGCGTCGTGACCACTCCGGGCTCGCCGGAGGCGGTCACGACGCCATGATCGTCATCGGCCGACGGAGAGCCGGCCCGGAGGGTCACGGTGTCGTCGTGACGAAGTCGATGAGCTCCTCGACGCGGCCGATCAGCGCGGGCTCCAGGTCGGTCCAGGTGCGCACCCGGGCGAGGATGCGCTGCGCCCAGACGTAGCCGGTGTCGTCCTCCCAGCCCAGCCGGCGGCAGACGCCGTCCTTCCACGACTCGCCCCTGGGCACCGTCGGCCAGGCCCGGATCCCGACGACCGACGGCTTGACGGCCTGCCAGATGTCGATGAACGGGTGGCCGACGACGAGCGCGTGCTCGCCGGTGACCTGCGCGGCGATGCGGGACTCCTTGGAGCCGGTCACCAGGTGGTCGATCAGCACGCCGAGCCGCCGTCCCGACGACGGGCGGAAGTCGCGCACGATGCCGGGGAGGTCGTCGACGCCGTGCAGCGGCTCGACCACGACGCCCTCGATGCGCAGGTCGTGCCCCCACACCTTCTCGACCAGCTCCGCGTCGTGCTTGCCCTCGACGTAGATGCGCCCCTCGCGGGCGACGCGCGCGCGAGCCCCGGCGACGTAGGTCGAGCCCGACGCGCTGCGCGTGGGGGTGGCCGGCGCCTGCGGCTTCGGCCGCACCAGCACGACCGGCCGGCCGTCGACCCAGAAGCCCGGGCCGAGCGGGTAGGCGCGCACGCGGCCGAAGCGGTCCTCGAGGTGGACGACGTCCTTCTCGCAGCGCACGACCGCGCCCACGAACCCGGAGCTCGGGTCCTCCACGACCAGGTCGCGCTCGGCCTCGACCTGCGGGCTCGGCTTCTTGACGGTGCGCGGGTGGACCAGGTCGTCGTACGGCGAGCGGGGAGGCACGCCCTCCAGGATGGGCAGGCGCACCGCGGACGGCGGGGCCGACGCGCCGGGACGGCGTCATGTCTGACACGCCCGAGCGACTCGACGTGACGCGTCGTGGCCGATCGTCACGCAGGTGTAGTGATCTGCGTCACCCCCCGTTGCCTTGTTTCTCACCTGCGCGGATGCGATGGCTGGCGCGTCCCGGGGTCTCCGAGCGTCCCGCGCCAGCACCGACCGGGCGTGTCACGACGACCGTGGCCGTTTCGTGACCCGCCGGGCGGACACCCCTGTCATCGACCGAACTCACCAGCTCAGACGGGAGCGAGAGCCACCATGATCGGCACCGAAGCCATCAGCCGCGTGATCGGCAAGGACGTCTACGACCAGAGCGGCGACAAGATCGGCTCGGCCTCGGAGGTCTACCTCGACGACGAGAGCGGCCAGCCGGAGTGGGTCACGGTGCGCACCGGCCTGTTCGGCACCAAGGAGTCCTTCGTCCCGCTGCGCGACGCCGACCTCACCGACGACGGCCTGCGCGTACCGGTGAGCAAGGCCCAGGTGAAGGACGCGCCGAAGATCGACACCGACGGTCACCTGTCGCCGCAGGAGGAGCAGGAGCTCTACCGCTACTACGGCCTCGGCTCCGGCCAGGGGACGACGACCGACACCACCGTGGGCCGTGTCGACCGTGACGAGACGACGGTCACCGACACCACGCAGACCCAGACCACGACCGGGACCGCCGGCACGGCCGGCACCGCTGGCATGGCCGGCACCACCGGGACCGCGGGCACGGCGGGCACCACCGGGACCGCGGGTGTGGCGGGCACCGCGGGCACGGCCGGGATGGCCGGTAGCGCGGGGCGGACCGATCGGGACGGTGACGGGGTGTACGACGACGTCGCCGACCGGGCGGTGGGCCGGGACACCTCCGGGCCGACCACCGACGAGGCGATGACCCGCTCGGAGGAGCGGCTCAACGTGGGCACCCGCACCGAGGAGGTCGGCCGGGCCCGGCTGCGCAAGTACGTGGTCACCGAGAACGTGACCGAGACCGTGCCGGTCTCCCGCGAGGAGGTGCGGGTCGAGCGCGAGCCGATCACCGACGCCAACATCGGCAACGCGCTGGACGGCCCGGCGATCTCCGAGGAGGAGCACGAGGTCACCCTGCACGCCGAGCGCCCGGTGGTGGAGAAGGAGGCCGTGCCGGTCGAGCGGGTGCGCCTGGACACGGAGACCGTCACCGACTCCGAGCGGGTGTCGGCCGACGTCCGCAAGGAGGAGGTCGAGGTCGACGGCGGCACCGGCGTGACCGGCGGCACCACCGGCGGGGACGACCGCAGCTTCACCCAGAAGGCCAAGGACGCCCTCGACCGCGACGACGACGGCCGCATCGGCCGCTGACAGAGGACCCCCTGCCCCCCGGAGAAGGACCCCGTCCTCTCCACCCCGCAGGCGCGCGGCGGGCCCCTGGACGGGGCCGGCGGGACCCTGCGGGGGCCGGGCCGCCCGGCAGGACCGGGCACCAGACGGCGGTGGCCGGCCGAGGACCTGATCCCGGCCGGCCATCTGCCGTTCCCGGGCCGGTGCCAGGTCCACCCGACCGGGCAGGCCGCGTCGGCGGCGCGGGTGGGATGCTCGGGACGTGAGCGAGACCACGGTGCGGCCGGTGACCGGCGCGGACGGCGGGATCGGCGGCCCCGACGAGCTCGCCGCGGCCCTCGAGGGAACCGGCTACCTGCCCGACGAGGGCCTGGCGACCGCCGCCTACCTGGCCCTGGCCATGCACCGCCCACTGTTCCTGGAGGGCGAGGCCGGCGTCGGCAAGACCGCGCTGGCCCAGGCGCTGGCGCGGGTCACCGGCCGGCCGCTGTACCGGCTGCAGTGCTACGAGGGCCTGGAGGCCAGCCAGGCGCTCTACGACTGGGACTTCGGCCGGCAGCTGCTGCACCTGCGCGCCGCCGAGGCCGCGCACGCCACCGGCGACACCGAGACGCTGGAGGCCTCCCTCTACGACCGCCGCTTCCTGCTGGCCCGGCCGCTGCTGCAGGCGCTGGAGGACTCCCCGAGCGTGCTGCTGGTCGACGAGGTCGACCGCGCCGACGACGAGTTCGAGGCCTTCCTGCTCGAGGTCCTGTCCGACTTCACGATCTCCATCCCCGAGCTCGGCACCATCCGCGCGAGCACCCCGCCGCTCGTCGTCCTCACCTCGAACCGCACCCGTGAGGTGCACGACGCGCTCAAGCGGCGCTGCCTCTACCACTGGCTGCAGCACCCGGACTTCGACCGCGAGGTGGCGATCCTGCGCCGCCGGCTGCCCGACGTGACCGAGCAGCTGGCACGCGAGGTGGCCCGGGCGACGGCGAAGCTGCGCACCCTGGACCTGCTCAAACCGCCCGGGGTCGCCGAGGCGATGGACTGGGCGACCGCGCTGCACACCCTCGGCGCCCGGGAGCTGGACCCCGACGTCGCCGCGCGCACCCTCGGCGCGGTGCTGAAGTACCGCGAGGACACCGACCGCGTGCACGCCATGGCCCGGGGGGCGCTCTTCGGTGGCGGCTGAAGAAGGACCTCGTCCCCCTCACGCCCAGGCTCGGGAGGAGGACCCTCCTGCCCCCCTGGAAGGACCCTCCTGCCCCCCGCCGCTCGCGAGCTCGCGGCGGGAGCCTGCAGGGAGGCCGATCGAGGCTCGTGGCGGGCCCCTGCCGGAGGGCCGGGACGGGGCCGCCCGTCCACCCCGGGACGTCGTCGACACGGTGCTGGGCTTCGCGCGCACCCTCCGGGTCGCCGGGGTGGCCGCCTCGCCGGACCGGGTCGAGGCGATGCTGGCCGCCGTCGCGGCGCTCGACGTCCTCGACGCCACCGACGTGTACTGGAGCGGCCGGCTGACGCTGTGCGCGGGCCCGGACGACCTGGAGCGCTACGACGCCGCCTTCGCCGCGTACTTCGGCGGCGAGACGCCGCGGCCGGTGCCGCCGGCGGCCCCGCAGCGGCAGCGGACGGTCACCACCGCGCCGATGGACCCGGGGGAGGGGCAGGGGGACGACGAGTCGCCGCCGGACCTCGCCGGCCAGGCCAGCGCCGACGAGGTGCTGCGCCACCGGGACGTCGCCGAGCTGACCGGCGCCGAGCGCGAGCAGCTGCGCCGGCTGTTCGCGCTGCTGGTCCCCGCCGCGCCGATGCGGCTCTCGCGCCGGCGCCGGCCCAGCCCGCACGGCGCCGTCCACGCCTCCCGCACCGTCCGCCGCGCGCTGCACGACGGCGGCGAGGTCACCCGGCTGCTGCACCGGCGGGCCCGGCCCCGCCCGCGCCGCGTCGTCCTGCTCATCGACGTCTCCGGCTCGATGAGCCCCTACGCCGACGCGCTGCTGCGGTTCGCGCACGCCGCGGTCCGGGCCCACCCGGCCGCGACCGAGGTGTTCACCATCGGGACCCGGCTGACCCGGGTGACGCGCGAGCTGCGGCTGCGCGACCCCGACAAGGCGCTGGCCGCCAGCGGCTCGGCGATCCCCGACTGGTCCGGCGGCACCCGGCTCGGCGAGGTGCTCAAGGCCTTCCTCGACCGGTGGGGGCAGCGCGGCACCGCCCGCGGCGCGATCGTCGTCGTGTGCAGCGACGGCTGGGAGCGCGGCGGCACCGACGTGCTCGCCGAGCAGATGGCCCGGCTGCGGCGGCTGGCGCACGCGGTCGTGTGGGTCAACCCGCACAAGGGCCGGGAGGGCTACGAGCCGCTCACCGGCGGGATGCAGGCGGCGCTGCCGTCGGTGGACCACTTCGTGGCCGGGCACAGCCTGGCCGCGTTCCAGCAGCTGGCGGGGGTCATCAGCCGTGCCTGACGGACCCTCCTCCCACCCTCGCAGGCCCTCGAAGGGGGCCATCATGACCTACCTCCGTGCAAAGGAGCTGTCGGATGCGTGACGTGCTCGAGGACCTGATCGGCTGGTGGCAGGCGGGCGAGACCGTCGGCATGGGGACGGTGGTGGCCACCTGGCGCTCCGCCCCCCGGCCGGCGGGTGCGTCGATGCTCGTCGGGCCCGACGGCACCGCTGTGGGCAGCGTCTCCGGCGGCTGCGTCGAGGGCGCGGTCTACGAGGAGGCCAAGGACGTCGTCGAGTCCGGCGTCCCCACCCTCGAGCGGTACGGCGTCAGCGACGACGACGCCTTCGCCGTGGGGCTGACCTGCGGCGGGATCCTCGACGTCTTCGTCGAGGCGGTGTCGCGGGAGTCCTTCCCCGAGCTCGGCGAGGTGGCCGAGTCGGTGGCGCGGCACGAGCCGGTCGCCGTCGTCACCTGCGTCGCGGGCCCGGAGGACCGGGTGGGACGGCGGCTGGTCGTCTGGCCCGACCGCAGCTCGGGCACCCTCGGCCTGCAGCGCCTGGACGACGCCGTCGCCGACGACGCGCGCGGCATGCTGGCCGCCGGCCGCACCGGGATGCTGCACGTCGGCCACGACGGCGAGCGCCGCGGCGACGACCTGTCGCTGTTCGTCAACGCCTTCGCGCCGGCCGCCCGGATGGTCGTCTTCGGCGCCATCGACTTCGCCGCCGCGGTCGCCCGCGTCGGGGCCTTCCTCGGCTACCGCGTCACCGTCTGCGACGCCCGCCCGGTCTTCGCCACGCCCAAGCGCTTCCCCGACGCGCACGAGGTCGTCGTCGAGTGGCCGCACCGCTACCTGCAGGCCGAGGTGGACGCCGGCCGGATCGACGAGCGCACCGTGCTGTGCGTGCTCACCCACGACCCGAAGTTCGACGTCCCGCTGCTGGAGGTCGCGCTGCGGCTGCCGGTCGCCTACGTCGGCGCGATGGGCTCGCGACGCACGCACGAGGAGCGGCTGGCCCGACTGGAGGAGGCGGGGCTGTCGAAGGAGGAGCTGGCGCGGCTCTCCTCCCCGATCGGGCTGGACCTCGGCGCCCGCACGCCCGAGGAGACGGCCATCTCGATCGCCGCCGAGGTCATCGCCGGCCGCTGGGGCGGCTCGGGGGAGCGGCTCTCCGGCACCGAGGGCCCGATCCACCGGACCGCGGACCGCTGAGGCTCCGGCGCGAGGTCTGCACAGTGGTCGCCATCAGGGCCCTCATGGCCACCACTGTGCACATCCCGCACGCGGGAGGACCCCTCCCATAGCGGATCAGCGATACCTTTGCCGCTATGCCGGTCGAGCCTCGTCGCAGCGCCTTCCCCGGACTCGGTGCTGCCTCCGCGCGCCGGCACGAGTTGATCGAGCAGCTGGCCCGCGCCCGCCGGGAGAGCGGGCTGAGCCAGACCGAGCTCGCCGCGCGCATGGGCACGTCGCAGTCCGCCGTCGCCCGGCTGGAGAGCGGCGAGCTCGACGCGCGGCTGTCCACGCTGGAGCGCTACGCGGCCGCTCTCGGGCGCGCCGTCGACTGGCACGTCCGGTCCCCCGAGTCGGCCACCCGCTCCACCACCCCGAGCGAGGAGTCCCCATGACCCGACCCACGGGCACGTGGCCGCCCGTCCCGCCCGGCCCCCCCGACCCGCCGTTCCCCCCGGGGCCGCCGGAGTGGCCGCGTACGCCGTGGCAGCCCGAGCCGCGCCCGCCGGCCCCCGGCCCGGTGTCGGCATCGGCCGCCCTGGTCGTCGGCGGGGGTGACTGGCTCGCCGAGCGGCTGCTCGAACAGCGGGTGGTCACCCTCTCCGGCGAGCTGGACACCGATGCCGTCAACCGGGCGGTCGCCGAACTGGCGCTGCTCGACGCGACGGGGAACGACCCGGTCCGGCTCCGGCTCTCCGGGGTGGGCGCCGACCTGCAGGGCGCCCTGACGCTGGTGGACGCACTCGACCTGGTCGGCGTCCCGGTGCACGCGACCAGCCTGGGCGTCCTCAGCGGACCGGCGGTCGCGGTCCTCGCCGTCGCCGACCGGCGGATCGCGGGCGCGCACGCGACGGTGCGGCTCTGCGAGCCCCGAGCGCCGCGCGGCGTCCCCGGCCACGAGGTGGAGGCCTGGGCCGCCGAGCACGCACGGCAGCTGCGCCGACTGCAGGAGCGGTTGGCCGCGGCCTGCGGGCGGTCGGTGGACGAGGTGGCCGCGGACATGCGCGCCGGGAGACTGCTCGACGCGGAGGAGGCCCGCGCCTACGGCCTGGTCGACCATTAGGCCCCCTCCCGGGGTCCGCCCCGAGCTCGCGGGGGATCGGGAGGAGGGGGTCCTCTCTCGGTACGACGTCGAGGTCGTGGCGCTGCTGGCCTCGCCCGTGCACCGCTACGACGGCCGGCCCGCAGGCCCCGTCCCGCAGCAGGACGGCGACCGGCGCGAGGCCGTCGAGGTGCGGGCCGGGGTCGGCGTGGTCGGGGACCGCTACGCCGGCCGCCCGGCGCACCGCGACGCCCAGCTGACCGTGCTCGCCGTCGAGGCGCTGGAGGCCGTCGCCGCCGAGACCGGCTCCGCCCCGTTCGACCCGCACCTGGCCCGGCGCACCGTCGTCCTGCGCGGCGCGGAGGTGGAGGCGCTGCGAGGGCAGCGGTTCACGCTGGACACCGGGTCCGGGCCGGTGCTGCTCGGCGGCGGGCGGCCGGCCCACCCCTGCGCCTGGATGGACGTCGTCCTGGCGCCGGGCGCGCACCGGACCCTGCGCGGCCGGGGCGGCGTGCGCTGCGCCGCGCTGTCGGACGGCGAGCTGCGGCTCGGGCCCGCCGTCCTCGGCTCGGCCGTCCCGCTGGACCCGGTGCGGGCCGGGATGGCGGTCAGCCCAGCAGCGTCCGGACGGCCGCGGGGGCCTGCGTCGGCCTGAGCAGCGGCGCCACCCGGCCGTCACCGGCGGCGGCCAGCGCGGCGCAGTTGGCCACCGACTCCGGCTCCCCCGACAGCGAGAGCACGTGCAGGTGCGCGCCCGCGCGGGCGAGCGCCGCCGCGGCCGGCAGCGGGTCGGGGCTGTCGGTGGGCATCCCGTCGGAGAGCAGCAGCACGTCCCGGGCGGCCGCGCGGGAGCGGGCCACCTGGGCCGCCGCGGTGCGCAGGCCCAGGTCCAGGTCGGTGGTGCCGCCGCCCTGCAGGTCGAACAGCCGGTCGATGACGGCGTCCGTGCGCGGGTCGGTGGACAGCGGCCGCAGCACGACCGCCCGCGACCAGAAGGCGACGACGGCCAGCTCGTCCTCGGGCCGCATCCGCTGGGACAGCGCCGAGGCGGTGAGGACGGCGACCGCGAGCTCGTCGCCTGCGACCGAGCCGGAGGCGTCGACGAGCAGCACGCACGCCCGGCCGGTGGAGCGCCAGCCGCGGGTGTGCAGGTGCTCGGCCCGCCAGTGCGGCTCGGCGCCGCGCGCGGCGAGGGTCGCGTCCAGGTCGATGTCGCTGCCGGTCTCGTCGCGGCGGGTCACCACGCGGCGGGTGCCCGGGCGGTCGGGGACCCCGGCGCGCGGCGTGCCCACCGGCAGCCGGCAGGCCAGCGCCCGCGCGGCGGTCCGCAACGCCGGGTCGAACGCCCGCCCCATGGCCGTCAGCAGCCGGTTGGCCGCGTCGGGGTCGCGGGCGGTGAGGTCGGCCAGCGCGTCCTCGTCGAGCTCTCCCAGCTGCGGGGAGACACGCTGGAACTCCGGGTGGGCCCGGGCCATCTCCTCGCGGCCGGCGCGGCGGGCCTGGCGCTGCTTCAGCAGCTGTTCGACGTCGTCGGGGTCCTCCACGGGCACCGGCCGCGGCGGGCGGCGCCCCGGGGGTTCGGTCAGCCCGCCGTCCCCCGGCGGGGGCGGTGGGGGCGGGGGCGGCTCGGCCGCGCCGGCGGGGTCGCCCGGTTCCTCGGGCGTCAGGCTTTTCCCAGCTCCTCACCCGCCCGGCGCCAGATGTCCGCGACGACGTCCTCCACCGGCCGGGCCGCGCCGTCGGCCAGGGTCACCTTGCCGGTGAGCGCGGCGAGGGCGGCGTCGAGTCCGGTGGTGTCCTCGACGGCCTCGTGCCCGCGGACGGTGGCCAGCTCCAGCGCGATGAGCACCGTGTCCAGGGCGCCGCGCACCGAGGAGCCGATCCGCAGCTCGGGGTGGTCGCGGGTGATCCGGACCGCCCGCACCGCCTGGGCGACCAGCCCCGCCGGCCCGCCGGTCGCGGCGGCGACGACGGCGAGCTCGGCCTCCTCGTCCTGGTAGCCCATCGCCACCCGGCAGGAGCGGTCGTACAGCGCCGGCGTCACCCGCGCGGTCCCCACCGCGTCGAACGGGTTCATGGCGGCGACCAGCCGGAACGTGGGCCGCGCGGTGACCCGGCCGAAGCGCGGCACGTGCATCTCGCGCTCCGACAGCACGCCGAGGAGCACGTTCATCGTCTCCTCGGGGACCCGGTTGAACTCCTCGACGTAGAGGATCGCGCCGTCGGTCATGGCCCGGGTGAGCGGGCCGGGCACGAAGTTCTCGGGGCGGTAGTCCTCGGTGAGCACCCGTGAGGCGTCGTGGTGGCCGACCAGCCGGGTGGGGGTGAGCTCGGCGTTGCCCTCGACCAGCACCAGCGGCACGCCGGCACCGTCGGCCAGCGAGCGCAGCAGCGTCGTCTTGCCCGTGCCCGGCGGGCCCTCCAGCAGGACGTTGCGGCCGGCCGACAGCGCGGCCGCGACGACCTCGGCCTCGCGGATGCGGGCGACCACGCGCTCGCGGGCGACCCGGACCATGCCGGTGACGTCCAGCCGCCGGGCGGCCGTGGTGGTGCTCAAGGCTCAGGTGCTCCTCTGGGTCGACGTGCGACCGGGGCGCCCCCCGCAGGGAACGCCCCGGCCCGGCCGACCCCCTGCAGGGTCCCGCCGCCAGCTCGCGAGTGGCGGGGGCAGGGGGTGGTTCTCAGTCGTAGATGATCACGCCGCGGATGTTCTTGCCGGCCTTCATGTCCTCGTAGCCCTGGTTGACGTCGTCGAGCTTGTACCGGTTGGTGATCAGCTCGTCGAGCTTGAGCTTCCCCTCCTGGTAGAGGCGGAGCATCTTGAGGATGTCGGCGCTCGGGTTCTGGTCGCCGAACAGCGCGCCGCGGATCTCCTTGGTGAACAACGCCATCATGCTGGGGTTGATCGGGATGCCCACGTCGGTCAGGTCGCCGAGGCCGGTGATGACGACCCGCCCGCCCTTGCCGATCGCCTCGAAGGCCTGCGCGACGTGCTCGCCCTTCAGCACCCCGACGGTGATCAGCGCCTTGTCCGCGCCCTGACCGTTGGTGACGCTGCGCGCGAAGTCGGCGGCCTCCTCGATGCTCTCGAAGGCGTGGGTGGCACCGACCTCCTGCGCCTTCTCGCGCTTGAAGGGGATCGGGTCGACGGCGATGACGTGGCTGGCGCCGGCGTGCGCCGCACCCTGGACGGCGTTGATGCCGATGCCGCCGATGCCCATGACGATCACCGTGTCGCCGGCCTTGACCTCACCGGCCTGCACCGCGGTGCCCCAGCCGGTGCCCACACCGCAGCCGGTCAGGCACGCGACGTCGAGCGGGATGTCCTCGGGGATCTTCACCGTGGAGCGGACGTCGACCGTCGTCACCTCGGCGAAGGTGCCCAGGCCGCACATCTGGCCGACCGGCGTGCCGTCGGCGGTCTGGAAGCGGAAGCTCTCCGCGTCGTCCCAGCGGGAGCCGATCAGCAGGTTGGCGCCGGAGTCGCAGATGTACTGCTGGCCGTTGGCGCAGTAGCGGCAGCGGCCGCAGCCGGGGAGGAACGAGAAGACGACGTGGTCGCCCTCCTTGAACCCGGGCGTGCCGGGGCCGACGGCGGTGACGACGCCGGACCCCTCGTGGCCGCCGAGGAACGGGTAGTGGCCGACCCGCATGTCGCCGGTGGCGATGTGGTCGTCCGAGTGGCACAGGCCGGACGCGGCCAGCTTCACCTGGAGTTCGCCCTGTCGCGGGTCGTCCGCGACCAGGTCGGTGACCTCCCACGTGCCGGGAGCGGAGCGCAGGATCGCGCCGCGGGTGTTCACGGGCACAGTGACCTCCTCGTCGCCCTCATCGCTGAGGGTTCGCCTGCATGCACGAGTGCATGTCCGTGGCCGGAACGTTATGGCGTGGCTCACACCCGTGGGAAGGCGGGTGCAACGTTGCCGCTACCCCGCCGCCCGCGGGCTGCGAGAGTGACCCCGTGTCGGGAGCCCCGGTGGTCGTCGTCGGCGCCGGTCCCGTGGGCCTGACCGCGGCCCTGTTGCTGGCCCGTCGCGGGCTGCCGGTGCAGGTCCTGGAGCGGCGGCCGGCGCCCTACGGGCAGCCCCGCGCGGTGCACCTGGACGACGAGGCCCTGCGCGCGCTCACCGACGCCGGGGTCGCCGAGGGCTTCCTCGCGCTCAGCCGCCCGATGCGGGGGCTGCGGCTGCTCGACGGGCGCCACCGGGTGCTCGCCGAGTTCGCCCGCGCGTCGTCGTCCGGACCGCACGGCTGGCCGCAGGGGTCCATGTTCTCCCAGCCCGACCTCGAGGAGCTGCTGCTGGCCGCCGTCCGCCGGGAGCCGCTCGTCGAGCTGCACACCGGCTGCGAGGTCGTGGGGCTGGCCCAGGACGGGGGCGTGACGCTGGACGTGCTCGACCGGGCCTCCGGCGCGCGCTCGCGGCTGCGCGCCGCCGCGGTGCTCGGCTGCGACGGGGCGAACAGCACGGTGCGGCGGCTGGTCGGGGCGCGCATGCGCGACCTGGGGCGCCCCGACCGCTGGCTGGTGGCCGATCTGCGCTCGGCGTGGCCGCTGCCGCTGTGGCCCGGGGTGCACCAGGTCTGCGACCCGCACCGGGCGGCGACCGCCATGCCGGTGTCCGGGGACCGCTACCGCTTCGAGTTCCGGCTGCTGCCCGGCGAGACCCGCGAGGACGTGGTCGGCCGGTTGCCCGCGCTGCTGGCCCCGTACGGCGCGGCGGACGCCGAGGTGGAGCGGGTCGCCGAGTACGTCCACCGCGCCCAGGTGGCCGACCGCTGGCGCTCGGGGAGGGTGCTGCTCGCCGGTGACGCCGCGCACCTGACCCCGCCGTTCATCGGGCAGGGGCTGGGGCTCGGGCTGCGCGACGTCCACCAGCTCGCCTGGAAGCTGGCCGCCGTCCTGGCCGGGACGGCGCCCGAGCGGCTGCTGGACACCCACCAGGCCGAGCGCGAGCCGCACGCGCGGGCGATGGTGCGGCTGGCGCTGCTGCTCGGCCGGCTGATGACCGGCGGCGGCCGCGGGGCCGCGGTGCTGCGCCGCGCGGTGCTGGCGGGGGTGGACCGGGTGCCGGCCGTGGCCCGTTACGCCACCGACAGCCGCACCCCGCCGCTGCGCCGCGGGCCGCTGGTGGTGCGCCGCGGGCGTGCCGGACGGCGGCTGGCGGGGTCCCTGCTGCCGCGGGCCGCCGTGGTGCTCGACGGCCGGACGGTGCCGGTGGACGACGTCCTCGGCCCCGGGACGGCGAGGCTGCGACTGCTGGCCCCCGGTCGGCTGGCGGTGCGCCCCGCGGGGGGGCGCGAGGTCGAGGTGGCCGACGCCGACGGCGCGCTCACCGCGTGGCTGCGCTCGGCCGGCGCGGTCGCCGTCGTCGTCCGGCCGGACCGGATCGTGCTCTCGGCGTCCTGAGCCGGGTGAGCCCCCGGCTGCCGGGTACGGCCGGTGCATGCAGATCGACAAGAACCAGATCCTCGAGCTCCTCCGCAACCAGGGCGACGACGCCAAGGCGCAGCAGGCCGACCAGGAGCTGCCCGGCACCGTCGACACCGACCAGCACGCCGGCATCCTCGAGAAGCTGGGCCTCTCACCCATGGACCTGATCAGCAAGCTCGGCGGCGGTGGCGGCGGGCTGGGCGGCCTCCTCGGCGGCCGCTGACCTCGTCCCTGCGCACGGGCGGCCCGGTCCCGCGGCGGGACGGGGCCGCCCGTGCGCAACGGCCTCCGACCCGGGACCGCGCTGCGTGCACACACCGCGACGCGGCATGCTGCCCGGGTGAGCTACGACGTCGCCGCCGTCCGCGCCTGCTTCCCCGCCCTGCGTGCGGGAGCCGCCCACTTCGACGGCCCCGGTGGCTCCCAGGTGCCCGAGTCGGTGGCCGCCGCGGTGGCGGCCACCCTCACCTCGCCGATCGCCAACCGCGGGCGGGTCACCCAGGCCGAGCGCACCGCCGACGACGTCGTCCTGGCCGCGCGGCAGGCGATCGCCGACCTCGTCGCCGGCGACCCCGGCGGGGTGGTGTTCGGCCGCAGCACGACCCAGCTGACCTACGACCTGTCGCGCACGCTGTCCGCCGGCTGGGGTCCGGGCGACGAGGTCGTGGTGACCCGGCTGGACCACGACGCCAACGTCCGCCCGTGGGTGCAGGCCGCGGCCGCCCGCGGCGCGACCGTGCGCTGGGCGGAGTTCGACCCGGCCACCGGCGAGCTCGCCCCCGAGGCGGTCGGGCGGGTCCTCTCCGACCGCACCCGGCTGGTCGCCGTCACCGGCGCCTCCAACCTCATCGGCACCCGGCCGGACGTCGCGGCGATCAGCGCGCTCGCCCACGACGCCGGCGCCCTCACCCACGTCGACGGCGTGCACCTCACCGCGCACGCCGCGGTCGACGTCCGCGCGCTCGGCGCCGACCTCTACGCCTGCTCGCCGTACAAGTTCCTCGGCCCGCACCTGGGCTGCGTCGTCGCGGACCCCGCCCTGCTGGAGGCGCTGCACCCCGACAAGCTGCTGCCCTCCACCGACGCCGTCCCCGAGCGGTTCGAGCTGGGCACGCTGCCCTACGAGCTGCTGGCCGGCACCACCGCCGCGGTGGACTTCCTCGCCGGGCTGGGGAGCCTCGCCGGCGGAGCCGGCGACGGCAGAGCCGGCAGAGCCGGCGACGGCGGCCCGGAGGGGGACCGCCGCGCCCGGCTGGAGGCCGGGATGGCGGCGCTCGAGGAGCACGAGGACCGGCTGCGGGAGCGCATCGAGGACGGCGTCCGCGCGCTGCCCGGCGTCACCGTGTGGTCCCGGGCGGCCCGCCGTACGCCCACCCTGCTGCTCACCTTCGACGGTCGCGACGCCGCCGACGCGTACCGGTTCCTCGCCGCGGGCGGGGTCAACGCGCCCGCCGGGTCCTTCTACGCCATCGAGGCCTCCCGCCACCTGGGTCTCGGCGACACCGGCGGCCTCCGGGTCGGGCTCGCGCCCTACAACGACGACGAGGACGTCGACCGGCTGCTCGCCGGGCTGGGGGAGTGGCTCGACGCCTGAGGGAGGACCCTCCTGCCCCCCGCCATAGAAGGACCCCGTCCTCCTCACCGCTCGCAGGCTCGCGGTGAGCCTCTGGACGGGGCCACGGCGGGACCCTGCAGGAGGGCCGGGTTGCATCGCGCGCAACCGGACCGTGTGACAGCGGTCACCGACGGGTTAGTCTGACGGCACCGCCGAGTGCCCGGAGGTCGTCGTGCCCGCTGCCGTGCGCACCCCGAACGGGGCGACGACGACCACCGCCATCCCGGCCCGGTCCGCGTCCCCCGGCGGTGTCGCGGTGCACCCGGCCCCGGCCGTCGCCGCGTTCACCAAGTACCTGGTGCCCGAGGTCGTCTTCGGCTGGGGCTCGCTGTCCGAGGCCGGCTGGGCCGCCCGGAGGTTGGGGGCGCAGCGGCCGTTCGTGGTCACCGACGCCGGGCTGGTGCAGGCCGGCTGGTGGGCCGAGCTCGCCGGCCACCTCGCGGAGGCCGGGCTGCGCGCGACCGTCTGGCAGGAGCTCACCTCGAACCCCAAGGACCACGAGGTCGCCGCTGGCGTGCAGCGCTACCTGGAGAGCGGGTGCGACGTCATCGTCGGCCTCGGCGGCGGCTCGGTCATCGACGCGGCCAAGGCGGTCGCGGTCGTGGCGAGCAACGGCGGGCAGATCCTCGACTACGAGGGCGTCGACAAGGTCACCGCGGCGATCCCGCCGACCGTGATGTGCCCCAGCACCGCCGGCACCGGCGCCGACGTCTCGCAGTTCGCCGTCATCACCGACACCACCCGCCGGCTCAAGGCCACCCTGATCGGCCGGGCGCTGGTGCCCGACATCTCGATCACCGATCCGCGGCTGCTCACCACGATGCCCGACGACCTCGCCGCCGCGACCGGCCTGGACGCGCTGACCCACGGCATCGAGGCGTTCGTCTCCCGGGCGTCCGGCCCGCTCACCGACGTGCACGCGCTGCACGCCATCGAGCTGATCTGCGGCTCGCTGCGCGGCACCCTCGACCGCCCGGACGACCCCGCCGCGCGCACCGCGATGGCCCAAGCCAGCCTCGAGGCGGGGCTGGCCTTCACCAACGCGATCCTCGGCGCCACCCACGCCATGAGCCACCAGGTCGGCGGGCTGCTCGACCTGCCGCACGGCGTCGTCAACGGCGTCCTGCTGCCGCACGTCATCCGGTTCAACGCGCGCAGCGCGCCGGACCGGTTCGTCCCCATCGCGCGGGCCATGGGCATCGACGTCACGGGGCTACCGGTCGACGTCGCCGCCGAGGAGGCCGCCGAGGCCGTCGGCCGGCTGGCCGCGGACCTCGGCTGCCCGCGCGGGCTCGCCCAGCTCGGCGTGCGCGAGGCCGACATCGAGACCCTCGCCGTCACCACCCTCGGCGACGCGTGCCTGTCGACCAACCCCCGCGACGCCGACCGCGCCGACATCGCGGCCCTGTTCCGCAGCGCGCTCTGATGCGCGCCCCGGACATCTCCGCGCTCACCGGGCTGCGCTCGTCCAAGCCGAGCTGGTACGCCGAGTACCGGCAGACCGTCGACGACCTCGACCGCGCGCTGGGCTCGCTGGAGCACATCGCCGGCGTCCTCTCGGCCACCGGGCAGGGTGCCCACGCGTTGTGCCGGGCGGTCGTCGACGCCACCGCCGAGCACCTCGGCGAGCCGTGGGCGGTGCTGGCGCTGTCCGGGACGGCGCTGCCGCTGGCCCGCCCGCGGATGCTCGGCCGCGGCCCGTCGGGGGTCGGGGTGGGGCACATGGCGCTGCTCCCGGAGGTGGTGCGTCGCCCGGTCACCGAGGCGCTGGAGGCCGACGCGGTCGAGCCGTGGCAGACCGCCGACGGCGCGGTCGTCGTCCCCCTGGTGGTCGACGGCGAGCCGGTCGGCGCGCTGGTCGCCTGCGGCGGGCCACGGCGGACGGCGACCGCCGCGGACCTGGCCATCCTGCGGATCGCGGCCAACCAGTCGGCGGTCGCGCTGCTCTCGGACCACCTGCTGGCCCGGTCGGAGGGGCTGCGCCGGCAGACCGAGGAGCTCTACGCGCAGGCCGAGCAGCGGGCCCGCGACCTCGCCGACCGGCACGAGCAGCTGGCCGACGCCGAACGCCGGCTGGACGTCGCCGCGCAGCGGGAGGCGGTGGACGCCGAGCGGCACCGGATCGCCCGCGAGCTGCACGACAGCGTGGCCCAGCACGTGCTCTCCGCGGGGATGACGATCGAGTGGTGCCGGCCGGAGGTGGCCCACCACAGCGAGGTCTACGAGCGGCTCGGGCACGCCAAGGCGCTGACCCGCGAGGCGGTGGAGCGGCTGCGCGGCGCCATCCACGCGCTCTCCTCCGACGGCCACGGGGACGGCGACGGGCTGCCCGCGCTGCTGGGCCGGCTCTCCGACGTCGCCCCGGTGCCCGGCCTGGCCGTCGCGGTCCGGGTGGAGGGGCGCCCGCGCGAGCTGCCCCCGGAGGTCGAGCACTCGCTGTTCCGGATCGCCTCGGAGTGCCTGTTCAACACCGCCCGGCACGCGCAGGCCACCCGGAGCACCGTGCGGCTGGCCTACCGGCCCGACGAGCTGAGGCTCTGGGTCGCCGACGACGGCTGCGGCGACCCCGACGTGCTGCGCCGGGCGATGCGGGCCTCGGGACGCCGGGACGACGGGTACCACCGCGGGCTGGGCAACATCGCCTCCCGCTGCCGGGAGATGGGGGCGACGGTGCGGATCACGCGGGCCCGGATGGGCGGGGTGCGGGTGGAGGTCCGGATGCCGTGGGACGCCGTCGATGGCTGAGCGCACCGCGGGGACCATCCGGCTGGTCATCGTCGACGACCACGCGATCGTCCGGCAGGGGCTGCGCTCGATCCTGGAGCGCGAGCCCGACATCGCGGTGGTCGGCGAGGCGGCGTCCGCCGGGGAGGCGCTGGACCTGGTGGCCGCCAGCCGCCCGCACATCGTGCTGCTCGACCTGAAGCTCTCGGCCGGCTCCGACGTGGCCGGCCTGGCCCTGTGCGGGCAGCTCACCGCCGCGACACCGGCCCCCGGCGTCCTGGTCGTGACGACCTTCCTCGACCAGCAGCTGGTGCTCGAGGCGATCCAGCGCGGTGCTCGCGGCTACGTGCTCAAGGACGTCGACGCGGTCGCGCTGGTCGCGGCGATCCGGGCGGTGCGCCGCGGGGAGAGCGCCTTCGACAGCCACAGCGCGACGATGGTGGTGCGCTCGCTCGCCGCCCCCGCGCCGTCCCCCGCGGCCCCCGCCGGGCCGGACCTCACCGCGCGCGAGCGCGAGGTGCTGACCCTGCTGGCGCGCGGGCTGTCCAACGAGGCGATCGGCAGGGAGCTCTACATCTCGGCGACGACGGCGAAGTTCCACGTCGGCAACGTGATGCGCAAGCTCGCGGTCTCCCGCCGCGCGGAGGCCGTCTACGCCGGGTCCAAGTTGGGGCTCATCTGACCCGACACGCGCAGGACACGCCGCGGCCGCCCCACGTCCGGTGACAGCCGCGCCGGGGGGCGCAGCGGACCCGTTGACCGGGAGTCCTCCGCCCCTAGGTTTGCCGGGCATGACGACGACTGCAGCGGGCTCCGGGCAGGTCACCCTCGGCGACCGGACCGTCCACCGGGTGGGTTTCTGCGGCATGAAGCTCTCCGGGCCGCGGTTCCTCGGGCCACCGGCCGACCGTGAGGCGGCGCTCGCCGTCCTCCGCCGGGCTGTCGAGCTGGGCGTGACCCACGTCGACACGAGCGGCCTGTACGGCCCGCACGTCGTGAACGACCTGATCAGGGAGGCGCTGCACCCCTATCCCGAGGACCTGGTGATCGTCACGCGGGTCGGCGCCCGCCGGACGCCGGAGGGGGGCTGGGAGGAGGCGCTCGGTCCGGACGAGCTGCGCCGGTCGGTGGAGGAGGAGTGCGAGCACCTCGGCCTCGACGCGCTGCACGTGGCCAACCTGCGGTTGCCGGGCCTCGGTGAGCCGGAGGAGCGCTCCCTCGCCGAGCCGTTCGAGGCGCTGGCGCGGCTGCAGCAGGAGGGGCTGGTCCGCGGCCTCGGGGTCAGCCACATCACCAGCCGGCAGGTCGCGGAGGCGCAGGGCATCGCGCCGCTGGCCTGCGTGCAGAACCACTACAACCTGATCCACCGCACGGACGACGACCTGGTGGCGGAGCTGGCGCGGGAGGGCATCGCCTACACGGCGCTGGAGGGCGTCTCCTACACGTCGTTCTTCCCGATGGGCGAGATGGGCCCGGAGCAGTCCGAGGTGCTGGGGGCGGTCGCGCAGCGGGTGGGCGCGAGCCCGCTGCAGGTGGCGATGGCCTGGCTGCTGGACCGTTCGCCCAACGTGCTGATCATCCCGGGCGCCACCACGGTGCCGGAGCTGGAGGCGGCCCTCGCGGCGGCCGAGGTGGTGCTCGGCCCCGACGACATCGCGGAGCTGGACCGCATCGAGGGCATGGGCGGACCTCCCCCTGCGCCGGCGTGGGGCGGTGGGGGCCCGGGCGGCCGGCCCCCGTGGGGCGGCGGGGGCCCGGGCGGCCGGCCGCCCGCGTGACCCCGGCGGCCATCTCCGCGGAGATGGCCGCCGTGACCGACAGGGGACGGAGGGACAGCCGGTGGTTCCCAGGGACGTGCTCCACGGCAGGCGGCGACCGGCGCGTGCGGCCCTCGGCGGGGCCGCCCTCGCCGGTGTCCTCGTCCTCGGGGGCGGCGGGGTGGCCGGGGTCGGTGTCGCCGCGGCGCAGGCAGCGCCGCCGGCGCCGGGGCAACCCGGCGTGGCGGCGACCTGGGCACCGGGGGACAAGGACGGCTTCGGCACCGCGATCGGCGCCCTGGACAGCACGGTCTGGTACACGCTCGAGGGCGGCACGCTGAGCGAGGTCTTCGCCCCGCGGATCGACACGCAGAGCTCCCGGGACACCCAGTTCGTCGTCACCGACGGCGCCAGCTTCGCCGAGCGCGAGGACGAGGCGACCGAGTCCGTCGTCGAGCTGGTCGACCCCCGTGCCCTCGTCTACCGGCAGGTCAACACCGCGACCAGCGGCCGCTACCGCATCACCAAGACCTACACCACCGACCCCGACCGGGCCGCGGTGCTCGTCGACGTCCGCTTCGAGTCCCTCGACGGGCAGCCGTACCAGGTGTACGTGCTGCACGACGTCGGACTGGGCCTCAACGCCAACGACGACACCGGGCGCTCGGCGGACGGCCGGCTGCTGGCCACCGACGGCACGCTGAGCAGCGCCGTGACCGCCTCGGGCGGCCTCACCGACACCTCCAGCGGGTACCTGGAGCGCAGCGACGGCTGGACCGACCTGAGGGACGACTTCGTCCTCGACGACCTCTGGGACGCGACCGCCCCCGGCAACGTCGCCCAGATCGGGCGGACCGGCCTCACCGGTCTGGACGGTGGGCAGCAGCTCACCCTGGCCCTCGGCTTCGGGACGACCGAGGACGACGCCGCGCAGGCCGTCGACCAGGCGCTGGACCGGGGCTTCGACGCCGCCCTGCAGGCCTACACCGAGGGCTGGCACGCCTACCTCGACGGTCTCGCGCCGGTGCCGGCCAGCGCCGCGCAGTGGCGCACGGAGTACCAGGTCTCGGCGATGGTGATCGCGGCGTCGGAGGACAAGACCGTCCGCGGCGGCTTCATCGCCTCCCCCGGCCGGCCGTGGGCGTGGGCGAACGAGCTGCAGCACCTCCCCGTCTACCACGCCGTCTGGTCGCGCGACCTGTACCAGCACGCGACCGCCCTGATCGCCATGGGCGACGTCGCGGCCGCCGACCGGGCCCTGGACCACCTGTGGACGGTGCAGCAGCGTCCCGACGGGTCGTTCCCGCAGAACGCACGGCTCGACGGGCAGCCGGTCTTCGGCGGGCTGCAGATGGACGAGGTCGCCCTGCCCATCGTGCTCGCCTGGCAGCTCGGCCGGACCGGGCCGGCGGACTGGGAGCGGGTGCGGCTCTCGGCGGACTTCCTGGTGGCCGAGGGGCCGGCCACCGGGCAGGAGCGGTGGGAGAACCTGGGCGGGTACTCGCCGAACACCATCGCCGCGGAGATCGCCGGCCTGGTCACCGCGGCCGACATCGCCCGGGCCAACGGCGACGGCGCCCGGGCGGACACCTACCTCGCCACGGCCGACGAGTGGCGCGCGGGCCTGGCGGAGTGGACGGTGACCACCACCGGCCCGCTGTCGTCCGAGCCGTACTTCCTGCGGATCACCGCCGACGGGGACGCCGACGCCGGCACGCAGATCCAGATCGCGGACGGCGGCCCGCTGGTCGACCAGCGGGAGGTGCTTGACCCCAGCTTCCTCGACCTGGTCCGGCTCGGGGTCCTGCCGCCCGACGACCCGGTCGTCACCACCACGCTGCGCCTGGTCGACGAGCAGCTGGCCTACGACGCCCTCAACGGCCGGTTCTGGCACCGGGCGAGCTTCGACGGGTACGGGGAGCGGCCCGACGGCACCCAGTGGGAACCGGTGGACCCGGGCTCGCGGGAGACCATCGGCCGCGGCTGGCCGCTGCTGACCGGTGAGCGCGGCGAGTACGAGGTGGCCCTCGGTGGCGAGGCCGCCGAGAGCACCCAGGAGCGGCTGGACACGATGGCCCGCTCGGCCGACGACGGGTCGCTGTTCATGGCCGAGCAGGTGTGGGACGACCAGCCGCCGTCGGCCGAGGGCACGGAGTTCGTGCCGGGGGAGCCGACGTCCTCGGCGACGCCGCTGTCCTGGACCCACGCCGGCTTCATCCGGCTGGCCCACGCCATCGACGCCGGCCGTCCCGTCGACACGCCGTCCGTCGTGGCCTGCCACTTCGGGACGTCGCTCTGCGAGGGCTGATCGGCCGGCCCCCCGCAGGGCCCCGCCGCGAGCCTGCGAGTGGTGGGGGGCAGGGGGTCCTTCCTCACCGGGAGGAGGCGCGGGTGACGACGTCGGTCGCCCAGCTCTCCAGCCCCGAGTGGTCGCGGATGACCTCGACCCGGTCGCAGCTCTCCGCGTAGGCCGGCAGGTCGCAGCCGCCCAGCGCCCACGAGTAGCGCGGCTCCGGGGTCAGCCAGATCGTCTCGCGCACCCGGCGGGTCAGGTCGGCGAAGACGTCCAGCCGGGGGGCGTTGCCGTTGCCCCGGCCGTCGCCGAGCACCAGCAGCGTCGAGCGGCGGGTGAACGCGCCGGAGTGGTCGGCGGCGAGCGTGGCGAACACCGTGCCGTAGTCGCTGGAGGCGTCCACGTCGATGACGTCGCCGCCGAAGACCAGGCCCAGGGCGTGCTCCAGCGGGTGCTCGTCGAACAGGTCGGTGATCTCCACGACGTCGTCCACGAACGCGAAGGTGCGCACCTGCGCGAACAGGTCCTGCAGCGCGTGGACGACGTGCAGCGTGAACCGCGCCGTCGTCCGCACCGACAGGCTGACGTCGGCGACCACGACCAGCCGCGGCTTGTCCTCGGCCAGCCGGGTGGTGACGGGCCGGAAGGGGACGCCGTCGTAGCGCAGGTTGCGCCGCATCGTGCGGGCGACGTCGACCCGCCCCCGCGGGGACTGCCGCTTCTTGTGCGTCAGCCCGCCGTGCAGCGAGGTGGCCAGCCGGCGCAGCGACTCCTCGATCCGCGCCCGCTCGGCCTCGGTCACCTTCTCCACCGGCGCGCGGGCCAGCTCGCGCTCCTCGACGGCGACGTCGGTCATCTCGGCGAGCTTCTGCAGGTGCGCGGCGAGCAGCTCGGGCAGGTCCTCGATCACCCCGGCGAGCTGGCGGCGCAGCGCCTCGGCCACCTCGGGGTCCAGGTCGCCGACCGGGTCGGCCAGCCAGTCCCGCAGCGCCTGCTGCTGGGCCACCGACAGCTCCAGGTCCAGCTGGGTGCCCCCGCCGCGCACCAGGTCGCCGGGCAGGCCGGGGTCGTGCAGCCGCGACACCTCCAGCTGCACCTCCTGCGCATCGGTGAGCCCGCCACGGCTCTCCGAGGACAGCACGATCTGCTGGGTCAGCGAGGCCAGGTCGACCTTGTTGGCCTCCTGGTGCAGGTTGTACTGCGCCGCGAGGTCCTCGGGCCTGAAGAACTCCTTGATGTCGACCGGCTTGCCGTGGCTGTGCCCCTCCTGCACGTCGGCGGCGGGGTCCGGCGACCAGGTCATCCGCTGCAGCTCGCCGGTGTCGGCCAGGTCGTCGTGGGCGTGCCCGTGCCCCTCGTCCGCGTCGACCACCGCCCGCAGGCCGAAGAAGCGGGCGAAGGTGTCGGCGAAGACCTCGGCGTCCCGGCGGTCCTTGAGCAGCGCCGCGCCGAGCGCGGCCTCCAGCGCGAGCCGGTCGCTCACCCCGACCGCGGCCGCGGCGGCGGAGGCGTCGATCGCCTCCGCCGTCGAGATCCGCATCCCGCGCAGTCGCAGCAGCCGGACGAACCGGTGCAGGGCCCCCTCCACCTCAGACCGGCCGCCGTCGCGCGCCGCCCCCGCGGTTGGGGGCGAAGGAGCGGGCGCCCTGGCCGGCGCGGACCTGGCGCGGGGGAGCCGGCGTCCCGGACTCGGTCGGCGCCTGCTGGCCGTAGTAGTTCTCGTCGTGTCGGCCCGGCCGGTCCTTCGCCGCGCGCGCCCGGCGGCCGTCGTCCTCGTGGTCGTGGTCGTGGGTGTGCCCGCCGTGGGTGTGCGCCCCGTGCGAGTGGGGATGCCCGTGCGCGTGGTCGTGCCCGTGCCCCAGCGACTCGGGCACCGTCGCGTTCGGGTCGACCAGCCGGGGCAGCGCCTCGCGGGAGCGCTGCACGTCGCGCTCGTACTTGGCGACGACGGAGACGGTGTCGCCGAGCACCCCGGCGTCCAGCTCGCTCACGCCCAGGACGGCGAGGGTGCGGGCCCAGTCGATCGTCTCGGAGATGCTCGGGGCCTTGCGCAGGTCCAGGCCGCGCAGCCCGCGGACGATCTCGACCAGCCGCCGCGCCGCCGCGTCGTCCAGGCCGGTCCGCTTCGAGCGCAGGATCTCCAGTTCGCGGTCGGCGTCGGGGTACTCGAGGAACAGGTGCAGGCAGCGGCGCTTGAGCGCCGCCGAGAGGTCGCGGGTGTTGTTCGAGGTCAGGACGACGTAGGGCGGGGCCTTGGCGACGAACGTGCCGATCTCGGGCACCGACACCTGGTACTCCGCGAGCATCTCCAGCAGCACCGCCTCCAGGGCCTCGTCGGCGCGGTCGACCTCGTCGACCAGCAGCACGACCGGCTCCTCGGAGCGCACCGCCTCCAGCAGCGGGCGCGGGGCGAGGAATCGCTCGTTGAAGAACGCGCTGTCGGCGCCGGCGATCCGGTCGACGGCGTCCGCCAGGGTGGAGGTGTCCTCCAGCAGCTCGGCGGCCTTGTCCCGCAGGATCTGGGTGTAGAGCAGCTGCTTGCCGTAGTCCCACTCGTAGAGGGCCTTGGTCTCGTCCTGACCCTCGTAGCACTGCAGGCGCAGCAGCCTGCGCCCGGTCGCGGCGGCCAGCGTCTTGGCCAGCTCGGTCTTGCCGACGCCGGCGGGGCCCTCCAGCAGCAGCGGCTTGGCCAGGCGGGACATCACGAAGGTCGTCGTCGCCAGCCGCCGGTCGGCGATGTAGCCGTGCTCGGCGAAGGCGCGGGCGACGTCGTCGGGGGACTCGAAGTCGGAGGTGGGGACGGCGTCGGCGGGCACGGGCTGGACGGTCACGCGTTCTCCTCGCTGGCGCTCGTCGTCCGCGCGCCCAGGGGTGCTGTGCATCTGGGTGACCTCGCGAGCTCGGTCACGGGTTCTCCTCGCTGGCGCTCGTCGTCCGCGCGCCCAGGGGTGCTGTGCATCTGGGTGACCTCGCGAGCTCGGTCACGGGTTCTCCTCGTCGGGAGGGTGGGGCGGGGGGAGCGGCGGCTTCCCCCGCCCCACCGGGGGGGATCAGCTGAGGAGGTCGTCCAGGTCGCCGTTCATGCAGTGCTCGACCACGGGGCGGACGGTCTCGAAGGTGCACTCCTTGGCGTTGCCCGGGGTGCAGGCGTCGCCGAGGACGTGGTTGGTGATGCGGTCGACGTCGGTGTCGTCGCCCTTGATCACCGAGGCGTTCTCGTAGAACTTGGTCGGGCCCTGGCCCAGCCGGTTCTTCGAGTAGCTGTCCTGGGTGACGTCGGTGAACTTCTCCGGGATGCCGACGTCGCGCAGCAGCCGGATCGCGGCGGCCAGCGCCGCGTCGGCGGCCTGCGGGGCGGTCATGCCGTGGGTGTCGACGCCCATGGCCTCGGCGATGTCGGCGAAGCGCTGGTACTGCGTGGGCATGTTGAACGCCCACACGCGGGGCAGCGCGATGGCGTTGTTCAGGCCGTGGTGGGTGTCGTAGAAGGCGCTCACCGCGTGGCTGATCGAGTGGATGATGCCGAGGCCGCCGGAGTTGAACGCCTGCGCGGCGATGTACTGCGCGTACATCATCCCCTCGCGACCGGCGAGGTCCTGACCGTTCCACACCGCCTGGCGCAGGTGCTCCGAGGTCAGCTTGATGGCGTACAGCGCGTTGCCCAGGGAGGGCTGGAAGTTCAGCCGGGAGACGTAGGGCTCGCTGGCGTGCGCCAGGACGTCGAAGCCGCACTGCGCGGTGTAGTCGATCGGGCAGTCGTAGTAGAGGACCGGGTCGTCGATCGCCAGCGTCGTCACCGAGGTGTCGTCGAACGCCACGTACTTGTGCGGGTTGTCCGGGTCGGTCGTGGTGTCGGTGATGACGTAGGCCCAACTGGTCTCCGAGCCGGTGCCGGCCGTGGTGGAGACGGCGATGTGCGGCGGGTTCCTCGGGTTCTCCGACTGGTTGAAGCCCTCGAACTCGTTGACGCTGCGGCCGTCGTGGGCCACCGAGATGCGCGCGCCCTTGCAGGCGTCGTGGCTGGAGCCGCCGCCGATGGAGACGAAGCTGTCGCACTCGTTCTCCTGGTACAGCGCCACGGCGTCCATGACGTTGTAGTCCTTGGGGTTCGACTCGACCTTGTCGTAGACCACGACATCCAGGCCGTGGTACTTCATCGACTCCGCGATCTTGTGGACGACGTCCGTGCCGCGCAGGCCCGACGTCATGATCAGCGTCCGCTTGAAGCCCAGCTTGAGCGCCTCAGGGCCGATGATCTCGTGCGCGCCGGGGCCCATCAGGGCCCGCGGGAACGGGTGGAACTCCTTGATCGGGAAGGGCTTGAGGAGTTCTTCGACCTTCATGGCGGGGGTCCTTCCTGCTGCCTGCGGGGAGCCGTCGGCGCGGACGGTATGAGCGGCGTTCCACCTCGCGGCAGGGGCGGACGGGAGGAACCGGCCGTCCGGAGGAGCAGGTCGGCCCGGCTGGCGAGGTCCACCTGCCCGACCGGGTAGGAGGAGGATGCCGCCGCGGCCATGTCCCCGGAGATGGCCGCGACGGTGTCAACCGGCCGGCGTGCGCAGGTCCGGGAAGCCCAGGGCCAGCTGGTCGAAGGCCGCGTGCAGGGCGGCGGCGAGCGTCGTCGTCCCGTCGGCCAGCCAGACCTCGAACGCGGTCGTCGCGGCCGCGCGGGTGCTGGTCGCGACCAACCGGGGGAGCAGTGCGTCCGGGGACTGGCCGGTGCGGCGGGCGACGTGCTCGGCGACCACCCGGTCGACGTCGGCGTAGCGGACCTGCGAGTGGGCCTGCAGCGCCGGCTCGCCGAGGATGAGCGCCATCCGCTGCCGCAGGGTCGGCAGGTCCTCCGCGGCGTAGTCGTTGACCTCGACGTAGGCCGCGCAGATCGAGGCGAGCACCGGCTGGTCGTCGCGGGTGGCCGCCAGGAGCCCCTCCAGCCGGGCGACGTGCGCCTCGAAGTCGCCCCAGACCGCGTCGGCCTTGGTGGCGAAGCAGCGGAAGAACGTGCGCCTGCTGATCCCCGCCGCGTCGGCGATCTCGTCAGCGGTGACCTGCTCGAAGCCCGTCCGCGTGAACAGCTCCAGGGCCGCCTGCTGGACGCGGGCGCGGGTGTCGCCGCGCACGTCTGCAGGTGCCTCGGTCACAGCCCCATCTTGCGTCACGGACACGCGAGGGACGGAGCGCCGCGTCGGCGAACCGGTGTTGCCGGTGGCACTCGGTGTCACTAACGTCCCCGCCACCGTGTAACCCGGATCACAGGAGGCGCCGTGCCCGAGAACGACGACACCCAGGCCGTGAGCAGCCGGGAGGCGGCCCCCGCGGTCGAGGAGGCCCTGGTCGAGGAGTCCCTCGTCGAGGAGGTCTCGATCGACGGCATGTGCGGGGTGTACTGATCGACGCCCCCGTCGCGGCGCCGGCCGAGCAGGTGCGCGAGGCCGGCGCCGCTCCCCTCCCGGGCTCCGGCGCCGCCGCGCCCGCTCCCACCGCTGACTTCGACCCGTCGCTGCCCTGGCGGCGGGCCCGTTCCGTGGCCCTGCGCCCGGAGCCCTTCGGCGCGCTCGTCTACCACTTCGGGAACCGGAAGCTCTCGTTCCTGAAGTCGAAGACGCTGGTCCGGGTCGTGGAGACCCTCGCCGACCACCCCACCGCCTCGGCCACGCTGGCCGCCTGCGAGGTGCCCGAGGCCCAGCGCCCGGCGTACCTGAAGGCGCTGGCGGATCTGGCCCGCTCGCAGATGATCGAACGCCGGGAGCCCTCCGCATGACTGCTGTCCTGCCGTCCCGTCCCGCCGGCGAACGCCCCACCGGCGGGCGCCTGATCGACCAGTTCGAGTACGGGCTGGACGCGCCGATCTGCCTGACCTGGGAGCTCACGTACGCCTGCAACCTGGCGTGCGCGCACTGCCTGTCCTCGTCGGGACGGCGGGACCCGCGCGAGCTGTCCACCGCCGAGGCCGAGGCGGTGATCGACGAGCTGCAGCGGATGCAGGTGTTCTACGTCAACGTCGGCGGCGGCGAGCCGACCGTCCGGCCGGACTTCTGGCACCTGCTGGACTACGCCATCGGCCACGACGTCGGCGTCAAGTTCTCCACCAACGGCGTCAAGCTCGACAGGGCGCGCGCCGAGCAGCTGGCCCGCACCGACTACGTCGACGTCCAGATCTCCCTCGACGGCGCGACCGCCGAGGTCAACGACCGGGTCCGCGGCACCGGCTCGTACGCCACCGCGGTGAAGGCGTTGGAGAACCTGGCCGAGGCGGGGATGCGCGACTTCAAGGTCTCCGTCGTCGTCACCCGGGAGAACGTCTCCCAGCTGGACGAGTTCAGGGCGCTCACCGACCGCTACGGCGCCCAGCTGCGCATCACCCGGCTGCGCCCGTCGGGCCGCGGCGCCGACGTCTGGGACGAGCTGCACCCGACGCAGGCCCAGCAGCGCGAGCTCTACTCCTGGCTGCTGGCCAACGGCGAGAAGGTGCTCACCGGCGACTCGTTCTTCCACCTGTCGGCCTACGGCGAGGCGCTGCCCGGCCTGAACCTGTGCGGCGCCGGTCGCGTGGTCTGCCTGATCGACCCGGTGGGCGACGTCTACGCCTGCCCGTTCGCCATCCACGAGCAGTTCCTCGCCGGCAACGTGCGCGACGAGGGCGGCTTCCAGCGGGTCTGGCAGCAGTCGGACCTGTTCCAGGACCTGCGCAGCCCGCAGACCGGCGGCGCCTGCACCAGGTGCGCGCACTTCGACGCCTGCCGGGGCGGCTGCATGGCGGCCAAGTTCTTCACCGGCCTGCCGCTCGACGGCCCGGACCCCGAGTGCGTGCAGGGGTACGGCGAGAGCGCCCTGGCCGCCCGCGACGCCGGCCTGGTCACGCCGCGCAGCCACCTCGACCACTCGCACACCGGCCCGGTCCGCGGCCAGCCGACGCTGCTCGGCATGCCGTCGATCCCGAAGGCGGCTCCGGCCAAGATGTGCGACGAGTCGCCGCTGGCCGGGCTCGAGCTGCGCTGACGGGACTCCTCGACCCGCTGGTCCTGGCGGGCCGGACGGCGCCCTCCCGGGTGCTGTTCGGCCCGCACGAGACCAACCTGGGCCGCGGGCGGGCGCTCTCGGAGCGGCACGTCGTCCACTACGCCCGCCGGGCCGCGGGCGGCTGCGGCGTCGTGGTCACCGAGACCGCGTCGGTGCACGAGAGCGACTGGCCCTACGAGCGGGCGCCGCTGGCCGCCGACTGCGGCCCGGGCTGGGCGGACGTCGTCGCCGCCTGCCGCCCGCACGGCGCACTGGTGCTCGCCTCGCTGGGGCACACCGGCGCGCAGGGCAGCTCCGGGCACGCGCAGACCGCGCTGTGGGCGCCGTCCGCGGTACCCGACGTCGTCACCCGCGAGGTGCCGGTGGCGATGGAGCAGCCGGAGATCGACGCGCTGGTCGCGGGCTCCGCGGCGGCCGCCCGGATCGCGGTCCGCGCCGGTGTGGACGGCGTGGAGGTCGATGCCGGCCCGCGCTCGCTGCTGCGGCAGTTCGCCTCCGGCCTGACCAACACCCGGGGGGACGCGTACGGCGCCGACCGGCTGCGACTGCTGCGCGAGGTGCTGGCCGCCGTCCGCGCGGAGCTCGGACCCGGGCGGGCACTCGCGCTGCGCCTCTCCTGCGACGAGCAGGCGCCCTGGGCCGGGATCACGCCCGACCTGGCCGTCGGGCACGTCCGCGAGCTCGCCCCGCTGGTCGACCTGCTCGTCGTCGTGCGCGGCAGCGGACTGGCGCCCTCGGCGTACCGGCCCGACGGGCACACCGCGCCCGGGTTCAACACCGACCTCACCCGCGCCGTGCGGGCGGCCGCCGGCGGGACGCCGGTCGTGCTCCAGGGCTCGGTCGTGGACGTCGCCGCCGCGCAGCGGGCGCTGGACGACGGGGTCGCCGACGCGGTGGAGATGACCCGCGCGCAGATCGCCGACGCCGACCTCGTGCGCCGGGCGCGGGCCGGCGTCCCGGTGCGGCCCTGCACCCTGTGCAACCAGGCCTGCCAGGTGCGCGACGTCCGCAACCCGCTGGTCAGCTGCGTCGCCGACCCGTCCGACGAGGGCGCCCTCGCCGACGGCGCCGGGCGGCGGGTGACGGTCGTCGGCGGTGGGCCGGCCGGGCTGGAGGCCGCGCGGGTGCTCGCCTCCGCGGGCGCCGAGGTCCGGCTGGTGGAGCGCACCGGCCGGCTCGGCGGCGCACTGCGACTGGTCGCCGCGCTGCCCGGGCGCTCGCGCTTCGCCGACCTCGCCGACTGGCTGGCCGGGGAGGTGGCGCGGCTGGGGGTGCGGGTCGAGCTGGGGACGACCGCGGAGGGCGGGGACGTCGTCGCGACGGGCGCCCGCCGGCCACCGGGCCCGAGCGCCGCCGACGTGCTGGCCGGCGCGGAGCTGCCGCCCGGCCCGGTGGTGGTGCACGACCCGGTCGGCGGGCCGGTCGGCGTGGGGGTGGCCGAGCTGCTCGCCGCGGCGGGCCGCGAGGTCACGCTGGTGACCCCGGACGCGGTGGTCGGCGAGCGGCTCGGCGGCGACCTGGCGCCGGCCAACGCCCGGCTGGCGCGGGCGGGGGTGCGGCGGGAGACGTCGTCCCGGCCGCACGCGGCCGGCGGCGGGGTCGCGGTGCTGGCCGACCGCTGGACGGGGGAGCAGCGGACCGTGCCGTGCGCCGTCGTCGTCGACGCGGGCCCCGGCCTGCCGGGCGACGTCCCCCCGGGTGTGCCGGCCGCCGGGGACGTCGTCGCGCCGCGCACCGTGCTCGAGGCGGTGCTCGAGGGACGGCGCGCGGCGCGGGCGCTGCTCGCCGCGTCGCCGCGCTAGCTAGCGCGGCAGCACGACCAACGCCGCCCGGTCGCACGGCAGCAGGTCGGCCACGGTCAGCGTGGCGAGGAAGGCGAGCAGGACGGCGATCGTGAGCACCGGGCACCTCCGAGGGGGATGCCGTCCACGGTGGCGCGGCCGGCTGGAGGTCCGGTGCGGACCGACCGGGAGCCGGCTGTCAGAGGTCGACGAACTTCTTCTCGCCCGTGTCGGGCTGGTCGCCGGTGACCTTGGCCTTCACGAAGCTGTACGCGGTGGCCAGCCGGTTGCCGGGGCTGTCCCAGTACTCGGCAGAGTCGCCGTCGACCTTGACCAGCACGACCGACGGGTCCTCCGGGCCCTGCGGCAGCCAGGCCTCGACGCCGCTGTTCCACAGCTCCTTCTTCTTCGCGACGTCGCCGACGACGACGGCCTCACCGGTGAGGGAGACCCAGGTGCCGCCCGAGCCCACGCCGACGTTGACCTGCGGCGAGCGCGCGATGTGGGTCAGCCACGCGGCGCTCTGCTCGGCGAAGAACCACAGGTCGCCGTCGAACTCCACCTCCTGCAGCGCCATGGGACGGCTGGTCAGCTTGCCCTCGGGCGTGGTGGTGGTGAGGAAGCCGAACTTCTGTCCCCTGATCAGCTCGGCGACCTTGCGGGTGTCCTCGGCGCTCATGGAAGTCCTCTCGGAGTGCGCGATCGGGTGGCGCACGACTCCTGCCCAGGACCCCCGGCGCCGACACCCCCTGCCGGGCCGGACCGTCCCGTGGGAGCTCTGCCGCTGCCCCGCATGGTGGGCAGGGGGAGAGCTCCCGAGGACCTCACCGCCCGTCGAGGTACCGCCAGGCGCCGTTCTCACGGAGGAAGCGGCTGACCTCGTGCTGGCTGCCCGTCTCGCCCTCGTGCCGGTACCAGGCCCGGAACTCCACCGTGCCCTCCGGGGCGAGCAACCCGCCGTCGGTGGTGGCGAGCACGTCGAGGCCGGTCCAGCGCACGGTCGGGTCGAGCTCCAGGGAGGGCGGACGCGTCGAGGGGTGCCAGGTGGCGAGCAGGTACGCCGGGTCCCCCACGGCGAAGGCGCTGTACCGCGAGCGCATCAGCTGCTCGGCGGTCGCCGCCGTCGCGCTGCTGTCGTGCAGCCGGCCGCAGCACTCGGCGTAGGGCAGGCCGGTTCCGCAGGGGCAGCGTCGAGGGGCCATGCCCGGGAGTCTCTACCGTCCCCAGGACCGGCCGACCACGGAGGGGGACCACGTGCGACACCTGTCTGCGCCGCTGCGCGTCGGGCCGGTGGCGCTGCCCAACCGGCTGGTCTTCCCGGCCCACCTGACGAACTACGCCGTCGACGGCCGGTTCACCGAGCGGCACGCCGCCTACTACGCGGCCCGCGCGGCCGGCGGGACCGGGCTGGTCATCACCGAGGAGCTCTCGACCGACCCCGCCGACCGGCCCTACGAGAAGCTCGTCCGCGGCTGCGACCCGGCCGCCCTGCCGGGCATGCGGCTCGTCGCCGACGCCGTCCACGCGCACGGCGTGCCGGTGTTCGCCCAGCTCAACCACAACGGCGGGCAGTCGGACTCGCTGCACACCCGCACGCCGGTCCTCGCGCCGTCCCCGGTGCCCGACCCGCTGTTCCGCGAGGTGCCGCGCGAGGCCGGTACCACCGACCTGGCCCGGCTGGTCGCCGGCTACGGCGACGTCGCCGCCCGCTGTGCCGCCGCCGGGTTCGACGGCGTCGAGGTCCAGGCCTCGCAGTCCTCGCTGGTGCGGCAGTTCCTCTCCCGCGCCACCAACCGGCGCACCGACCGCTACGGCGGCCCGCTCGAGTCCCGCGCCCGCTTCCTCGTCGAGGTGCTCACCGCCGTCCGGGAGGCGCTGGGGCCCGGCCGCGCCCTCGGCGTCCGGCTGGCCGACGAGGAGGGCCGTGACGGCGGGACGACGCTCGCCGAGGCGGTGGCCACCGCGAGGCTGCTCGTCGAGCGCGGGCTCGTCGACTCCGTCAGCACCACCGTCGGCGTCGCGACGGCGACCCTCGACCGCGTCGTCCCGCCGATGACCACGCCGCCCGGCTACGCCCGCTACCTGTCCGCGGCGATCCGGGCCGCCGTCGACGTCCCGGTGGTCGGCGTCGGCCGCTTCCTCACCCCCGCGCAGGCCGAGCGTGCGCTGGCCGACGGTGACTGCGACCTGGTCGGTGCCGTCCGCGCGCAGATCGCCGACCCCGAGTTCGCCGCCAAGGCGCTGACCGGGCGGGACGGCGAGGTCCGCCGCTGCCTGGGCTGCAACCAGGAGTGCGTCGGCCGCGTGGGCCTGAACCGGCCGCTGGGCTGCGTGACCAACCCGCGCGCCGGCCGCGAGGCGCCGCTGCCGGTACCGGAGCGCCGCCGCCGGGTGCTCGTCGTCGGCGGCGGACCGGCCGGGCTCCGCGCCGCCGCCACCGCCGCCGCCCGCGGCCACGCGGTCACCGTCTGGGAGCAGGCCACCGACACCGGCGGCGCGATCCGGGTCGCGGCGTCCGCTCCGGGCCGGGAGGGGCTGCGCCCGCTGGTCGACGACCTCGCCGCCGAGTGCGCCCGGACGGGGGTGGCGGTGCGCACCGGCGTGCGCGCCACCGTCGAGGCGGTGCGGGCGGAGGCGCCGGACGTCGTCGTCCTCGCCACCGGCGCCCGCCCGGTGCGGCCGGACTGGGCGGGGGACAGCGACCGGGTGGTCGACGTCCGGACCGTGCTCACCGGCGCGGCCGACCCGGCCGGCGACGTCCTGGTGGTCGACGACCTCGGCGCCGCCGCGGCGACCTCGGTCGCCGAGCTGCTCGCCGCGCGCGGCTGCACGGTCGAGGTGGTGACGGCGGCGCTGGTCGTCGGCCATGACCTCGGTCCCACCCTCGACCGGCCCCGCTGGGAGCGGCGGGCCGCGGCTCTCGGCATCCGGCGGACGACGGAGCGGTTGGTCACCGCCGTCGACGGTCGCACCGTGCGGCTGCTGCACCACCCGACCGGCGCGGTCGAGGAGCGCGCCGTCGACTGGCTGGTCGTCGCCACCGCGCCGCGGGCGGACGACGAGCTGTGGCACGCGCTCGGCGACAGCGGCCTGGAGGTGCACCGGGTCGGCGACTGCCTCGCCCCGCGCAGGGCCGGCGCGGCCACCCTGGACGGGGACCGGGTGGGCCGGGCGCTCTGACTACCGTGGCACCGGTGACCGACGCCGTCCCGAGAACGAGGCTCGCCGACGCCACCTGGCCCGACCTGCCCGAGCGCCCGCTGCTGCTGGTGCCGCTCGGCGCCGTCGAGCAGCACGGCCACCACCTGCCGCTGGCCACCGACACCACGGTCGCCTGCGCGGTCGCCGAGGCCGCCGTCGACGACCTGGACGGCGCCCTGCTCGCCCCCGCACTGGCCTACGGCGCCAGCGGCGAGCACGAGGACTTCCCCGGCACCGTCTCCATCGGCACCGAGGCGCTGACCGGGCTGCTCGTCGAGTACGGCCGGTCGGCGTGCCGCTGGGTCGGGCGGCTGGTGCTGGTCAACGGCCACGGCGGCAACCTCGACGCGCTGCGCACGGCCGGCGCGCAGCTGCGGGCCGAGGGCCGCGAGGTCGCCTGGTTCCCGTGCGGTGTCGCCGGCGCCGACGCGCACGCCGGGCGCACCGAGACGTCGCTGGTGTTGCACGTGGAACCAGAGGGGGTCCGCGAGGACCGGGCGGTGGCGGGGGAGACGGCACCGATCGACGAGCTGCTGCCCCGGCTGCGCGCCGAGGGGGTGCGCGCGGTCAGCCCGACCGGGGTGCTCGGCGACCCGGCCGGGGCGTCGGCGGAGGAGGGCGCGGAGCTGCTCGCCAGGATGGCCGGGCGACTGGCCGCCGCCGTCCGGGCGTGGGACGTCGACCCCGCCGGCCGGCTGCGCGGCTGACGGAAGCGCACCGACCGCCCGGGGCTATCGTCCGACGCATGGGGTCCCCGTCCGGCTGGCTGGTCGTCGTCGACTACCAGGAGGTCTTCCGCGATCCGACCTCCCCGTGGACGACGCCGCGCTTCGACGAGATCCGGCCGCGCATCCGCTCCCTGGTCGAGGCCTTCGGCGACCGCGTCGTCTTCACCCGCTTCGTCGTCCCGGACGAGCCGACCGGCGCGTGGGCCGACTACTACGCCAAGTACGACTACTTCACGCAGGCGCACGCCATCCCGCTGTTCCAGCTCTCCGAGGACCCGGGCGACCGCCCCGTCGTCGACGCGCCGACCTTCGGCAAGTGGGTCCCCGCCGTCGCCGAGCTGGTCGGCGACGGCCCGGTCGTCGTCGCCGGGGTGGCCACCGACTGCTGCGTGCTCTCCACCGTGCTGCCCGCGGCGGACGCCGGTGTGCTGGTCCGGGTGGTCTCCGACGCCTGCGCCGGCGCGGACGACGAGGCGCACGACGACACCATGCGGATCCTCGGCTGCTACGCCCCGCTGGTCGAGGTCACCACGACCGCCGAGGTCCTGGCCGGGGCATGAGCACGGGGCTCCGGGTGGGTGGGCGCGTGCTCGTCGCCGCACCCCCGCCCGACCGGCTCCCCGACGGCACCGCCGTCCGCCTCGACCCCCGCGTCCGCCGCCGCGACGGGGGGACGACGCTGCTCGGCGGCTCCCCGCTGCGGCTGCTGCGCCTGCAGCCCCGCGCCCGCGACCTGCTGCGCACCGACCGGCTCGTCGTCCGGGACGCGACCACCGCCGCCCTGGCCGCCCGGCTGCTCGACGCCGGTCTCGCCCACCCCGAGTCGGACGGCGACCCGGCGGGGGAGTTCACCGTCGTCGTCCCGGTCAAGGACCGCCCGGCCGAGCTGGCGCGGCTGCTCACCGCGCTGCGCGCCGACCCCGACACCGCCGCCGTCCCGGTGCTCGTGGTGGACGACGGCTCCGCCGACCCGGCCGCGGTGACCGCCGTCGCCGGCCGGCACGGCGCCCGGGTGCTGCGGCACGACACCGCCCGCGGCCCGGCCGCTGCCCGCAACGCCGGGCTGCGCGCGGCGAGCACCCCGCTCGTGGCGTTCCTCGACTCCGACTGCGTGCCACTGGCGGGCTGGTCGGGGCCGCTGGTGCGGCTTCCCGCCGACCCGCGGCTGGCGCTGGTGGCCCCCCGGATCACCGCGCTCCCGTCGGGCGGCGGCGGCTGGGTGGCGCCGTACGAGGCCACGGTCAGCGCGCTGGACATGGGGCCCGACCCGGCGCCGGTCGCCCCGGGGACGGCGGTGTCCTACCTGCCCAGCGCCGCGATGGTGGCCCGCCGGGACGCCCTCGGCGACGGCTTCGACGAGTCGATGCGGGTCGCCGAGGACGTCGACCTGGTGTGGCGGCTGGTCGCGGCCGGCTGGCGGGTGCGCTACGAGCCGTCGGCCGCCGTCGCCCACGAGCACCGGGCGGCGACCGGGGAGTGGCTGCGCCGCCGCGCCTTCTACGGCACCGGCGCCGCGCTGCTGGCCGCGCGGCACGGGGCCGCCGTCGCCCCCGTCGTGCTCTCGCCGTGGTCGGCGGCGGCCTGGGCGCTGGCGCTGACCGGACGCCGCTCCGGCGCGCTGGCCTGCGCCGCGGTGCTCGCCGTCACCACCGCCCGCCTGGCGCCCCGGCTGGCCCGGCCCGGGCAGCGCGCACCGGTCGGGCTGGCGGCGGTGCTCGTCGTGCGGGGCAGCGCCGCGGCGGGCAGGACGCTGGCGCGCAGCGTCACCCGCCACCACTGGCCGCTGGCCCTGGTCGCGGCCGCGGTCTCCGGCCGGGCCCGCCGGCTGGCCGCTGCGGCCGCCGTCGCCGACGCCGTCCTCGCCTGGTGGCCGCACCGCCGCCGGGTCGGTCCGCTGCGCTTCGCCGCCGGCCGGCGCCTCGAGGACCTCGCCTACGGCGCCGGTCTGTGGGCCGGCGCGCTGCGGGCCGGGGACCCACGGGCGCTGCTGCCCGCCCGGCCTGCACCGATACCTCCTCCGAACCGGTTGCGCGCCACCGGTTCCCTGGTGGAATCGCGTGGGAGCGGTCACGATGGGCGGACGATGGACCCGAGCCCGCGGACGACACCGTGACGACGATGAACCCGTGGGTCGCGCTGCCCGACGGCCGGCCCGACCCCGCGCACACCCGGCGGCTGCGCGCCGCCCACGAGGCGCTCGTCACCCGCTCCGGCCCTGCCGCGCCGGACCTGGTGCGCGCCGTCGTCTGGGACTCCTGGCGGCGCAGTCTCGCGGGCGGTGTCGACCCCGACGGCGCCGCCCCGCCGGTCGACCTGCTCGACGACGAGCTGCTGGCCTACCGCGCCGCCCACCCGCTGGCGCCGGTGCTGCCGGTGATCCGCAGGCTGCTGGTCGAGGACGCCGAGGCCGACCGGATGATCGTCGCGGTCACCGACGCCGACGGCCGGATGCTGTGGGTCGAGGGCGACCGGCAGCTGCGGGCACGCGCCGAGGCGATGCACTTCGTCGAGGGCGCCCGGTGGTCCGAGGACGTCGCCGGCACCAACGCCCCCGGCACCGCGCTGGCCCTCGACCACGCCGTCCAGATCTACGGCAGCGAGCACTACCGCCGCCCGGTGCAGCCGTGGAGCTGCTCGGCCGCGCCGGTGCACCACCCGGTCACCGGTGTGCTGCTGGGCGCCATCGACGTCACCGGCGGCGACCACGTGGCCAGCCCGCAGGTGCTCACCCTCGTGCGGGCCACGGTCGCCGCCGTCGAGGCCGAACTGCGCTGGCTGCACCGCGAGGACGCCGCCCGGCCGGCGGCCCCGGCGCCCCGCCCGGCCACCCGCCCCGTCCCGCGGCTGGAGGTGCTCGGCCGCGAGCGCGCCCGGCTGCAGCTGCCGTCCGGCCCCGCGGAGCTCTCGCTGCGCCACTCCGAGCTGCTCCTCCTGCTCGCCGAGGCGGCGGCCGGCGGCGGTGGGCGCACGGCCGAGCAGCTGGCCGCGGAGTGCCACGCCGGCGACGCGGCGGCGGTGACCGTCCGGGCCGAGCTGTCCCGGCTGCGCCGGCTGGTCGGCGCCCACCTGCTCGGCTCCCGCCCCTACCGGCTGACCGGCCCGCTGGAGACCGACCTGGACCAGGTGCGCCGGCTGCTCGCGCGCGGCGCCGTCGGTCCGGCGCTCGAGCGGTACCCGGGCGCCGTGCTGCCCCGCTCGTCGGCGCCCGGTGTGGTCGCCGCCCGCGACCGGCTGTCCGCGGCGCTGCGGCAGGCCGTACTCGCCGCCCGCCGTCCCGAGCCATTGCTGCGCTACACGCGGCTGCCCGAGGCCCAGCACGACGCCGCGGTGTGGCAGGCCTGCCTGGAGACCCTGCCGCCCGGCGCCCCGAGCCGGCCGGCCGTCGCCGCGCACCTGCACCGGCTGCGCCGGGCCCCGCGCGCCCCGCTGCGCCTGCACTGAGGCCCCGTCCGCACCGCTCGCGGGCTCGAGGTGAGCGGTGACCCGACGCCCTGTGCACCGATGGTGGCCTCCGAAGCCCCGGAGACCGCCATCGGTGCACACCTCGCGGACGAGCCTCTGGACGGGCCCCTCCCAGCACGTCACTGAGGCGGGAATGCGGCCGGGGGGAGCCGCCTTGCCTGTCCCACGTGACCGCGCCGCCCGACGTCCCCCAGCTCAGCACCCGGCGGGTCGTCGCCGCGGTCGTCGCCCTCGCGCTGGGCGGCTTCGCCATCGGCACGACCGAGTTCGTGACGATGGGCGTGCTGCCGGAGATCGCCGAGGGCGTCGGGGTCGACATCCCCACCGCCGGCCACGTCATCTCCGCCTACGCGCTCGGCGTGGTCGTGGGCGCCCCGGTCCTCGCCGCGCTCGGCGCCCGCCTGCCGCGGCGGGGACTGCTGGTCGGCCTCGTCGTCGCGTTCCTCCTCGGCAACCTCGGCAGCGCGCTGGCCGTCGGCCCCTCCTCGCTGCTGCTCGCCCGCTTCGTCAGCGGGCTGCCGCACGGCGCGTACTTCGGGGTGGCCTCGCTCGTGGCCGCCTCGCTGGTGCGGGCCGAGCTGCGCGGCCGGGCGGTCAGCTCGGTCATGCTCGGCCTGGCGGTGGCCAACCTGGCCGGCGTCCCGGCGGCGACCTGGCTCGGGCAGACGCTGGGCTGGCGCGCGGCCTACTGGGCGGTCGTCGCCCTCGCCGTGGCCACCGTGCTGGCGGTGCTGGCGTTCGTGCCGTCCTCGCCCGGTCGGAGCGAGGTCACGATCGCCACCGAGCTCACCGCGCTGCGGCGTCCGCAGGTGCTGCTGACCCTGCTGGTCGGCACGGTCGGCTTCGGCGGCATGTTCGCCGTCTACAGCTACGTCTCGCCGCTCAGCACGGAGGAGGCCGGCCTGCCGCGCGGGGCGGTGCCGTGGGTGCTGCTGGTCTTCGGCGTCGGCGGCGTCCTGGGGACGGCGCTCGGCGGCCGGCTCGCCGACCTCGCGCTGTTCCGCTCGCTGGTCGGGGCGATGGGGACCATGGGCCTGCTGCTGGCGCTGGTGGCGCTCGTCGCCGGCTGGGCGCCGGGGCTGCTGGTCACCCTCTTCCTGCTCTCGGCGACCGCCTCGGTCCTGGTGGTGACCCTGCAGCTGCGGCTGATGGACGTCGCCGGCGAGGCGCAGATGCTGGGGGCCGCGCTCAACCACTCGGCGCTCAACGCCGCCAACGCCCTCGGCGCCTGGCTGGGTGGCGTGGTCATCGCGGCCGGCCTGGGCTGGACCGCGCCGGCCGCCGTCGGCGCCGCGCTGGCCGCGGTCGGGCTCGTCGCGCTGACCGCCTCCGCGCTGCTGCGCCGTCGTGAGCAGCGCACCGGGCCGGTGCGGACGGCGCCCGCACCGGCCGGGTGAGGGGCCTCCCTGCCCCCGCCGCTCGCGAGCTCGCGGCGGGACCCTGCAGGAAGGACTAGCGGAGGGTGTCGGCGAACAGCGGGACGGCGTTCTCCAGGGCGTACCGGGTGCCCAGCGCCGAGCCGCTGGAGAAGGCGTTGACCAGTGTCGGGTCCTCCAGCACCAGGGCGTTGCCCTGCTGCACCGAGGGCAGCGACTGCCACAGCGGGTTGCCGGTGATCTGCGACGCGTCGACGAAGATCGGGAAGACCACGGTGAGGGGCGCGTCGAGGAGGGGGACCTGCTCCTCGCTGATCGGGACGAAGAAGTCCTCCCCGGCCAGGTCCTGGACGGCCGCCGTGTTCGTGAAGCCCAGCGCCTCCATGAAGTCGACACGGGTGTCGCCGCGGACGTAGGCGCCGAAGCCCTCGGAGGTGTAGGCGCCGACGGCGACCTCGGTGCCGTCGAACTCCGGGTGGGCCGCCGCGGCCTCGGTGAACTGCTGCTCGACCTCGGCCTGCAGCTCGTCGGCCTGCTGCTCGCAGCCCAGCGCCCGGCCGACCAGGTCCAGCTGCTGCTGCCAGGTGGTCTGGTACGGGCCGACGCCCTCGGGCTGGCCGACGGTCGGTGCAATGGAGCTGAGCGCGTCGTAGCGCTCCTGGGTGGCGGGGGAGCGGGTGTCCAGGATGAGGTCGGGCTGCAGCGCGGCGACCGCCTCGAGGCTCGGCTCGAGCGTCCCGATGATCTCCGGGGCCTCGTCGTAGCGCCCCTCGGCCCACGGGCCGACGCCCTCGCCGCCGAAGGCCAGCCAGTCGCTGGCGCCCACCGGCTGGACGCCCAGCGCCAGCGCGGTCTCGGCGTCCGACCAGCCGAGGGCCACGACCCGCTGGGGCTCCTCCGGGATCTCGACGTCGCCGAAGGCCGTCTCGACGGTGACGGGGTGGGCGCCGCCGGAGCCCGAGGGGCTGCTGGACGCGGCGGTCCCCCCGGAGGACCCTGCGTCGCCGGAGCCGCAGCTGGCGACGAGGACGGTGGTGGCGACCAGGGTGGCGCCGCGCAGGAACGGGCGAACGGACATGAGCTTCCCCTTCGAGTAGGTGAGGCTCACCTAACTACGCCGTCCCGGAGCGGCTCAGGTCGGGTCCGCGCACCGGTGCCCGGTGGAGTCGCTGCAACGCGCCTGCAACGTTGGCCGGCTCCCGCAGACGCGGATCCGAGCGGTCGAAGGAGACGCATACGCGGACGAACATGGCCCCCTTGTCCGCTGACGCGGACTTCTCCGCGTGCGGCGACCTCAGGTAAGCGTGGCCTAAGTCACGTGCTCCTCGACACACTCGCCGCAGGTGGGGCTGTTGCCCGGCACCACGCGTGACCCCTGCAGAGGAGCGGAGGAACGGTGACCCAGATCAACGTGCGGGTGGACGGGGTGACGTACACCGACGACGTCGAACCCCGGACGCTGCTGGTGCACTACCTGAGGGAGCAGCTGGGGAAGGTCGGCACCGTCATCGGGTGCGACACCAGCAACTGCGGCGCGTGCACCGTCCACCTGGACGGCGCAGCCGTGAAGTCCTGCACCGTGCTGGCCGTCCAGGCCGACGGCGGCGAGGTGACCACCATCGAGGGACTCGCGCCGAACGGCGGCCTGCACCCGGTGCAGAAGGCGTTCCACGAGATGCACGGCCTGCAGTGCGGGTACTGCACGCCCGGGATGATCATGGCCTCGGTCGACCTGCTCAAGGAGAACCCGGACCCGAGCGACACCGAGGTCCGCGAGGGCATCGAGGGCAACCTCTGCCGCTGCACCGGCTACCAGAACATCGTCCGCGCGGTGCAGCAGGCCGCCGGCGAGATGCGCGGCGCCGGCTCCGTCTCCCCGGCCGAGGTCGACACCGCGGCCGCTCCGCACGTGGTGGGCCAGGCATGACCGCCGTCGAGGACCGGGCCACCGCCGAGGCGCCGGAGCGCGAGGTCGGCAAGGCTCGCCGCCGCAAGGAGGACGCCCGGCTGATCACCGGCCGGACCACCTGGACCGACAACACGGTGCTGCCCGGCATGCTGCACCTGGCCGTCGTCCGCAGCCCCGTGGCGCACGCGAAGATCGGCTCGATCGACGTCAGCGCCGCCCAGGAGGCCCCGGGCGTCATCGCCGTCCTCACCGGGCGGGACGTGGCCGACGAGCAGGGCTCGATCCCGTGCGCCTGGCCGGTCACCCCCGACATGGTCAACCCCGGCCACCCGTCGATCGCCGTGGACGAGGTCAACCACGTCGGCGAGGCCGTCGCGGTCATCGTGGCGCGCAGCAAGGCCGCCGCGCAGGACGCCGTCGAGCTGGTGGACGTCGACTACGACCTGCTGCCCGCGGTGCTGGACATGGAGGAGGCGGTCGCCGAGGGCGCCCAGCTGACCCACGACCACCTCGAGTCCAACCGCAGCTTCCACTTCGTGTTCGAGTCCGGGGACGCCGGCACCGGCCAGCACACCGACGAGGCGTTCCGCGACGCCGAGGTCGTGGTCAGCCGCCGGTTCGTGCAGCAGCGGCTGATCCCGGCGTTCATGGAGCCCCGCTCGGTCGTCGTCCAGCCGCAGGGCGACAACTACACGATGTGGTCCTCGACCCAGGTGCCGCACATCCTGCGCATCATGCTGGCGATGGTCACCGGGGTGCCCGAGCACAAGCTGCGCGTGGTCGCCCCCGACGTCGGCGGCGGCTTCGGCGGCAAGCTGCAGGTCACCCCCGAGGAGGTCATCAGCCTGCTCGTGGCCCGCCGGCTCGGGAAGCCGGTCAAGTGGACCGAGACCCGCAGCGAGTCGCTGATGACGGCCCACCACGGCCGTGACCAGATCCAGTACATCGACATCGCCGCCGACCGCGAGGGCAACGTCAAGGGCCTTCGCTGCCGGATCCTCGCCGACATGGGCGCCTACCTGCGCCTGGTCAGCCCGGGCGTCCCGGTGCTGGGTGCCTTCATGTTCAACGGCATCTACAAGTTCCCGGCCTACCGCTTCGAGTGCGACGGCATCTTCACCAACAAGACGCCCACCGACGCCTACCGCGGCGCCGGGCGCCCCGAGGCGACCTTCGCCATCGAGCGGATCATGGACGAGCTCGCCGTCGAGCTCGGCATGGACCCGCTGGAGCTGCGCCGCAGGAACTGGATCCGGGCCGAGGAGTTCCCGTTCACCTCGGTGGCCGGGATGACCTACGACAGCGGGGACTACGAGACCGCGACCCAGAAGGCGCTGGAACTGCTCGGCTACGACGAGCTGCGCGCGGAGCAGCGCCGCCGGCGGGAGTCGAACGACCCGGTGCAGCTCGGCATCGGCGTCTCCACCTTCACCGAGATGTGCGGCCTGGCGCCCTCCCGGGTGCTCGGCTCGCTGTCCTACGGCGCCGGCGGCTGGGAGCACGCCTCCATCCGGATGCTCCCGACCGGCAAGGTCGAGGTGGTCAGCGGGGCGACCCCGCACGGCCAGGGTCACGAGACGGCGTGGAGCCAGCTGGTCGCCGACCGGCTCGGCGTGCCGTTCGAGGACATCGAGGTGCTGCACGGCGACACCTCGATCTCCCCGCGCGGTCTGGACACCTACGGGTCCCGGTCGCTCGTGGTCGGCGGGGCCGCGGTGGTCAACGCGGCGGAGAAGGTGGTGGCGAAGGCCCGCAGGGTCGCCGCGCACCTGCTCGAGGCGAGCGAGGACGACCTCGACTTCTCCGGCGGGAAGTTCTCCGTCCGCGGCACCCCGGGCGCGGAGGTCTCCATCCAGGAGATCGCGCTGGCGACGTTCGCGGCGCACAACTTCCCCGAGGGCGTGGAGCCCTCCATCGACGCGGACGCGACCTTCGACCCGGAGAACTTCTCCTTCCCGCACGGCACGCACCTCTGCGCCATGGAGGTCGACACCGAGACCGGCATGGTGAAGATCCGCAAGTACGCCTGCGTGGACGACGTCGGCACGATCGTCAACCCGCTCATCGTCGAGGGGCAGATCCACGGCGGGCTGGCGCAGGGCATCGCGCAGGCGCTGTTCGAGGAGGCCGTGTACGACGCCGACGGCAACCTCACCACCGGCACCTTCGTCGACTACCTGGTGCCCTCGGCGGCCGACCTGCCGCACTTCGACACCGGCAACACGGTGCACGAGGCCCCGGGCAACCCGATCGGCGCGAAGGGTGTCGGCGAGGCCGGCACCATCGCGAGCACCCCGGCCGTGGTGAACGCCGCGCTGGACGCCGTCCGCCACCTCGGGGTCAGCGACATCCGGATGCCGCTGACGCCCGAGCGGGTCTGGCGGGCCATCCACGAGGGCGGGGACGGCGGCGACCGTGCCACCGCCGGTACCAACGCCTGGGGTGGGGCGCAGACCGAGACCACCGCCGGCGTCTCCACCCCCCAGTCCGCCCTCGGAGGTGACCGGTGATCCCCGCTGCGTTCGAGTACGCCCGCCCCACCAGCATCGACGAGGCCCTGCAGGCCATCGCCGAGGGCGGGGACGACGTGAAGATCCTGGCCGGCGGCCAGTCGCTGATCCCGGTCATGCGGCTGCGGCTGGCCGCGCCGGAGACGGTGGTCGACCTGGGCCGCGTCGCCGAGCTGCGCGGCGTCCGGGACGACGGCGACGCCATCGTCATCGGGGCCATGACGACGCACCACGACGTCATGGCCGACCCGCTGGTGCAGCAGTACGCCCCGCTCATCGCCGAGGCGACCGAGACGGTGGCCGACCGGCAGGTCCGGGCCCGCGGCACCTTCGGCGGGGCCCTGGTCCACGCCGACCCCGCGGGCGACCTGCCGGCGGTGGCCCTCGCCCTGGACGCGGAGTTCGTCATCGCCGGCCTGCAGGGACGGCGGACCGTTCCGGCGGCGGACTTCTTCGTCGACTACCTGACCACCGCGGTGGAGGAGGGGGAGCTGCTCGTCGAGGTCCGCATCCCCAAGCTGGCCGGTGAGTGGGGCATGCGCTACGAGAAGTTCAACCGCGTGGCGCAGGCGTGGTCGATCGTGGCCGTGGCCGCGGTCGTCCGGCGGGAGGACGGGCACATCGCCGAGGCGCGCATCGGCCTGACCAACATGGGCACCACGCCGCTGCGGGCGACCGCGGCGGAGGCCGCACTGGCCGGTGCCGAGGCCACGCCCGAGGCGATCGCCGCGGCGGCCCGGTCGGCCGCCGAGGGGACCTCCCCGAGCAGCGACCTCAACGCCCAGGCGGACTACCGGGAGCACCTGGCGCAGGTGCTGACTCGTCGCGCGGTGACCGCCGCCGCGGGGCTGTAGCGTCGATCCACCCCTCGGAACCCGCTCGACCGACTCGGCCGGCCCGCCCTCGTCCGGGGGCGGACCGGCCGAGCTCCGTACCCCAGGAGGTAGCACCGTGCAGTTGGAGAACTCGTTCACCGTCCCCGTGCCGATCGACGAAGCCTGGCGGGTGCTGCTGGACATCGAGCGGATCGCGCCGTGCATGCCGGGCGCCGCCCTGGACTCGGTCACCGGTGACGACTTCACCGGCCGGGTCAAGGTCAAGCTCGGCCCGATCAACCTGACCTACCAGGGCAAGGCCTCGTTCGTCGAGAAGGACGAGGCGGCGCACAAGGCGGTCATCGACGGCCGCGGCAAGGACCAGCGCGGCAACGGCACCGCGGCCGCGCTCATCACCGCCCAGCTCAAGGCCGAGGGCGACACCACGCGGGTCGACGTCCTGACCGACCTGAACATCACCGGCCGTCCGGCCCAGTTCGGCCGCGGTGTCATGACCGACGTCGGCAACAAGCTGCTCGGCCAGTTCGCCGACAAGCTCGCCGCCCAGCTGGGTGCCGGCGACGCGGGGGCGACGGCGGCGGCCGCACCCGCGGAGGAGACGCCGACGCAGAAGGTCGCGGCCACGGCGGCAGGTGCCGCCGGGGAGGTCGCCGCCTCGGTGGAGCAGGTGCCCGGGGACAACGCCGTGGCGGAGAGGACCCGCACGACCGCGGCGGCGGCGCGCGAGACCGCGACAGCGGCCGCGGACCGGGCGTCGGGCGGCGACACCGCCCCGGCCGCGACCGACACCGCCCCGGCCGCGGGCGACACCGCGCCGGCCGCCGTCATCCCGAGCCCGCCGCCGGCCGGGACGACGACCCCGGCGGCCCCGGCCGCGCGGACCACGAGTCCCGAGCACGCCGAGCCCGAGCCGATCGACCTGCTCGAGGTCGCCGGCGGGGCCGCGCTGACCCGCTACGCGGCGCCGCTGGCCGGTGCCGCGGTGCTGGTGCTGGTCATCACGCTGGTCGTGGGGGGGGGGCGCCCCGGCCCGGCGCCGGGGCGGCGGGGGCGCGGCCCCCCCCCCCCACCCCCCACCCGCGCCCCCCGCCCCCCCCCCCCCCCCCCCCCCCCCCCCCCGGCCAGCCAGTCGACGGCGGCCAGGGCGACCACGTCCGGGCTGCGGGTCAGCGCGTGGTCGCCGGGCACGGCGTAGAGCGAGGCGCCGGGCCGTCCGGTCAGCACCGCGGCGAGCTCCTCCGGGCGGCCGAACGCGTCCCGCTCACCCTGCACGACGCCCAGCGGCACCCCCACGGCGGTCAGCTCGTCGGCGCGGCTGCGCTCGGGCCGGCCCGGCGGGTGCAGGGGGAACGCCAGGCACAGCACGCCGTCGGCCCCGAGCGCCGCCGCCGTCCGGCAGGCCACCCGGGCGCCGGCGCTGCGACCGCCGACCACCAGCGGTCCGCTCAGCCGGTCGTCGTCCCGCAGCGTGCCGAGCGCCGCCGTCCAGCCCTCGTCCAGCCGGGGCGGCGCGGGCGCGACGCGCTTGCCCGCCACCCGCCAGGGCTGCTCGACACCCAGCACCCGCCAGCCGGCCGCGGCGGCGTCGGCGGTGACCGCGGTCAGGTCGGCCGACCCGAGGCCCCCGCCCGCGCCGTGACCGAGCACCAGCGTGCCGACGACGGCGCCCGCGGGTTCGGTGGCGGTGACCCGCGCCGGGCCGAGCGGGGTCTGGACCTCCCGGGTCACGCCGGGGGCAGCGCGAGCAGCGCGTCGACCGCGCCGGCGAGGTCGCCGGCCACCAGCGCGGCGGGGTCGTAGACGGCCGGGTAGACGCGCTCGGTGCGCGGGAACCAGGCCGCGGTCAGGCCCGCCCGCAGCGCGCCGTGGACGTCCCAGCCGTGCGACGCGACCAGCGCCAGCCGCGCCGGCTCGACGTCGCAGACCCCGGCCGCCCAGAGGTAGACCTCGCGGGCCGGCTTCCACACCCGGATCACCTCGCTGGACAGCGAGCGCTCCACCAGCGGGCTCACGCCGCCGCGCTCCAGCCCCGCCTCGGCGACGCCGGGGGAGCCGTGGGTCAGCGTCACCACCCGGACGCCGGCCTCGACCAGCCGGCGCAGCGCGGGCTCGACGTCGGGGTGCGGGGCCAGCTCGAGGAAGGCGTCGGCCACCCGGGACCGGTCGGCGTCCCCCAGGTCGGTGGCCTGGGCGAGGGCCGCGTCGAACGCCTCGCGGAACCGGCACCAGGTGCCGGCCGTGGCGGCGGCGAAGCCGGTGAGCAGGGTGCGGGAGAAGACCGCGGGGAGCAGGTCGGCCGGCTGCCCGAGCTCGACCAGTGCGGCGCGCACCGGGCCGAGGTCGAGCAGCGTCTCGTTGACGTCGAAGGCGACGACGGCGGGGCGGGTGGGGGGCACGGAGCCGGGGCGCAGCGCGCTCACGCCGGCCGGCTCTCGTCGGTGCCGGCGCGACGGGCCTGCCGGTGCCGGCGCACGTCCCGCCAGCGCTTGTGGACCAGGTAGCCGATGCCCAGCGCGAACGCGGCCACGACGGCGTAGTCGAGGTACTGCAGGTTCTGCTGCACGAAGTCGCCGGCCGCGACGCCCAGGCCGATGAGCACGCTGTTCCAGATCAGGCTGCCCGCGGCGGAGTACAGGACGAACTGGGCGAGGGGCATGCGCACGACCCCCGCGGGCACGGAGATGAAGCTGCGCACGATCGGCACCATCCGGCCGAAGAACACCGCCGAGCGCCCGTGCCGCTCGAACCAGGCGAAGGTCTTGTCGACGTCCTCGGTCTCCACCAGCGGCAGCCGGTCGAGGAAGGCGTGCGAGCGGCGGGGGCCCAGCGCCCGGCCGACGTAGTAGAAGAAGACCGCGCCCAGGATCGACCCGAGGGTCGCGCACAGGACCACCGGGACGATGTCCAGCCGGCCGTCGTTGATGAGCACCCCGGCCAGGCCCAGCACCGCCTCGCTGGGGATGGGCGGGACGACCGTCTCCAGCAGGATGGCGAAGCCGACGCCCACCGCGCCCAGCCGCTCCACCATGTCGAGCAGGAAGCCGGTGATGCCGCCCTGGTCGGAGGAGGCCGCGGCGGCGAGGAAGGACATGCGCCCCACGGTAACGGCGCGCTCCGGGCGGCACCCGGCAGCCGCGGGGGTAGGTTCGCCACCCATGCGGCAGCGCTTCACCGCCCGGGCCGTCGTCGTCGGGGACCGCGCCGGCACCGTCGTGCCCGACGCCGCGGTCGACGTCGAGGACGGCACGCTCACCTGGGTCGGCCCGGCTGTCGACGCGCCGGACGCCGGGGACGCCGAGGTCGTCGCCCTCCCCGGGGTGCTGCTGCCGGGGCTGGTGAACGCCCACTCGCACGCGCCGATGGTGCTGTTCCGCGGGCAGGCCGAGGGGCTGCCGCTGGCGCGCTGGCTGCGCGAGGTGATCTGGCCGCGGGAGGCGCGGCTGACCCCCGAGGACGTCGAGGTGGCGATGACCGCGGCATCGGCGGAGATGCTGCGCGGCGGGGTCACCACCAGCGTCGAGATGTACTTCTCGCCCGAGCGGATCGCCGCCGCCGTCGGCCGCACCGGCGCCCGCGCGGTGGTCGCCACCCCGCTGCTGCCGCTGCCCGGGATGCCGCCGCTGGCCCAGCAGCTGGCCGACGCGGTGACGCTGGCGACCTCCCTGCCCGGCGACGGCGCCGTCGAGTACGGCATCGGCCCGCACGCGGCCTACACGCTGCCGCTGCCGGTGCTGCGCGACGCCGCGGCCGCCGCCCGGCAGCACGGCCTGCTGCTGCACCTGCACGTCGCCGAGACCGCCGGCGAGGGCGCGGACCTGCTGGCCACCCACGGGCTGTCGGTGCCCGCCCTGCTGGCCGCGCACGACGTCCTGGGCGGCCGGGTGCTGGCCGCGCACAGCGTGCACGTCGACGACGGCGACCTCGAGCTGTGGCGGGAGTACGACGTGGCGGTGGCGCACTGCCCCGCGAGCAACGCCAAGCTGGCCAGCGGGATCGCGCCGGTGCGGGCGATGCTGGACCGCGGCGTCCGGGTGGGGCTGGGCACCGACGGGCCGGCGTCCAACGACGGGCTGGACCTGCTGGCCGACGTCCGGCTGGCCGCGGGCCTGGCCCGGCTCCGTGAGGGCTCGGCCACCGCGCTGACCGCCGCCGAGGCGTTCTGGCTGGCCACCGGCGGGGCCGCCGACGCGATCGGCCGCCCGGACCTCGGCCAGGTCGCCGTCGGCCGCTGGGCGGACCTGGTGCACGTCGACACCCGCGACCTGGCCTTCGAGCCGGTGCTCGACCCGGTGGACCTGCTCACCCACCTGGTCTGGTCGGGCACCTCGGGGCTGGTGCGCGACACCTGGGTCGGCGGGCGGCAGGTCGTGCGCGACGGCGTCTGCACGACGGTGGACGGCGAGGCGCTGCGCGCCGACGTCGCCGAGCGGGCTGTACGGCTGGCTAGGCGCGCAAGCTGATCGTCTCGCCGCGGGTCACCGCGCGGATCTCGCCGGGTGCGCGCCGGGCGGCCACCTCGCGGACGAAGTCGCCCAGCGGCGAGGCGAACCGGTCGTAGTCGTCGTAGTGCACCGGCACGGTGACCGGCGGCTTGAGCAGCTCGACCAGGTCGGCGCCCTGCCGGCCGTCCATGGTCACGGTGAAGCCGAGCGCCTTGGTGCCGCCCAGGTGCGGGATGACGACGTCCAGCGGCCCGCAGCGTTCGAGCACCTCGCCGAGCTCGGGACGGAAGACGGTGTCGCCGCTGATGTAGCCCCGCCAGGACACCTCGCCGTCGCGCACCAGCTCCAGCACGCTGCCCATCACCGGCGGCAGCAGCCTGGCGACGGGCTGGGGGCCGTGGACGCCGGGGACCGAGGTGATCCGCAGCGTGGCGCCGTCGCGGCTCAGCTCGTGCCGCTGCCAGGGGCTGAGGTCGACGGTCTCCCGGAAACCGCGCCGGCCCAGCGCGCGGGCGGCGGCGTGGGTCGTGACCACCGGGGTGCCGCGGTCGAGGGTGCGGGTGGCGATGCGGTCCCAGTGGTCGGCGTGCAGGTGCGACAGCAGGATCGAGTCCAGCGTCGGCAGCTGGGTGGGCTGCAGCGCGGGCTCGGTGAGCCGCTTGGTCCACAGCCCCTTGCCGAGGTAGGCGCGCTGCCCGCGGTGCAGGAAGTTCGGGTCGGTCAGCAGCGTGAAGGGCCCGAGCCGCAGCAGCGTGGTGGCGTTCCCGCCGAAGGTGAGCGTGACGTCGTCGGCAGGGGACGGCGGGGAGGGCGCGGCCATGTGCTGGCGTCTACCCCGGTCGCCTCGCGGCCACGCCGTCCGGGATCGGTGACCGGGGTCAGCCCTCGGGGCGCTCCCAGCCGTGGTCTCCGCAGGCCCGCAGGAAGTTGGCGCCCGCCTCGACGACCGCGGCGTAGTCGAGGTCCTCCTCCCGGGTGTCCCGGAACCGCTCGTAGGGGTCGGTCAGCGGTGTCGAGCCCGACTGCCCGAGCAGGTCGCCGACCCGCTCGGTGACCTCGGCCCGCCGGTCGGCCGGGCTGCCCGCGTCGATCCAGGCGGCCACGGCGTCGCACGCCTCGGTGGACGGCCGGTCCAGCCCGCCGCCCGTGCAGGCGGAGAGGGCGAGGGCCGCCGCCGGGACGGCCCAGATCCGGCGTCGGGGCACCCGGCGAGGCTAGTGGCGCCGGTGCCCGGCCGGGCGGGGGACCCCTCGGGCCCGGCGTGGGCCGTGCCGCCCGCGCTGGTAGACAGGGGCGGTGGCTGCCTCCCGCGACGTGGACGCGTCCTTCCTCGCCCTCCCGCTCTCCGCGCTGACCGACGCCGCGCTCACCCGGGCCCTCGACCTCGGCTGCGAGCACGCCGACCTGCGGGTGGAGCGGATCCGCACCCAGTCGATCAGCCTGCGCGACGCCCGGCTGGAGTCGCTGGCCGACGGCGAGGACCTCGGCCTGGCCGTGCGCGTCGTGTACGAGGGCACCTGGGGGTTCGCCGCGGGCGTCGTCCTCACCGCGGCGGAGGCCGTGCGGCTCGCCGAGGAGGCGGTCGCCGTCGCGCAGGTGTCGGCGGCGGTCAACAGCGACCGCGTCGAGCTCGCTCCCGAGCCGGCGTACCCCGACGCGGTCTGGGTGTCCGACTACGACGTCGACCCCTTCGAGGTGCCCGACGCGGAGAAGACCGGGCTGCTCACCGAGCTGTCCGAGCAGCTGCTGGCCGCCGACGGCGTCGAGCACGTGCAGGCGGTCTGCCAGGCGGTGAAGGAGCAGAAGTACTACGCCGACACCGCCGGCACGCGCACGCGCCAGCAGCGGGTGCGCATCCACCCCGACCTCACCGCGCTCACCGTCGACCGCTCCACCGGCGCGTTCGAGAGCATGCGCACCGTCGCGCCGCCGGCCGGCCGCGGCTGGGAGTACCTGACCGGCACCGGCTGGGACTGGCGCGGCGAGATCGCCGAGATCCCCGAGCTGCTGCGCGAGAAGACCAAGGCGCCGTCGGTGCAGGCGGGGCGCTACGACCTCGTCGTGGACCCGTCGAACCTGTGGCTGACCATCCACGAGTCCATCGGCCACGCCACCGAGCTGGACCGGGCGCTGGGCTACGAGGCCGCCTACGCCGGCACCTCGTTCGCCACCGTCGACCAGCTGGGCACGCTCCGCTACGGCTCCGAGATCATGAACGTCTCCGGCGACCGCACGGCCCCGCACGGGCTCGCCACGATCGGCTGGGACGACGAGGGCGTCGCCGGACAGCGGTGGGACATCATCAGGGACGGCGTGCTGGTCGGCTACCAGGTCGACCGGAACACCGCGCGGATGGGCGGCATGACGCGCTCCAACGGCTGCGCCTTCGCCGACTCGCCGCAGCACACGCCGGTGCAGCGCATGGCCAACGTCTCGCTGCAGCCGGCCCCCGACGGCCCCTCGACCGCCGACGTCATCGCCGGCGTCGAGCGAGGCATCTACGTCGTCGGCGACAAGAGCTGGTCGATCGACATGCAGCGCTACAACTTCCAGTTCACCGGCCAGCGCTTCTACCGGATCGAGGGCGGGCAGCTCGCCGGGCAGCTGCGCGACGTGGCCTACCAGGCGACGACGACGGACTTCTGGGGCTCGATGCGCGTCGTCGGCGGCCCGGAGACGTACCTGCTCGGCGGCGCCTTCAACTGCGGCAAGGCCCAGCCCGGGCAGGTCGCCCCGGTCAGCCACGGCTGCCCCGTGGCGCTGTTCGAGAACGTGAACGTCCTGAACACCGTGCAGGAGGCCGGGCGATGAGCGGTGCGAGCGCCAGCGAGCGAGGAGCGGGACGATGAGTTCGTGGTCGCGTCCGCAGGACGTCGTCGAGAAGGCGCTGGCCGCCTCCACCGCCGACGGGCAGGTCGCCTTCGTCGTGGAGAGCTCCGAGGCGAACCTGCGCTGGGCCAAGAACAGCCTCACCACGAACGGCTCGATGCGCTCCCGGCAGGTCGTCGTCGTCTCGTTCGTCGACGGCGGGGCCGGGATGGCGGCCGGCACGGTGGCGCGCACCGGCAGCCCGGACGTCGAGGAGCTGGTGGCCGCGAGCGAGCAGGCCGCCCGCGACGCCGGCCCGGCCGAGGACGCCGTTCCGCTGGTCAGCGAGGCGCCGCCCGGCGCCGGCGACTGGGACGCCGACCCCGCGGAGACCTCGATCGGCGTCTTCCGCGACTTCGCGCCCGCGCTGGGGGAGGCCTTCGGCGGCGCCCGCGACCGCGACGAGCTGCTCTTCGGCTACGCCGAGCACGCCATGGCCACCACCTACCTGGGGACGTCGACCGGGCTGCGGCTGCGGCACGACCAGCCCAGCGGCCGGGTGGAGCTCAACGGCAAGAGCGGCGACATGAGCCGCTCGGTGTGGGCCGGCGTCGGCACCCGGGACTTCACCGACGTCTCGGTGGCCGACCTGGTCGCCGACGTGCAGCGCAAGCTCGGCTGGTCGCAGCGGCGGGTCGAGCTGCCCGCAGGGCGCTACGAGACGCTGCTGCCGCCCTCGGCGGTCAGCGACCTGATGATCTACGCCTACTGGACGATGGAGGCCCGCGACGCCGACGAGGGCCGCAACGTCTACGCCAGGCCCGGCGGCGGCAACCGCGTCGGCGAGCGGCTGGCCGCCCTGCCGCTGACGCTGCGCAGCGACCCGTTCGAGCCCGGCCTGGAGGCCTGCCCGTTCCAGGTGGTCAGCGGCTCGTCGGGCATGGCATCGGTGTTCGACAACGGCATGGCGACGCCGGCGGTCGAGTGGATCTCCGGCGGCGTGCTGGCCAACCTGATCCGGCCGCGGGCCTGGGCGCTGAAGACCACCGCGCCGGCCACGGCCGCCGTCGACAACCTGGTCCTCGAGCAGCCGGGTGCCACGGCGTCCCTCGACGAGATGGTCGCCGGCACCGAGCGCGGGCTGCTGCTGTCCACGCTCTGGTACATCCGCGAAGTCGACCCGCAGACGCTGCTGCTCACCGGGCTCACCCGCGACGGCGTGTTCCTGGTCGAGGGCGGGGAGGTGACCGGCGCGGTGAACAACTTCCGGTTCAACGAGTCGCCCGTCGACCTGCTCGGCCGGATCACCCAGGCCGGGCGCACCGAACGGACCCTGCCCCGCGAGTGGAACGACTGGTTCACCCGCGCCGCGATGCCCGCCGTGCGGGTGCCGGACTTCAACATGAGCTCGGTGTCGCCCGCCAGCTGAGAGCGGACCCCGGCCGCCCGTACGGGTGGTGCTCGTGGGACGCGGGGGGCGGGGCGACCGGTCCGTCACACCCCTCGCGCATGGCTCCGTGACGTTCTGCGTTCGACCGCCTACCGTCTGTCTCGCGGGGTCGGGGAACGCTCGACTTCACCACCCCCGCGCGCACGCCGAAACGTGCACCGAGCGGAACGAGGCTCTCCGCTCGCCAACGGACGGGCTCCGGCACAGCCGGACCGGTGAGGGGAGGGTCCCGTGACCAGGACTCAGAAGCCGTCGGTCTTCCAGGTCGGCAGGGTGTGGGACGACGGGCACGCCGTCGTGGTCTCCGGCTGGGGCCTGGGCCTGTGTGCCACGGCCTGCGCCTGCCACCGCCACCCCTCCGCCGGCGGCCTGGCGATCGCCGAGGACCAGATCCGGGGCCTGCTCGGCCTGGTGAGCTACCGCGAGGGCGGCTGCGACTGCTGCGAGCCGTGGACCGCCGTCGAGCTCACCGCGATCGTCCGCGACCTGGAGATGGTCGCCGACCTGGACGCCCCCGAGCCGCTCGCCGGCTGAGGGAGGACCACCTCTCCCCCCACGCCCCGGTGGAGGACCCCGTCCTCCTCACCGTGGGAGGACCCCGTCCTCCCTACCCTCCGCGGGCTCAGGGCGGCCCGCTGGACGGGGGTCGCCCTGAGCCGCTGGACGGGTCGGCGGGACCCTGAGAGGTGGCCGTTCCAGCACGTCACCCGACCCGGCTCCGCACCTGCGGGGCCGGGTCGCGGTTCCTCCGCACGCCTCCCCGGGTAGGGCCGTCCCATGCTGGGACGCGCTGCCCTCCGAGGTGCCCTCGCCGGCCTGGCCGGCACCGCGGCCATGACGCTGGCCGAGCAGGTCGAGCAGTCGGTGACCCACCGCCCGGACTCCTACGTGCCCGGGCGCACCCTGACCGCGCTGACCACCCGCCGCCGCCTGCCGGGGTCCGCGCGCCCGCTCGTGCGCAACCACCTCATGCACTGGGGCACCGGCGCGCTCGTCGGCGCCCTGCGCGGCGTGTGGTCGGCCAGCGGGCTGCGCGGCTGGCGCGCCTCGGCCTGGCACACCTCGGTCCGGCTGGCCACCGACCAGACCCTGGAGAACGCCACCGGCGTCGGCGCACCGCCGTGGACGTGGTCGCGCCGCGACCAGGTCGTCGACATCGGCGGCAAGGCCGTCTACTCCTTCGTGACCGGCGCGGTGGCCGACCGGCTGGTCCCCCTCGCGCCCGACCGCACCCCGTCGGGCTCCGCTCCGCCCCGTCGCCGGTAGCCGCCCCGCGTCGCACGGGACCCCCGGTACCGCTGTGACGACTGAGGTGCGTACCCCCTCGGCAGCCCGCGCGCCGCCCCCTACTCATCGGCGTCGTGTCCTTACCGTGCGTGCTCACGCGCATGGAACACCGCTCACTCCCCCGGGCGGGGCGCGGCGAGAGGAGGCCGGACATGGGCCGCACCCGGACGACGAGCCGGCGCTGGTCGCGCGCCGCCCTGGCCGCCACCGCCACCGTCGCCGTGCTGCTGACCCCGGCGACCGCGAGCGCCGCCCCGGCGTCCGCGGAGGAGGCGCAGCGGCTGGTCGCCGAGACCAGCAAGCAGCTGGCCACCCTCGACGAGCAGGTCCACGAGGCCGAGCTGACGGTGGCCGCGCAGCAGCAGGCCGCGGCCGACGCCGCCGCGCGGGCGTCCCAGGCCGAGGCCGTGCTCGCCGGCTACGGCCCGCAGCTGGCGGCCATCGCGCAGAGCGCCGGCACGACGCAGTCCCGGATGGCCGCGTTCCTGACGTCGGACTCCGCAGCGGACGTCGTCCAGCAGATGACGACGCTGGACCTCATCGCTGCGCACACCGAGGGCCTGCTGGCCGAGGTGTCGATCGCGCAGCGCACCGCCGAGCAGGCCCGGGCCGATGCCGACGCCGCCACCGCACAGGCCACCGCGTCGCTCGACGAGCTCCAGCGCCAGCGGGCCGAGGTGCAGGCGCGTCAGCGGCAGTACGAGAGCGACTACGCGAGCCTCTCGGCCGCCGCGCAGGCCGCCGTCCGCACCGCGATCGCCGGCCCGGCGCTGACCGCCGACGTCGGCGCGGTCGTGGCCGCCGCGCCCAGCGGGGACGTCGGCACCGTCCTCGAGGCCGCGCTCGCGCAGGTCGGAGACCCCTACGTCTGGGGCGGCACCGGCCCCGACGGCTTCGACTGCTCGGGTCTGACCAGCTACGCCTACGCCGCCGCCGGTGTCTCCCTGCCGCACTCCAGCCGCGCCCAGTCGCGGATGGGCACGGCGGTCTCCCGCGGTGAGCTGCAGCCCGGTGACCTGGTGTTCTTCGGCTCGCCCGTCTACCACGTCGGCATCTACGTCGGGAACGGGAAGATGGTCCACGCCCGCACCTTCAACCAGCCGGTGGCCGTGACCAGCGTGGACATCGGCGACTACGTCGGGGCGCGCCGCATCCTCTGAGGACGGCTCGCCCCGAGCGTGCGAGGGGTGCGGCGGACGGGGTCCTCCTCCTGCAGGGGGCCGGCGCCCGGCTCGGGCGGGGGCCGTAGCGTCGCGCGCCGTGACCGCGCCCGCGGAGTCCCCGCCCACCCTGCGCCCCGATGCGATCGGGTTCGGCGACGCCCTCGTCGTCGGCCTGGCCGCGACCTCCCCCGCCTACTCGCTCGCCGCGGTGATCGGGCCGATCGTGGCCCTGGTCGGCGTACACGCCCCCGGGGTCCTGCTCGCCTCGTTCGTGCCGATGCTGCTCATCGCGGCCGCGTTCGCCGCGCTGGACCGGGCCGACCCCGACTGCGGGACGACGTTCTCCTGGGTCACCCGGGCGATGGGCCCGTGGGCCGGCTGGATCGGCGGCTGGGCGATCACGATGACCGGTGTCCTGGTCGTGGGGTCACTGGCGGAGGTCGGCGTCCGGTTCACCCTGCTCGCGGTCGGACCGGACGGCTGGGAGCCCTCGACGCCGGTCGTCCTCGGGCTGACCGTGCTGCTCGTCCTCGTCATGGCGGCGCTGTGCGTGCTGGGCACGGAGCTGTCCGCGCGGGTGCAGGACGGGCTGATCGTCGCGCAGACCGCAGCGCTGGCGGTGTTCGCCGTCGTGGCGCTGGTGCGCGGGCTGCGCGGGGACAGCCCGTTCGGCGCGCTGACGCCGGAGTGGTCCTGGCTGGACCCGGTCGGGGCGGGCGGCGCGGCGCTCACCGGCGGGCTGCTGCTCGGCGTCTTCGCGTACTGGGGCTGGGAGTCGGCGGTCAACCTGACCGAGGAGACGCGCGGGGGCGCCGCCGGCCGCGCCGGGGTGCTCTCGACCGTCGTCCTGCTGCTGACCTACCTCGGCGTCGCGGTCGCCGTCGTCTGCTTCGCCGGGACGAGCTGGCTGGCGGAGAACGCCGACGAGGAGGAGGCGGTCTTCGCCCTGCTCTCCGAGCGGGTGCTCGGCGGCTGGGACTGGGTGGTGCTGCTCGCCGTCGCCACCTCGGCGATCGCCTCCACGCAGACGACGATCATCCCGGCGTCCCGCACCGGGCTGTCGATGGCCCGGCGCGCCGCGCTGCCGGCCCGGTTCGGGTCGATCTCGCCGCGCCACCGGACGCCGGACGTCTCCACCTGGTGGGTCGCCGGCATCGCGGTGGTCTGGTACCTCGGCGTCAGCGCGCTGTCGGAGAACGCGCTGTTCGACTCGATCACCGCGCTCTCGCTGCTCATCGCGCTGTACTACGCGATGACCGGCATCGCCTGCGCCGTGTACTTCCGCCGGCGCCTGACCCGCAGCCTGCGCGACCTGCTGCTGCTCGGCGTCGGGCCGCTGGCGGGTGCGGGGATGCTGGTGTGGCTGCTCGTGCTCTCGGTGCGCGACCTCGCCGACCCGGCGAACAGCTACGCCGGCGAGGCCTGGCTGGGGCTCGGGCCGCCGCTGGTCATCGGCGTGGCGATCATGGCCGCGGGCGTCGTCCTCATGCTGCTGTGGCGACGGCGCGACGCGCGGTTCTGGGCCGAGCGACCGCAGGTCAGTGGGGACGCCGTCCCTCGGCGAGCATCGTGACGAGGGCGGCGATCCGGCGGGCACGGGTCTGCGGGGTGGCGGCCGTGGCCACCCGGTGCAGGACGGCGTAGCGGTTGCGGCCGTCGAGGGCGCCGAAGGCCCGCTGGGCGGCGGGCTCGGCGGCCAGCGCGGCGGCGAGGTCGTCGGGGACGGTGATCGTGGCCGGGCCGGCGTAGGCGCGCTCCCACCGGCCGTCGACCCGCGCCGCCTCCACCTGCGCCAGGCCGGCCGGGCGCATCCGGCCGGCGGCGGTGAGCGCCTCGACCGTGGCCACGTTCTTCCGCGACCAGACGCTGCGGGGCCGGCGCGGGGTGATCCGCTGCAGGTAGGAGACCTCGTCGAGGCGCTGCGACCTCCCGTCGATCCAGCCGAAGCAGAGCACCGACTCGACCAGCTCGGTGTAGGTCACCGAGGGGACGCCGGAGCCCTTCTTGGCCAGCCGCACGTACAGCCCGGGCGCCGTCGCGTGCTCGGCGTCCAGCCACTCCTCCAGCGCGGCCTGGTCGGGGAAGGCCAGCACCGGCAGGTCGGTCGGCAGCGTCACGGCGGCCATCCTGGCGGTGGCCGGCGTCGCGGTCCACGGTCGCCGACGCCCGGGTGGTGCATCCGACGGGTGCAGCCGCGACGCGCCTGTGCTGTGCTGTCGCCCGTGGCCGAGAACTACATCGCCGAGTTGCCGTTCGGGTCCCCGCACATCGACGACGAGGCCTTCGTCGCGCCGACGGCCGTGGTGGTCGGTGCCGTGACGATGGGCCCGCGGTCCAGCATCTGGTACGGCGCGGTCGCGCGCGCCGACGCCGAGGTGATCGAGATCGGCGAGGGCTCCAACATCCAGGACGGCTGCACCCTGCACTCCGACCCCGGCTTCCCCCTCGTCGTGGGCCGCGGGGTGACCGTCGGGCACCGCGTGGTCCTGCACGGCGCCCGCATCGACGACGACGTCCTGGTGGGCATGGGCAGCGTCGTCATGAACGGCGCGCACATCGGCTCGGGCTCGATCGTCGCCGCCGGCGCCGTCGTCACCCAGGGCACGCAGGTGCCGCCGGGCTCGCTCGTCGCCGGCGTCCCCGCCAAGGTCATCCGGCAGTCCACGGACGACGACCTGCTGCACATCCGCGGCAACGCCGCGAGCTACACCGAGCGGCTGGACGGCGCCCGCAAGGTGCGCCCGGTCGTCCGCACCCCGCTCCCGCCGGCCGGGCAGACGCCCGGCGACGCGATGGACTGAGGACCCCTGCCCCCTGCCACCTCCAGGGGCCCGCGGCGGCCCCGTCCCGAGGCTCACCGCGAGCCTGCGAGGGGGTGAGGAGGGCGGGGTCCTCCCACGGTGGGGAGGAGGGGGTCCTCCCCACCGTCAGGGGGCGCCGAGGACGAGGACCCAGCGGTTGGTGGTCCCGTCCCGCTCGTAGCTGAACCGGTCCACTGCGGCGCGGGCGAGCAGGAGGCCCCGGCCGCGTTCGGCGTCGACGGCGGGCGGCTGCTCGGCCCCCGACGTGACCGGCGCACCGTCGTCCTCGAACACCGCCTGGAGCCGGTCGCGGCTGCTGGACAGCCGCAGGGTCACGCGCGCGGCGCCGGAGGCGGCGCCGTGCTCGGCGATGTTGGCCGCCACCTCGGCCACCGCGGTCTCGAAGCGCACCCGGTCCGGCTCGTCCACGCCCGGTTCGTCGGCCCACAGGCGGCCCAGGAGGTCGTGGACCGGGCCCAGCAGCTCGGGGCCGGCCGTGGCCTGGAGCAGGTGACTCGCGCCGCCGCGCACGTCAGTCGCCGGCGAAGGCGCTGCCGACGTCCGGGCGGGGCCGCAGCACCCGCCGGAGGTTGGTCAGGTCCAGCACGGCCTGCACCTGCGGCCCCGCCCCGGCGATGCGCAGGTCGCCGCCCGCCTGGCGAGCGGTCTTCAGCCCCGCGACGAGGGCTCCCAGCCCCGAGGAGTCCATCGACTCGGTCTCCGACAGGTCGACGACGATCCGCGTCGTCCCCCGGGCCACCAGCTCGGCGACCAGCGACCGCAGCCGCGGCGCGGCCACCATGTTCAACCGGCCCGCCGGCCGCACCACGCCGATGCCGGTGTCGGTCGTCTCGGTGTGGAACTGGGTCATGCGGGGACCTCCGCCGGCTCCGTGTCGGGTCCGCGGTAACGGACGGCCTTGATGATCACACTGAGGACGGCGAGGTCGAAGGCGACCCACACCAGGTTCACGGCCGTGCCCAGGACCGACGCCTCCCCGGTCGCCATCCGGACGGTGCCGACCACCGCGGCGACGACGAGCGCGGCCATGACCACCAGCTGGACGCGCACGAGGTGCCACGGGCGCCGCGCCACCGCCTGCCGCTCCTTGGGCGTGACGGCGAAGGCGAGGCTGCGGCCGAAGACGACGTTGGCGACCGCGGAGGTCACCGAGCGGATCCACACGGGGAACAGCGCGAGCGAGTACTGCTGCCCGCGCCAGCTCCCCCGGCCGCGGCCGATGAGGTAGAAGAGCAGCTGGTTGACCGCGAGGAACGGCACCAACCGGAGGAAGAAGTCCGCCGACAGCGACTGCACCGGCAGGATGCCGCTCACGAGGAAGACGACGGGCGCGGCGAAGTACACGACCGCCGCGAAGCCGGACAGGTAGCTCCACATGGTGGCCCAGTACATGAGCCGCTGCGCCAGGGTCAGCCCGCGCTGACCAAGGGGGTTCTCCCGCAGCATCACCTGGACCGTGCCCTGGGCCCAGCGCAGCCGCTGGGTGAGCATGGTGCCGAGGTCCTCCGGTGCCAGGCCCAGCGCGAGGGTCTCGTGGTGGTACGCGGTCCGCCAGCCCAGCGCGTGCAGCCGCATGCAGGTCGCCATGTCCTCGGTCACCGAGATGGTGGCCATCGGCATGAGCGGCTGCGCCTCGTCGTCCCGGTCCACGTCGATCGTCCGGACCAGGGCCCGCACGGTCTCGACGGCCCCGAGCGGCGACCAGTCGCGGTGTGCCAGCCGGGCGAGCGCCGCACGGTCGAGCTCGGCCGGACCGGCCTCCTCGCCGTCCAGCTCCGCGGACAGGGCGGCGATCTCGGCGAGGTCGCTCTCCAGCGCGGTGACGTCGGCGTCGACCAGCCGCCGGGCCGCCGCGTCGACCTGCTGCTGGAAGCGGTAGGTCACGTCGGCCAGTGCGGCCCCGGCCCGCAGGTCCGCCCGGCTCACGGCCACCGCCTCGGCGACCGCGTCGAGGGCGGCCCGGGCCTCGGTCTGGACCGGGTCGAGGCCCCTGCGGGCCCGGGCGAGCACCCGGTCGGCGGTCCTGAGCGTCCGGGTCACCGCCAGCTCCACCTCGGTGACGTACCGGGAGACGCCCAGCTGCATGAGGGCCTCGCGGCGCAGCACCGCGTTCGACCCGCAGAAGAAGGCGGCGTTCCAGCCGTCCTTGCCCTGCTGGATCGGTCCGTAGAACAGCGGCGCCTGGCTGCCGAGCGGGTCGTCTTCGGGCACGTTGACGAAGACCTGCGGCGTCTGCACCAGGGCCATCTGCGGGTCCCGGAAGTATCCCAGGGTGCGGTCGAGGATCGCCGGGTCGGGGACCTGGTCGGCGTCCAGGATGAGGATGAACTCGCCGTCGGTGGTCATCAGGGCGTTGTTGAGGTTCCCGGCCTTGGCGTGCCGCTGCCGCCCCGCCCACTCCCCGGACCGGGTGATCACCCCGATGCCGGCGGCCTCGGCGCGCTCCCGGAGCTCGGGGCGTGCCCCGTCGTCGAGGATCCAGGTCCGGTGCGGGTACCCGATCCGCTGCGCCGCCTCCGCCGTGGCCATGACCAGGTCGACGGGCTCGTTGTAGGTGGTGATGAAGACGTCGACCGTCGCGCCCTCCGGCGGTGGCGGGGGCCGCCGGCGCCGGCGCAGCCGCCACATCGTCAGGCCGAACAGCAGCGAGTCGACGAGGCTGTACGTCTCGGCGAGGACGAGCGGGACGGCGATCCACCAGGCCGACCAGTTGATCGACTCGAGCCACCGCCAGACCACGTAGTTCAGCCCGAGCACCGCGGTGAGCAGGATGAGCACCCGCAGGGCCACCAGGCCGGGGGTCAGCGGCACCCGCGGGGAGAGCGCCGCCGCGGTCTCGCGGTCGGGCAGCTCACGGGCCGAGGAGGCACCCGACCCGGTCCAGGCCGTGCGCCGGTGGCGGCTCACGGCCGTGGCAGCCGTCGGACGGCGACCGCCGTGACGTCGTCCAGGGGAGCGGCCGCCGACGCCAGCGCGTGGACGGCGCGGAGCAGGTCGTCGGGCTCCGGGTGGTCCTCGAGCAGCCGGGCGATCTCACCGAGGGCCTCGTGCGTGCCCCCGAGCACGTCGAAGAGCCCGTCGCTGAAGGCGAAGAGGGTCTCCCCGGGCTCGAGCACCAGCTCGTGCTCGGTCCAGCTCTGGTCGGCGTCGATGCCCAGGGGGAGGTCCTCGGCGGCGAGCCGCTCGACGCCCCCTGAGGTCCGGCGGACGAGGGCGAGCCCGTGACCGGCGTCCCCGTACCGCACCCGGCCGGTCGCGGCCTGCAGCCGCGCGTGGAAGACGGTCACGAAGGAGCCGGTGCGGTGGAGGTCGGGCAGGAGCGTGCGGTTCGCGGCGGTGAGGACGTCGCCCTCCGGCCGGTGTCCGTCCCGGGACGTCCCGGACGCGCGCACGGTGGTCCGGAGGACCGCGCGAACAGTCGCCATGAGGATGGCCGCACCGGCGCCCTTGCCCATCACGTCGGCGACGGACAGGACCAGGTCGCCGTCCACGAGGTCGTGGTCGAACAGGTCGCCACCGACGGCGAAGGCCGGTTCGCAGATCCCGGCGACGTGGTAACCGGGCAGCTCCGGAGGTCGGTGCGGGAGCAGCGCCTGCTGCACCTCCCGGGCGCGGTCCATCTCGACGGAGTGGGCGAGCTCCTGCTCGGTCCACCCGCCCAGCTCCTGCAGCAGGGCGACCTCCCCGGCGTCGAGCGTGCGGGGGCGGACGTCGAACAGGCACAGCGTGCCGACGGTGAGGCCGCCCGGCCCCCTCAGGGGCTGGCCGGCGTAGAAGCGGACCTGCGGGGGGCCGGTCACCGCCGGGATGGTGGCGTAACGGGGATCGGCCAGGGCGTCGGGCACGAGGTGCGTGGCCCCGAGGGCGATCGTCCGGTCGCAGAAGGACGCCTGGCGGTCGGCCCGGTCGACCGGCATCCCCTGGGCGGACTTGAACCACAGGGAGTCCTCGTCGACCAGCGTGATGGTCGCGATGGGGACGTCGAACACCCGCTGAGCCAGCCGGGTGATGCGGTCGAAGCGCTCCTCCCGGCCGGTGCCCAGCAGCTGCAGCTGCTCCAGCGCCTGCAGGCGCCGGGCCTCGGCCGGATCGGCCGGCGCGGGCACCCGGGCGTCGGTCGGTACCGGCGTGGTGGTCACCGGGCCACCAGTCGGCGTCCGGCCAGGGCCGCCCGCATCGCCGCGGCGCTGGCCGGGCTGCTGGCGATCCGCCAGTCGGCCTCCTTGGCGTGGTCGAACCAAACGAACGCCGCGACGTCGGCCTGCTCGTCGAGGTAGGCGACCAGGTCGGTCACCCAGGCGGCCTTGTCCCCGCCCTCCTCCGCGCAGCCGACCTCGGTGATGGTGATCGGCACGCCCGGCGCCAGCTCCCGCAGCTCCTCGAGGCTGTCGTCGAAGACCTCCTCGGGCTCCTGCCAGCTGTGGCCGGGGGAGCTGGTGCCCCAGTTGTAGCCGTCGAGCGCGACGCGGTCCACGTACCGGTTGCCGGGCCAGGTGTCCGCCATCGGCGACGACCCGGGAAACCGCACGTTCGGGTTCCACACGAACTGCACGTTGCCCGCTCCCCGGGCGTCGAACACCTCCACGACGTGCCGGAATGCCGCGACGTGGTCGGCGGCCGTGGTGCCCGACACGCCGACGGCCCACGGGTACCAGTCGCCGTTCTGCTCGTGGGCGAAGCGCAGCTGCACCGGCCGGCCCCAGGCCCGCAGCGCGTCGGCCCACTGCCCGAGGTAGGGGTCGTGCGCCCCGGCGGCGATGCCGGCCAGGCCGAACACCCCGCTGTCGGGGGCGTCCCAGTCCCAGGGCTCCCAGGTCACCACCGGGACAGCGCCTCGCGCGGCGACGGCGTCGAGGTCGGCGACCGGCGGTGGGGTGGTGAAGTCCGCGTAGGTGAGGACCAGCGACGGGCGCTCCCCGGCAGCGGCCCCGACCGCGTCCAGTTCCGCGCCGGCAGTCGCGCCCCCCGGCGTGGTGACGCCGAAGGCGAGCGGCTCGGTGCGCTCGGGGTCGTCGGCCACGGTGACCACGACGGCCAGGGCCGCGGCGCACAGCGCCGCGAGGGCGACCATCGTCCACCTGGCCCGGTGGTCGCTCCCCGTTCCGCGAGGAGTCGAGGAGCCACTCGCCGCGCGGCCGCGCACGTCGCCCGTCCGGCCGCTCAGCGGGCCGCGGACCAGACGGCTCGCGCGCGGGCGGCCACCGCACCGTCCGGCCCGACCAGGGCCGACGCGGTCGTCGACCGCCGGCTGTCGCGCTGCAGCACCCAGGCCAGCAGCACGCAGCCGGCGTCCACGGGCACCGGCCGCTCCTGGCGGGCGGTGATCGTGCCGAGCAGCAGCGGACCGGGCGCCTCCGCCGCCAGCAGCTCGGCGTCGTCGTGCAGCTCGGCCGCCCCGTCGGTCCGCACCGACAGGAGCCGGTCGAGCGGCACGGGCCGGCGCAGCCGGACGCTCACCGCGGGGGCGTCGACCAGCGCGGCCGGCGTCCCCGCCAGCCACCCGCCGTCGGCCGTGCCGGGCGGGCCGCAGAACCGGGCGGGGACGGTGAGGGCGGGCACGCCTTGAGCCTAGGGGCGGCACGAGAGAGGCCCGCAGGAGCGTGCGGAGCGGCCTGGGGGAGGCTGCCCGGGTGCGTGCACTCGTGTTCGAGTCCTTCGGCGGCCCGCTGACCGTGCAGGACGTCCCCGCTCCCGACCCGGCGCCCGGCGGCGTCGTCGTCCGGGTGGGCGCCAGCGGGGTCTGCCGCAGCGACTGGCACGCCTGGCAGGGGCACGACCCGGACGTCGTCCTGCCGCACGTGCCCGGGCACGAGCTGGCCGGCACGGTCGCCGCCGTCGGGGCGGACGTCCGGCACTGGCGGGTGGGCGACCGCGTCACCGTCCCGTTCGTGAACGCCTGCGGCCGCTGCGCGCAGTGCGCCGCCGGCGAGCACCAGGTGTGCACCCGGCAGACCCAGCCCGGGTTCACGCACTGGGGCTCGATGGCCGAGTACGTCGCGCTCGACGCCGCCGACGTCAACCTGGTCGCGCTGCCCGAGGGGCTGGACGCCGCCACGGCCGCGAGCCTGGGCTGCCGGTTCGCCACCGCCTTCCGCGCGGTGGCGCAGGTCGCGCGGGTCCGGCCCGGTGAGTGGGTCGTCGTGCACGGCTGCGGCGGGGTGGGGCTCTCGGCGGTGCAGGGGGCCGTCGCAGCGGGCGCCCGGGTGGTCGCCGTCGACGTCTCCCCGGCGGCACTGCAGCTCGCTGCCGCCAACGGCGCCGAGCACACGGTGGACGGCGGCGGCGACGTCCCGGCCACCGTCGCCGAGCTCACCGGTGGGGGCGCGCACGTCTCCCTCGACGCCCTCGGAGCGGCGGTGACCTGCGAGAACTCGGTCCGGTCGCTGCGGCCGCGGGGGCGGCACGTGCAGGTCGGGCTGCTGCCGCCGGCGCAGGGACGGCCCGCGGTGCCCATGGACCTCGTCGTGGCCCGCGAGCTGCAGGTGCTGGGCAGCCACGGCATGGCCGCGCACGCCTATCCCGAGCTGCTCGGTCTCATCGCCGCCGGCCGGCTGCGGCCGCAGGCCCTGGTCACCCGCGAGCTCGGTCTCGACGAGGCCGGTGCCGCGCTGGCCGCGGTCGGCCGGGACCCCGGCATCGCGGTGGTCAGGAGCTCGTAGCGCCCCCGGGTCCTAGAGGACCTTGGAGAGGAACGCCTGGGTGCGCGGGTGCTGGGGGTCGGTGAGCACCCGGCGCGGGTCGCCGGCCTCGACCACGACGCCGTCGTCCATGAAGACGAGGGAGTCACCGACCTCGCGGGCGAAGCCCATCTCGTGGGTGACGACGACCATCGTCATCCCCGACTCGGCGAGCCCGCGCATGACGTCGAGGACCTCGCCGACCAGCTCCGGGTCCAGCGCCGAGGTCGGCTCGTCGAAGAGCATGAGCTTGGGCTCCATCGCCAGCGCCCGGGCGATCGCCACCCGCTGCTGCTGGCCGCCGGAGAGCTGGTTCGGGTAGTTGTGCACCCGCTCACCGAGACCCACCCGCTCCAGCAGCTCGACGCCGCGGGCGCGGGCCTCCTCCCGGCGCACCCCCTTCACCCCGATCGGCGCCTCGACGACGTTCTCCAGGGCGGTCATGTGCGGGAAGAGGTTGAACCGCTGGAAGACCATGCCGATGTCCCGGCGCTGCGCGGCGACCTCCCGGTCCCGCAGCTCGTGCAGCTTGCCGCCCCGTTCCCGGTAGCCGACGAGGTGCCCGTCCACCCAGAGCCGGCCGGCGTCGATCTTCTCCAGGTGGTTGATGCAGCGCAGGAAGGTCGACTTGCCCGAGCCGGAGGGGCCGATGACGCAGACCACCTCGCCCGGGGCGACCTCCAGGTCGATGCCCTTGAGGACCTCGACGTGGCCGAAGGACTTGCGCACGCCCTCGGCCCGGACCATCGCGGCCCCGTCCCCGGTCACTTCTGGCTCCCGACGTCGGCGGCCCGGCGGGCGGCCCGCTGGGCGCGGGTCTCGGTGGCGCCGAAGCCGCGGCTGAACCGCTTCTCCAGGAAGTACTGGCCGATCATGAGCAGGCTGGTCAGCGCCAGGTACCAGAGGATCGAGGCGACGGCCATCGGGATGATCTGGAAGGTCCGGGAACCGATCGCCCGCAGCTGGAAGTTCAGCTCGGTGGTCACCGGTACCGCGATGAGCAGCGAGGTGTCCTTGAGCATCGCGATCGTCTCGTTGCCGGTCGGCGGGATGATCACCCGCATCGCCTGCGGGAGCACGATCCGGCGCATCGTCCGGCCGCGGCTCATGCCGAGCGCGTGCGCCGCCTCGGCCTGGCCCGGGTCGACCGACTGGATGCCGGCCCGCACGATCTCGGCCATGTACGCGCCCTCGGACAACGCCAGACCCAGCAGGCCGGCGGTGAAGCCGACGAAGATCTCGTTGCCGTCGAAACCGAACAACCGCCAGTCGGCCTGGAACCCGAACAGGTCCATCAGCTGCCGGTCGAACGGGAAGCCGAACTCGTAGCGGGCGTAGAGCGCACCGAGGTTGGCGATGAAGAACAGCAGCACGATGCGGGGGATCGCGCGGAAGAACCAGATGTAGGCCCACGCCGCACCCGAGACGACCGGGTTCGGCGACAGCCGCATCACCGCGAGGACGATGCCGAGCAGCACGCCCAGCACCATGGCCGCGACCGTCATCACCAGCGTGGTCCGCGCCCCGCGGAGCACCGCGGGCGTGAACATGTTGTCGAGCATGAAGTCCCACTGGAACACCGGGTTGGTGGCCAGCATGTGGACGAACATGGCCGCCAGCACGGCGATGACGGCGGCGGCGACCCATCGGCCCGGGTGCCGGACCGGCACCGCGCGGATCTGCTCGTGCGGTGCCGGCCGGGCCGTCGTGTCGGGAGCCTCCGCGGCCATGGTGGGGGAGTCCTCCGGGTCAGCCGACGGTGGGGTTGACCGTCGGGTCGTCGATGGCGCCGTCCTGCACGCCCCACCGCTCGAGGACCTGGGTGTAGGTGCCGTCGTCGATCAGCGCCTGCACGGCGTCGCGGACCGCCTGCGCGAAGTCGGCCTGGTCCTGCGGGATCACGTAGCCGTAGGGCGCCGAGTCGTAGATGTCGCCGAGGAGCTCCAGCTGCCCGTTGGTCTGCGCGACGGCGTAGGCCATGACCGGCGAGTCGGCCAGGACGGCGGCGTCGCGGCCGGAGACGACCGCGGCCGTGGCGTCGCTCTGCGCCTCGTACTGGTCGATCGTGATCGGCTCCTGCCCGGCGGTCTCGCACGCCTGGGACCGCGCGGTGATGTCGTCGACCTGCACGGTGCCGCGCTGCACGGCGATGGACAGCCCGCAGGCGTTGTCGGGATCCACGCCGTCCGGGTTGCCGGCGCGGGTGGCCCACTGGGTGCCGGCGTTGAAGTAGCTGACCATGGTGGCCTGCTGGAGGCGCTCGGGGTTGATCGTGAACGACGAGACGCCCACCTCGTACCGGCCCGAGCCCACGCCGGCGATGATCGAGTCGAACGGCGCCGTCTCGAACTGCGCGTCGAGGCCCAGCTTCTGCGCGACCAGCTCGAACAGGTCGACGTCGAAGCCGATGATCGTCTGGCCGTCCTCGGCGAGGAACTCGCTGGGCGCGTACGTGCTGTCGCTGCCCACGGTGATCACGCCGTCCTCGGCGACGGCCGGGGGGACCCGCGCGGCGAGCGACTCGTCGGCTGCGACGCTCGGCAGCGGCTCGCTGGTGCCGGCCGCGCCCCCCGCGCCGGTGCTCCCGCCGGTGCCGGTGTCGCCGGGGTCGCCCCCGCAGCCGGCGAGGACGAGGGTGAGGCCGGCGACGGCCGCGACGGCGGCCCGTCCACGCCGGGTCAGGGATCGGTCAGCCACGGGTTCTCCCTCCACGGGGCCTCGCGGACGACGAGGCACGGGACGCCGATCCTGCCCTGTGCGCGTCCGGCGCGGCACGGCCAGGGTGCCCACACCGGTGCGGTCGTGGCGCCGGTCACGGCGTCGGGGAGGCCGCCGTCGTCCGCGGCGGCGTGGCCGGGACCTCCGTGGCCGGGGGCTGCGGAGTCGTCGGCTGCACCGTCGTCGTCGGCGTCGGTCCCGGCGACTCCCCGGCCGGCCCGCTCCCCTCCGTCGGCGACGGCGCGGTCGTCGGTTCCGCGGTGGTGGGGGTCGTCGTCGGGACCGTCGCGGTGGGTCCGGGGGTCTGCGTCGGCTCCGCGGGTCCGGGAGTCGCCGGAGCCGAGGTCACCGGCGTCTGCACCGTCGACCCCGACGTCGGCCCGGCGGGCGGGTCCGGCGGGCGGACGTAGAGGTAGAGGAGGTAGAGCCCGACGAACAGCAGCGCCAGGACGACGGTCGAGGTGCGCGCACGGCCGAGGTGGTGCGGCACCGCCGTCCACCAGCGGCGCGGCGCGGGCGGCGGCGCGGTGCTCACCGACAACTCGCGGGTCGGCTCGCCCGGGCCGTTGGTCTCCGGGGTGGTCACCGGGCGCCGTCCGAGGAGGGGGAGAGCCCACCGGTCGGCGCGCCCGCCGTCGGCGCGGGGACGTTGAGGCCGGCCTGACGGAAGGCCTGGACGACGCGGGCGCGCAGGTCGCGGCCGACCTCGAACTGCTTGCCGGGCAGCGTGCGGGCCACCATCCGGACGTTGACCTGCTCGAGGTCGAGGGTCTCGACGCCCATCACGCTGGGCGTGTCGAGCAGCAGCGGGCGCAGCCGCTGGTCGCGGAAGGCCTCCGCGCCGACCTCCCTGAGGATGTCGTTGACCCGGCTGACGTCCAGCGTCGTCGGGACCGGCACGTCGACGACCGCGCGTGCCCAGTCGCGGGAGAGGTTGACGACCTTCACGATCTGCCCGTTGGGCAGGGTGATCACCTCGCCGTTGGGGGAGCGCAGCCGGGTGACCCGCAGCGTGACGTCCTCGATCGTGCCCTCGGCCGGGTCCCCGCCCCCGACCACCGTGATGGAGGCGACGTCGCCGAAGCCGTACTGCCGCTCGGTGATGATGAAGAAGCCCGCCAGCACGTCACCGACGACCCGCTGCGCGCCGAAGCCCAGCCCGACGCCCAGCACGGTCGCCGGCGCCACCAGCCCGCCGATCGGGATGCCCGCCCGGTCCAGGACGGCGAAGACGGCGATCGCGTAGACGAGCACGATCAGCGTCCAGGTGATCACCTGGGTCAGCGAGTGCCGGTGCTTGGCGGCCTCGGAGCGCACCAGGGCGTCGCCGCCGGTCGCGCGGGCGTCGATGCGGTCGGTGATCTTCTGGCCGACCCAGGCGACGAACCGGGCCAGCAGGACCGACCCCAGGACGATGAGGGCGATGGGCAGCCCACGCCCGGCGAGCCAGGTCAGCAGTGGATCGAGCAGTGCCATCGCGCTCCAGCCTCCCCAACGGATCTTGGCAGCGCCAGCACCGGTCAGCGCGGCGCGACGAACAGGGCCTGCGCCGAGCGGCCGATCGGGCCGGTGGCGTCGTGGAGGTCGGCGAAGCACTGCCCGGCGCCCGCCGGCCCGATCGTGGTCGTGGCGTCGACGCCCAGCCACTCCCCGGCCGGCGGGCGCACCAGGGCGACGGTGAGGTCGACGTTGGCGAACGTGGCCCGCTGCCAGTCCAGGACGGCGGAGATGCCGCTGGCCGCGTCGGTCATCACCAGCAGGTGCTGCAGAGGGCTCATCGGCTCGCCCTCGACCAGCGTGCACAGCGCCCGGGTCCACGCGGCCGCCGGACCGGGCGCGTTGAACGTGCCGTGCACGAAGCGCCACTCCAGCGCCCGGTGGTAGGCGACGTCGGTGGTGAAGAAGGCCGCCGTCTCGGGTCGGCTCTCCTCCGGCCCGGGCAGCGGGACGCCGGCCGGCGGCGTCCCCTCGCCCGCGGAGCTGCGCATCCGCCAGGCGGTCAGCCTCATCAGCGGCCGCTCGCGGTCGGCGGGCGAGGAGCCCGCGCTGAGCACCGCTTCCACCAGCTCGATCCGCCGTCCCGGCCGCAGCAACCGGGCGCTGACCTGCACCCGGCCCACCGGCACCGGCCCGAGGATGTCGAAGGCCAGCCGCACGGTCTGCCCGTCGGGGATCCCGGTGACCCGCTCGGCCTCGCGGGCCAGCAGGGCCGCGACCGGTCCGGCGTGCTGCAGCCCCGGATCCCACGGCCCGATGGTGAGGTCGGTGGCGACGAAGCCGTCGCCGTCGGGCAGGTAGAGGGCGGTGGGCAGGTCGGCGGTCACGGGTGCCGAGTCTGCCGCCGCGGTCAGCCGCCCGAGCGGCGGGTCTCCCACACGGCGAACGCCGTCCACCCGGCAGCGGCGACCGCGGCGACCACCCACAGCCAGCGCAGTGACGACCCGGTCGGGTTGGCCATCACCAGCAGGACGGCGACCACCAGCACCGCCCCCGCCAGGGGTGGCGTGCGCAACAGGGTGCCCAGGGTGTCGGGTCCGGGCACGGTGATGAACACCACCAGGGCGACCACGAGGAGGAAGGCGCAGAGGGCGGCTACGAAGCCCGCCGTCACCCCGAACTCGTTCGGCAGACCGACGGCACCCAGGCCCCCGAGGACCGTCCCCACCGCCAGCCACACCAGCAGCCTCCGACGGCGCGCCGACCAGGGCGGACGCGGCTCACTCACGGTCGGGACCTCCCCCTGTCACGACGCCGCCGTCCCGGCCGGGCGGACGCCTCGCTGCCGGGTGTGTGCCCGGCCCCCGGGGCGGGCACACAGCACCCGGTCGTCCTCCCGAGAGGTCCCGCCCGGATCAGGGCGATCCCGCACCCGTCGCACGACGTCCCTACCGTGGACGGGTTGCCGTCGGCGCCCCTGGTGCCGTCGGCGGCCCGTCGTCGAACGAGAGAGGGAGGTGCGCCGAGACCGGCGCCACGGACACCTGTGACCACCACACCTGCACACGCCCGACCGTCCGGGGCCGCGGAGCCCCACCCCGCCGTCGCCTCGCCGCCGCCCCTCGCAGCCGACCGGGGAGGATCGCTCGACCGGGTCGTCTTCGGCATCGCCGCCGTCGTCGCCCTGGGCTTCGTGACCTGGGGCTTCGTGACGCCGGAGGGCCTCGGCAGCGCGAGCGGCTCGGCCCTGGGGTGGGTGATGCACAACCTCGGCTGGCTGTTCGTGCTGCTCGCGTCGGCGTTCGTCGTCTTCGTGCTGTGGCTGGCGGCGAGCCGGTACGGGCGCATCCCGCTGGGCCGGGACGACGAGGCGCCGGAGTTCCGGACCGTCTCCTGGATCGCGATGATGTTCAGCGCCGGCATGGGCATCGGGCTGATGTTCTTCGGCGTCGCCGAGCCGCTGGCGCACTACGTCTCGCCGCCACCGGGCACCGTCGCGGCCGAGTCGCCCGAGGCCGTCGAGACGGCGATGGCCACCACGCTGTTCCACTGGTCGCTGCACCCGTGGGCCATCTACGCCGTCGTCGGCCTGGCGATCGCCTACGGCACCTTCCGGCGCGGCCGTCGTCAGCTGATCAGCGCCGCCTTCGCGCCGCTCTTCGGGGCCCGGCGCACCGAGGGCCCGGCCGGCAGGGTCATCGACATCCTGGCCATCTTCGCCACGCTGTTCGGGTCGGCGGCCTCGCTCGGGCTCGGGGCGCTGCAGATCGGCAGCGGCGCGGAGATCCTCGGCTGGACCGGGGACGTCGGCAACGGACTGCTCGTGGGGATCATCGCGGTGCTGACGGCGGCCTTCGTCGCCTCGGCGGTCTCCGGCATCGCCAAGGGCATCCAGTGGCTGGCCAACACCAACATGGTGCTCGCGCTGGTCCTGGCGGTGTTCGTGTTCGTCGTCGGCCCGACGGTCTTCATCCTCGACCTGGTGCCGACGACGATCGGCAACTACTTCGCCGAGCTCGGCGAGATGGCCGCCCGGACCGAGGCCAGTGGCGGCGACGCCATGGCCGCGTGGCTCAGTGGCTGGACGGTCTTCTACTGGGCGTGGTGGATCTCCTGGACGCCGTTCGTCGGCCTGTTCATCGCGCGGATCAGCCGTGGCCGCACCATCCGCCAGTTCGTCACCGGGGTGCTGCTGGTGCCCAGCGTGGTCAGCCTGGTCTGGTTCGCCGTCTTCGGCGGGGCCGGCATCGCCGCCCAGCGGGGCGGGGCCGACATCGGCGGGCAGGCGACCGCGGAGGGGCAGCTCTTCGGCGTCCTGGACGGGTTCCCCCTGGCCACGGTGATGACCGTGCTGGTCATGGTGCTCGTGGCGATCTTCTTCGTGTCCGGGGCCGACGCCGCGTCGATCGTGATGGGCTCGCTGTCCGAGCGGGGCACCATCGAGCCGAGCCGGCCGACGGTCGTCTTCTGGGGCGTCGTCATGGGGGCGGTGGCCGCGATCATGCTGCTCGTGGGCGGCGACGAGGCGCTCACCGGCCTGCAGAACCTGACGATCATCGCGGCGCTGCCCTTCGCGCTGGTGATGGTGGGGCTGGCGGTGTCGCTGGCCAAGGACGTGCGCTCGGATCCGATGATGCTGCGGCACACCGTCGCCGCGGAGGCGGTCGAGCAGGCCGTCGTCGAGGGGATCACCCGGCACGGCCAGGACTTCGTGCTGGTGGTCGAGGCAGCACCGGACGCCGACCACGACGGCGTCCCGGACACCGCCACCGGCACCACCCCGCTGCCGGCCACGGAGCGGCGCGGCTCCGACGGCGACCGGACGACGCGCGACGTCGGCTCGCCGCTGCCCGAGGCCGGCTCGCCGGTCCCCGGCCACGGGCGATGAGTCCGGCCGGGGGGGGGCCGCCCGCCCGGGGCCGGGGGGCCCCGGGCCCCCCCCCCACCCGCTCCAACCCCTCCCGGGGTAATTCTGTTACAGCCCCGGGTGGACCAGGGCCC
>NZ_JBJGZQ010000009.1:0-178798 GCF_054050595.1 Geodermatophilus sp. SYSU D00779
GCCCCGCGGCCCCCCCCCCGCCCCCGGCCCCCGGGGCGCGCGGGCCCCCCCGCGCGCGCCCCGGGGGGGAGGGCGGGGGGGGCCCCGGCGGTTGCGGGGGCGGCCCGGGTCCCCGACGGTGGGCACGTGGACCCCTTCCGCGGCCTGGGCCTCCCCCGCATCCCGGGACTGTCCGAGCTGGTCGACGTCCTGCAGAAGCAGACCGAGGCGCTCGCGCAGCTGCCGCGGACGATCGCGGACCTCAACACCGCCGTCCGTGAGCTGATCACCGCCACGCGCGTGGCGACCGAGACCATCGCGTCCGCGCAGCGGACCGCCGAACGGCTCGAGGGCCTGGTCGAGGAGCTCGAGGAGCCGGTGCGGGCGCTGCGCCCCGGGCTCGAGCGCGTCGGCCGGGTGCTCGACGACCCGGCCATCGAGACCGTGCCGGACACGCTGCGCACCGTCGCCGACGACCTGCTGCCGCTGGTGCACGGGCTGCGGCAGGCCACCGACCGGGTCGGCTCGGTCGCCGGCTTCCTCCGCCGGCGCGGCCGCCCGGAGGACGACCTCTAGGCGGTCTCGCGGGCCCGTTCGAGCAGGAAGGCGAACGGGCCGGACAGGCCGCGCATGTCCATGAGCCCGAGCAGCAGGTCCGGGGTCACCCGGCGGAAGACGTCGACGACCGGCAGCCGGTCGTAGACCAGCGCCGCGGTGGGCACCCCGCGGTGCACCACCGTGCGCAGCCGGGCGGTGGGACGGCGGGTGGTCAGCAGCGGCCGGACGGCGCTGAACGCCAGCCGGGCCGGGGCGCTGCGGGCGAGGCCCGGTGCGCGGCGCAGCAGTCCCAGCGGCGCGGGCGCGGGATCGATCGGCCGTGGCCGGCCCGCCCGGTCGGGGAAGAGCAGCGGGTGCACGGTCTCGGCGTCGCGCACCTCCTTGCCCCACCAACGGTGCGCGAGGAGCAGACCGTCGAGCGGTGAGCCGGTGGGCAGCTCGGCGCCCCGCCAGCGGCCGGTCATCTCCTCGACCGCAACACCGGGCAGCCGGTCGGCGAGGGCCAGGACGTCGGCCGGCGCCGCCCCGCCGCGGTGCCGCTCGACCCAGCGCAGGGCGTCGGTGCTCACGGGTCCTCCCAGTGCGCCGGGTGCTCGAGCCCGGCCGGCAGCCGGGTCGCGGCGTCGCCGCGGGCGCCGGCCACCTGACGCCGGGTGAGGAACAGCGCGCCGGAGAGGTCGGCGCCGCGCACGTCCGCACCACGCAGGTCGGCGCCGAGCAGGTCGGTCAGGTACAGGTCGGCACCGCGCAGGTCCGCCCCGATCAGCAGGGCCCCGCGCAGGCTCACACCGCGCAGGTCCCCGCGCCGCAGGTCGGCCCCGACGAGGTCGGCGTTGCGCCGGTGGAGGACCCTCCGTCCCCCACCGCTCGCAGGCTCGCGGCGGGCCCCTGTGGAGGGCCGCTTGCGGGCGCCGGCCCGCGCCAGCTCGCTGACCGACAGCAGCAGCGCGCCGACCTCCGCCTGCAGAGCGCCGGCGTCGACGGCCGCGAGTTGGTCCGGGCCGGCCGCGGTGAGGCCGGCGGTGCGCTCGTGCGCGGCGGCCAGCTCCCGGTGCAGCGGCGCGGCGGCGTCGAGAGCGAGCGCCTCGGTGAGGTACCAGAGCAGCTCGTGCAGCAGCCGCTGGACGCCGAAGGCCGCGAACACCGCCGCCGCCTGCTCCGGGGAGTCCCGCCAGTGCGGGGCACCGCCGAAGGTCACCTGCACCGTCTGCTGCCCGGCGCCGAAGCAGTCGAAGACCGTGCAGCCGGGGAACCCGCGCTCGCGCAGCTGCGCGTGGATGCCGCAGCGGTCGTCGTCCCGCAGGTTCGGGCAGGCGTGCCCGGCCGGCTTGTCGATGGCGAAGTCGGCCGAGGCGGCGAACGCCGGGGCGACGCAGCACAGCCCGGCGCAGCGGCTGCAGTCCGCGCGCAACCGGGCGCGGGCCACGTCGGCGTCGGGCACGGGCGCTCCTCGGGTCAGGTCGTCGGGCGCTCCAGCGTCACCAGCACGCCCTCGACGCCGCCCGGGCCGATCCGGCCCTTGACCTCGACCGAGGTGATCGCCTTGAGCTGCCAGCCCTCGCGGGCGTGCTGGTTGAGCACCTTCTCCAGCTTGTCACCCGACATCTTCCCGCCGATGAGCCCCTCGCGGAGCTCGACCACCCGGTACTCGAAGCGCTGCGCCACGTCCCGTCCCCTCTCGTCGGCCGCCGTCCCCCGTCCCTGCCCCGGCGCGGCCCGGAGGATGCCTCCCGGGCCCGACCGGCCGTGCCCGTGCTCAGCGCATACCCTGCCTGCGACCCGACCCGCCGACGGACAGGACGAGCTCGGTGACCGAACCCCTGAGCTCGCTGCTGCGGGCCGCGCACCTGATGTCGCCGTCGAGGCTGGCGAGCACCGTCGCCGCCCACGCCCGGGCGCTGGGGGTGACCGAGACCGTCCTGTACCTGGCCGACTACGAGTCGGCCACCCTGCTGCCGCTGCCCGGCGACGGGGTCCCCGAGCGTCCGGAGGTGCCGGTCGAGGGCACGATGGCCGGCCGGTCGTTCCGCCGCGTCGAGGTGCTCACCAGCAGCACCGGACCGGCCGTCCGGATGTGGCTGCCGCTGCTCGACGGGGTGGAGCGCCTCGGCGTGGCGGAGCTGACGCTGCCGTCGGGCCCGGACGAGGAGTCCGGGGAGCGGCTCAAGGCCTTCGTGAGCCTGGTCGCCGAGCTGATCGTGACGAAGGACCAGTACAGCGACGTGTTCTCCCGGCTGCGGCGGCGCAGGACGATGAGCCTGGCGGCGGAGATGCAGTGGGAACTCCTCCCGCCGGTGACGTTCGGCACCGAGCGGGTGGTCATCACCGGGGGCCTGGAGCCGGCCTACGACGTCGGCGGTGACAGCTTCGACTACGCCGTCAACGGGGACACCGCCGACCTGCTGGTCATCGACTCGGTCGGGCACGGCCTGCCCGCCGCGGTGCTCGCCAGCGTGGCGATCAGCGCCTACCGGCACGCCCGCCGCAACGGGCTCGACCTGCCGGGGATCGCCGCCGAGATCGACGCCGCGATCGCCGGGCAGTTCCCCGGCAGCCAGTTCGCCACCGCGGTGCTCGCCCGCCTGGACATCGACACCGGCCGGCTGCGGTGGATCAACGCCGGGCACCCCGACCCGCTGATCCTGCGCGGCTCGTCGCTGGTGCAGCTGCCGCGGTGCGCGCCGACCCGGCCCCTGGGGCTGCAGGGGCACGAGCCGGTCTGCTGCGAGACCCGCCTGGAGCCCGGCGACCGGCTGCTGCTCTACACCGACGGGATCACCGAGGCCCGCTCGCCGGAGGGGGAGTTCTTCGGCGAGCAGCGGCTGGCCGACTTCGTCCTCTCGGCGTCCGCGGCTGGCTATCGGGCACCGGAGACGGTGCGGCGGCTGATGCGCAGCGTGCTGGCCCACCAGGCCGACCAGCTGCAGGACGACGCCAGCCTCGTCGTCCTGGAGTGGCTCACCGGGGAGGAGCAGGAGCTGGTGCCGTAGCGGGGCCGGTCCTCGGGCGGGGCAGGATGCCCGGGTGGACGTGCTGAGCAGCCGGGTGCTCCTCCGGCCGGTCGACCCCGCGCGGTCGCAGGCCTTCTACCGCGACGTGCTGGGGCTGGCGGTGTACCGCGAGTTCGGCCCGACCGAGCACCCCGGGGTGGTGTTCTTCCTGGGCAACGGTCTGCTCGAGGTCTCCGGGCCCGGCGACGAGCCGGCCCGGGGCCTGGCGCTGTGGGTGCAGGTGCGCGACGTCGCCGCCGAGGTGGGGCGACTGCGCGCCGCGGGGACGACGGTGCTGCGCGACCCGCGGACCGAGCCGTGGGGCCTGGTCGAGGCGTGGGTCGCCGACCCCGAGGGCGTGCGGATCGTGCTGGTCGAGGTACCGGCCGACCACCCGCTGCGGCGCGACCAGCGGTAGCTCAGGCGCGCGGCGTCGTCCCGTCGTCGGGGTCGCCGGGACGGCGGACCAGGTCGGCCACCGACTCCTCCAGCCGCGCCCAGGTCGCGCTCCACTCCACCAGCGGGTCGAGGATCCGCTCGAAGACGGCCAGCTGCTCGTCGAAGGCCTGCAGCTGGGCGGTCATCGCCGCGATCTGCTGCCGCTGGCTGCGCACCGCCCGGTCGATGGCGCGCAGCTGGGCCGCCGACAGCGCGCCGGGTGGCGAGGGCAGCCGCGGCAGCGAGAACGGCACCGCGCCGCGTGCTCGGTCGGTGAAGCTGCGCAGCTGGCCGACGAACTCCTCGACCGACCGGCTCACCCGGCTGCCCGACCCGCTCTCGCGGCCGCCCGCGTCGCTCTCGCTCATGCCCCCATCCTCCCGCCGGGAGGTCCCCGGCGCGCTCCCGGCGTGCCAGGCTGGGTGCGTGCTGTGGGCGCACCTGGTCGCGGTGGTGCACGCGCTGGCCGTCGTCCTCATGGTGACCGGCGCGCTGGTCGCCCTGCGCCACCCCCGGCTGCTGTGGGTGCACGCGCCGGTGGCCGCGGCGATCTTCGCGGTCAACCTGGCGGGGGCGCCGTGCCCGCTCACCGACCTGGAGCTGGCGCTGCGCGAGCGGGCCGGTGGCGAGCCGTACACCGGCGGGTTCCTCGGCCACTACGTCCTGGCACCGGTCGGGCTCGACGTCGCCAGCCCGGCCGTCCAGGCCGGCATCCACACCGTCGCGCTGGTGCCCAACGTGCTCGGCTACGGGCTGCTGGCCGCGCGCGCCACCCGCGGCCGGGTGCGGACGACGAGCGAGGGATGGACCCGGCGGACCCAGGTGCACACCCGAGGTGCCCGTGCGCGGCCCACCAGGGGACGCCCCTGCTGCGTTGGCGGATCGCTCCCCCACGTCCAGCGGACGCAGGTGGTCGGCCACCCAGCTCCCGGGGTGCAGCGGTCGGTGGCCGACCGGGCGGGCCATCGGCGCGAGCGCCCGGACCACCCGGTCGAGCGCGGGGCTCCACCACCCCGAACCCGTCGAGCACCGCCGCGGTGGGGAGCAGGTCGGTCGGCCCCTGCGGTCGACGTGGCCGACCCCGGTGTCGGCGAGGGACCACCCACCGGTCCCGTTCCCTGCTGAGCCGCCCCGCGAGGTCGCGGACGGTCCTGCCCGGGCGCGCGTGCCTCCGCCGCGTACGCCAGCACGCCGGAGAGATCGACCAGCGCGTTGCCGTACGCCAGGGCCTGCAGCACGGGCCGCATCCGGGCGCTGGCACCGTCCGCGGCGGGGAGCCGAACCCTCATCCGAGCCATCGGACGCCATGCCGGGTGGAGGCCTCGGTGTAGGCGGCGGCGTCGAGCTCTCCTGCACCGGCGGCCCGGGCCAGGAAGCGGAAGAGCCCCTCGAGGCCGGCTGGGGTGGTCATGTTCAGCAGGCGCCCGGCTCGGGGCACCACGCGCCGATGGGCGTGGGGGATGCCGCGGGGCAGGAACACGAGATCGCCGGGGCCGAGCCGGAACGTCCGGTCCCCGCAGTCGAACTCGTGCTCTCCGTCGAGGACGTAGTACACCTCGTCCTCGTGCTGGTGGACGTGCCGGGCGACGTCGGTCAGGGGCGGGACCTCCTCGAACACCGTGAAGGCACCCGCCGTGCTCTCGGCGGAGGCCCGCACCACGAGGGTGGCGTCCCCGAAGGCGAGACGCTCCCCCTCGTCGCTGCGGACGGCGAACGGGGCGGGGCGAGAGGCGGGTCGCGACCCCGGGCTCACCGGACGCGTGGCGATCGGCTCTGGCATCGGGTCCTCCTGCATCCAGGGGCGGCGGTGGTGACGTCGCCGGCAACGAAGCCATCAGGCAGCCTGATATACAGACTGCCTTAATAAGTGTCGGGACCTCCTGGAGGGATGTCAATGCCACGTCGCCTGCGCGAGCCGGAGACCAACACCACCTACCTCGTGGAGCGAGCCGCCGCCCGCTTGGAGGCCCGCATCACGGCGGGCGTCGCCGCAGCCGGCCACCCCATCCGCGTGGCGCACTCGGCGGTGTTCGTGAACATCGACCGCGACGGCACCCGGCTCACCCAGCTGGCCGAACGGGCGCTGATGACGCCGCAGGCGATGGGCGAGCTGGTCGACCACCTGGCGGCCCACGGCTACCTGGAGCGCGTCCCGGACCCGAGCGACCGGCGCGCCAAGCTCATCGTCCTCACCGACCTCGGCCAGGACGCCCTGCAGGCCGCGTTCGACACGATCACCGGGATCGAGGCCGAGCTCGAGGAACTCCTCGGCCGCGACGGGCTCCTGCACCTCCGCGGCGCGCTGCGCGAGATCGCCGACCTGCCACCGCCCGCGCCGCCTCGACCCGCGCCCGGCCGCGCCACCCCCGGGACGCCGCCCCCTCCCACGGGCACATCGCCGGCCTGACCCGCGGAGCACTCCCCGGGGACCGCCGTCAGCAACGCGACCCCGACCGTCCGGGTCGGCGACCCGAGCGGCGCGCCGGACGGGCACCTCGGCAGGACTCAGGTCTGGACGAGGGCCCGCAGCGCCTCCGCGTTGCGGACCGCGTGCCCGTGCCCGTCGTTGTTGAAGTAGGCGTAGACGTCGCGGCCGCCGCGCGCCCACTCGCCGATCCGGTCGGCCCACCAGCGCAGGTCGGCGTCGGGGTAGGAGCCGGCGTAGAGGTGGGCGTCGTCCGGGCCGTGCAGGCGCACGTAGACGAACGGCGCGGTCGCCCGCAGCACGCACGGCAGGCCGGCGCCGCTCATCACGCAGTACGCCGCGCCGTGCCGCTCGAGCAGGGCGTACACCGCCTCGTCGTGCCAGCTGGGGTGGCGGAACTCCACCGCGACCCGCACCCACTCCGGCAGCAGGGCGAGGAAGAAGTCGAGCCGGGCGTCGTCCCGGGCCTGGGTGGGCGGCAGCTGCACCAGCAGGACGGCGCGCTTGTCCCCCAGCTCGTGCCAGCACGCGGTGAGCCGGCCGACCCACGTCTCGGGGGCGTACAGCCGCTTGGCGTGGGTCAGCCCGCGCGGGGCCTTGACCGAGAGCTGGAAGCCCGGGGGCAGCCGCCGGCGCCAGGAGGCGAAGGTCGCCGTGCGCGGCCAGCGGTAGAAGCTGGCGTTCAGCTCGACGGTGCCGAAGCGCCGGACGTAGTGCGCCAGCCGGTCCCGCGGCGGGGTGCCCGGCGGGTAGAGGACGCCGTCCCAGTGGTCGTAGCTCCAGCCCGACGTCCCGACGTGCACGGTCCCGCTCAGGGCAGCCGCCAGACCGTCGTGCGGCGCAGCCCGGGCCCCTCGGTCTCCGCGATCTCGTAGACCGCCACACCTTCGAGCCGGTCGTGCGGCAGGTAGGGCCGGCCGGGGTCGCCGACGTAGACCTCGCAGCCGCCAGCGCGGGCCCGGTCGAGGAAGGGCAGCACCCGCTCGGTCATCTCCCGGTCGTAGCAGACGTCGCCGGCCAGGACGACGTCGATGCCGACCGGGTCGCGGCCGAGGACGTCGCCGGTGACGCTGATCCCACCGACGCCGTTGAGGCCGGCGTTGACGCCGACCGCCGTGCGGCTGAACGGGTCGACGTCGCTGGCCAGCACCGACCGGGCGCCGGCGAGGCGCGCGGCGAGCGCCACCAGCCCGCTGCCGGAGCCGAGGTCGAGGACGGCCCGCCCGGCCACCACCGACGGGGTGTCGAGCACGTACCGGGCCAGGGCCTGCCCGCCGGGCCAGGCGGCGGCCCAGAACGGCGGGGTCTCCCCCGCCCCGCCGTCCGCCGCCTCCATCGCCTCCCACAGCGCGACGACGTCGTCGGCGACGTGCAGCCGGACCTCCGGCACCGAGGAGGGCCGCCGCACCTGGGTGTGGGCGCGGACGAAGGCGGACGGGACGGAGCGGACGGTCACACCTCGCAGTCCACCACGGCCCGGGAACGGCCGAGGGCCGCCCCCGCAGTGCGGGGACGGCCCTCGGTGCTGCTGACCTCCGGCCCGGGGGGCAGGAGGCGGCCCCGTCTCGGGTCCCGCCCCGAGCCTGCGAGGGGTGGGGAGGACGGGGTCCTCGCTCAGTACCAGCCGGTGGACTGCGAGTGCGCCCAGGCGCCGCAGGGGCTGCCGTAGCGGCTCTCGATGTAGATCAGGCCCGCGTCGATCTGGCGGTAGCCGTCCGACGTCTTGGCGATGCCGGTGCTGGCCCAGGTCGAGTTGAGGAACTGCGGGATGCCGTAGGCGGTGCTGGTGGGGTTCTGCGCGTTGGGGTTCCAGCCGCTCTCCTTGCCCCACAGCTTCTCCAGGCAGCTGAACTGCTCGGCGCTGCCGACCTTGCTCATCGCGTAGTCCTTGAAGGAGCCACGCGCCGCGGACGACGAGCTGCTGGCGGCGGGCGCCGGAGCCGCAGCCTTCTTCGCGGCGGCGTCGCGCTCCGCGGCCTCACGGGCGGCGGCCTCGGCGGCGGCCTTCTCGGCGGCCGCGCGCTCCGCGGCCTCGCGAGCGGCCTGCTCGGCGGCGGCCTTCTCGGCGGCCTGGCGGTCCAGCTCGGCCTGCTCGGCGGCGGCCTGGACCTGCGCGGCCTGCGCCTCCGCGACCTGACGCTCGCTGCGGGAGGCGGCGAGGTCCTGCAGCGGGGCCAGCTCGGTGGCGGCCGGGGCGGCGAGCGGCTGCTGCGCCGACTCCTCGGTGATGCCGAGCTGCTCGGCGACGCTCATCGAGGCCGTCACCGTCTCGGCCTCGGCCTCGGCGGCCGGCTGCGCGCCGATGACGGTGTTGACGACGATCGCACCGGCGGCAGCGGTGGCCAGCAGGATCGCCGGGCGGCGGCCGCGGGTGGGCAGCCGCAGGCGACGGCGGGCGCCCCGGTTGACGGGGGCGTCGGGGGCCGGGACGGCCGGGAACTGCTTGGTGTCCATCAGGTGGGGGTGCTCCGTGGCGAGAGGGCGCGCGGGAGGGTCCTCAGGGCAGAGGACAGCCCGGTGCGGCGCGGTCTACGGGGACGCCGGCGGACGAGGGGTGCCGGCGGGCGCGGTCAGGTACCGGGTCAGCAGGCCGGGGAAGAGGCGCGGAGTGCGCGTGGCCGGGTGGGCCGGCGTGCCGCGAGGGCCCGTGGGCGGGGCATGCGGGTGCTCCGTTCTTCCGTGAGCCGCCTACCGAGTTAGCTGACGGGTTCGGGCGGGAAGCAGCCCTACCGGCCCGCGCGGCGTGCACGCGGGCGGGATTCACCCCAGTACTGCGGTGGGTCCCCGGCTCGCGCCCGCTGGTGGCGGACACGACTCGGCGGCGTCCGGTCAGGCTCCCCGAGCGGGGACGAGACGACCGACCGGACGTCAGCCACCGTAGGCGGCGTTACCGTCCCGTGACAATGTCGGGAACCACATCGGAAACGTGAGTGACGTCGCACTCCGGCGTCCGCCCTCCCTCCGAGGGGGCAGGACGAGGGGAATACCGCAGGCCGCGGTACGTTGCACGGGCCGGTAGTTGCACTCTCAACCAACGGAGACCGACATGCAGTTCGGCGTCTTCTCGGTCAGCGACATCACGACCGATCCCACCAACGGCCGCACGCCCAGCGAGGCTGAGCGGATCCAGGCGATCGTCACCATCGCGAAGAAGGCCGAGGAGGTCGGGCTCGACGTCTTCGCCCTGGGCGAGCACCACAACCCGCCGTTCTTCTCCTCCTCGCCGACGACGACGCTGGCCTACATCGCCGCGCAGACCACCACGCTGCAGCTGTCGACGGCGACCACGCTGATCACCACCAACGACCCGGTGAAGATCGCCGAGGACTACGCGATGCTGCAGCACCTGGCCGGCGGCCGGGTCGACCTGATGATGGGCCGCGGCAACACCGGCCCGGTCTACCCCTGGTTCGGGCAGGACATCCGCAACGGCCTGCCGCTGGCGGTGGAGAACTACGCGCTGCTGCGCCGGTTGTGGGACGAGGAGGTCGTCGACTGGCAGGGGCAGTTCCGCACGCCGCTGCAGGGCTTCACCTCGACCCCGCGGCCGCTGGACGGCGTCCCGCCGTTCGTGTGGCACGGCTCGATCCGCTCACCGCAGATCGCCGAGCAGGCCGCCTACTACGGCGACGGCTTCTTCCACAACCACATCTTCTGGCCGAAGGAGCACACCGCCCGGATGGTCGAGTTCTACCGCCGCCGCTTCGAGCACCACGGCCACGGCAGCGCCGACCAGGCGATCGTCGGGCTGGGCGGGCAGGTGTTCATGCGGAGGAACAGCCAGGACGCGCTCGCTGAGTTCCGGCCGTACTTCGACGACGCGCCGGTCTACGGCCACGGCCCCTCGCTGGAGGACTTCTCCCGCGAGACGCCGCTGACCGTCGGCTCGCCGCAGCAGGTCATCGAGCGGACCCTCGGCTTCCGCGAGTACGTCGGTGACTACCAGCGGCAGCTGTTCCTCATCGACCACGCCGGCCTGCCGCTGAAGACGGTGCTGGAGCAGCTGGACATGCTGGGCGAGGAGGTCGTCCCGGTGCTGCGCCGCGAGTTCGCCGCGCTCAAGCCGGCGCACGTGCCGGACGCGCCGACCCACGCCTCCCGCGTGGCGGCCCGGCAGGCGTCCCTCGAGGAGGTCTCCGCATGACCACCCGCACCCTGGCCGTCGTGAGCGCCGGGCTGTCGACGCCGTCGTCGACCCGGCTGCTGGCCGACCGGCTGACCGCCGCGACCGTCGCCGCCCTGCGCCAGCGGGGGGACGACGCGACGGTGGAGGTCGTCGAGCTCCGTACCCACGCGCGCGACCTGGCCGACGACCTGGTCACCGGGTTCGCCAACGAGTCGCTGCGCGCGGCGATCGACACGGTCACCGGCGCCGACGGGCTGATCGCGGTGACGCCGGTGTTCTCGGCCTCCTACAGCGGGCTGTTCAAGACGTTCTTCGACGTCCTGGACAAGGACTCCCTCACCGGGACGCCGGTGCTGCTGGGCGCCACCGCCGGCACCGCCCGGCACTCGCTGGTGATCGAGCACGCGATGCGGCCGCTGTTCGCCTACCTGCGCGCGATCCCCGCACCGACCGGCGTCTTCGCCGCGCCGGAGGACTGGGCCGGCGCCGGTGGGGTGGACGCCGAGCTGGCCCGGCGGATCGACCGGGCGGCCGACGAGCTGGGCGACCTGGTCGCCGGCCGGCCGGCCGCCGAGCGGCCGGTCGACCCGTTCGCCGACGTCCCCTCCTTCGAGGAGCTGCTCCGCGGGCACTGAGCCCCGCACTCCCCCGCGCCCACGGCGCCGGGGCCACCTGCCGGGCGTGGTGGGTGGCCCCGGCGCCGTGTTCCGTCGAGGGACGTCGCTTCGGACCCGTCAGTCAGCCGGAGCGGTGGACGTCGCGACGGTGGTCGATCCTGAGGACGACCACCTCGCGCGGCTCGTCGAGGACCCGGTAGAGCACGCGGTAGGTCCCACGTCGCGCCGACCACACCCCGGCCAGATCACCGCGCAGCGGCTTGCCGACCCTGCACGGCCCCCCGACCAACGCGGTGGTCAGGAAGTCGATCACCGCGACGGCCACCGGTCCCGGCAGCTGCTCGGCCAACGCCCGCCGCGCCGGAGGCGTCAGGCCCAGCTCGTACGACTGTCCCCCGGTCACTGCCGCAGCCGGCGGACTGCCTCCACACCGCGCGTCACGTCGCCTCGGGCATAGGCGGCATCCGCCTCCCGGATGTCCGCCAGGGCCTCCGGGTCATGGAGGACCGACAGCGTCTCCTCGAGCGCCTCCAAGTCCGCGGGACTGATGAGCACGGCCGCGGCACGCCCGTTCCGGGTGATCACCACGCGCTCGTGCTGGTGCTCGACCCGGTCGATGACCTCGGACAGGTGATCGCGCACCGCGCGGAGCGACTCCGTCGTCATGGCCACGATCGTGGCGCTCTCCGCTCCGCGCCGTCCACCGCCGGGACGAGCCGAGTCCCTCGTGCGTGACCCGCAACAGGACCGAGGTGACGGGAGCCGGCCGGCCGCCGAGCGGCCGGCCGACCCGCTCGCCGACGTCTCCTCCTTCGAGGAGCTGCTCCGCGGGCAGCGGCTCCTGACCCCTGTCGGCCCCCTGCAGGGTCCCGCCGCGAGCGTGCCAGTGGCGGGGGCCAGGGGGGGCCTCCTTCAGCCGCTGGTCTGCCTCCCCGAGCCGGCTCCGTGGCCGGCGTCGGTGGTCCGCCGGGCCGCCGGCACGCCCTGGGACGCGGCCGACGTGCCCTCCGGGACCGGCCCCGACGGCGGCCCGGCCGGCTCCAGGTGCCCGCGCAGTGGCGGGTACAGGAGGACCAGGCTGGCGGCGCAGACGACGGCGAGCACGATCGCCGAGATCCCGATGTAGTCGTCCCACACCCCGGTGAGCAGCATGAAGGCCGGGACCGCCGCGGTCAGGATGCCCGCGACGAGCGCGATGGCCCCGGTGTACCGGGCCAGGTCGTCGCGCTTGAGCCCCAGGACCAGGTAGAACAGCGCCCACAGCACGGCCCAGTACAGCCAGATCACGCCGAACGCCGAGTCCGTGGGTTGGACGTACCAGAAGTTGAGGCCGGAGAAGACGAGGGCACACACCGCGACGAACGCGGAGAACCAGCCGAGCCCCGTGCCGTCGAGGCCGGCCAGCAGGTTGATCCCGACGTACAGGTACGTGAACCCGAACAGGTAGAGACCCGAGGCGTTCAGGGTGATCGCCGCGTCACCCCCCGCGGTGAAGATGAGGTAGGTCGGCGTCACGACCTGCAGCGCGCCGACGAAGAGGTTGAGCGGAGCGGCGCCGCGGGCCTCCACCAACCCCAGCAGCATGAGCCCGTTCACGGCGAGCACGGCTCCGACGTAGAGCAGTCCGACGCTTCCCATGTGCGTTCATCTCCTCGCGTCCGCACCTGTGGGTGGAAGTCCCCCGTGGGAGTCGGCGGAAGGGCCGGTCGGGTCGGCGTCGGCTGGTTCCCGACGGGCCCCGCCGGACTACGCGCGCGGCCGGGACCGGCGAGGGAGGCAGGTGTGCGGGCGCGACGTCGGGCTGCGGTGCCGCGGGGCGGCCGCGGGGGCACCGGTGGTCATCGTCGACCTCCCAGCCGGTCGAGCGCCGGGCCGGGAGGCACGACGTCGCCGGCGTGCGTGTGCGGGACGACGATCATGCCGGACCGGCGCACCCGTCAACGACCCGTCGGACGGCGCACGTCCGCACCGCGCGCCGTCACCGACGGGGTCAGCGCCACCGCGCACCGCTGCCTCAGCTGCGGTGGTGCGGCTCCCGCCCCGCGGCGTCCGCGCCGCCCTCGTCCAGGGCGGTGTCGATCAGGGCGGTGTCGATCAGGGCGGTGTCGATCAGGGCGGTGTCGACCAGGGCGGTGTCGATCAGGGCGGCCAGCCCGGCGAGGCTGCGGTGCCGTCCTCCCGACCGGCGCAGCACGACGGGCTCCTCGTCGCCGCCGTCGTTCGCGGCCAGTTCGGCGGTGAGCTCGTGCGCCGTCCGCAGTGCGGTCGTGCCGAAGCGGTTGACGGCCTCGTGCTGCGGGATGCGAGGTGGCGCGTCGTCGTCCACGCGCCCAGTGTCGGCCCACCCGGGTGCGGCCGGCCATCCGGCGACGGCGTGGGACGACCGCGCCCTGGGTACCTCGCGCCCCGGCGGCCCCCGACCGGACGGGGGCCGCACGAGTGCACCGAGGAGAGCGGTCCGTGGAGAGCCGGATCGAGGTCAGCTGGACCTGCCGCCCCTGCGAGGTGGGCGGGCAGGACGCCGAGGAGGACACGACCGAGGGGCCGGCGTGCTGGAACTGCGGCGGCCCCGTCGTGGTGACCGCCCGACCCACCGTCCGGACCACGAGCGGCCCGGACACTCGCTAGGGCGCCCGGGCCGTTCTCCCGTCAGGCCGTGTCGCGGGCGGCGACCAGGAGCACGGTCACGAGGTGACCGCGCACTGCCCCCTGTCCGCCCGGACCGGACCCGCCGCCGACGGCCGGATGTCGAAGTCGAAGATCGCCGTCGGCAGGTACAGCGAGCAGCAGGCGTTCGGGATGTCGACCACCCCGCTCACCCGGCCCTCGATCGGTGCCGACCCCAGCAGCAGGTAGGCCTGCTCGCCCGAGTACCCGAACTTCTCCAGGTACCGGACGGCGTTCAGGCAGGCCCGCTTGTAGGCCAGCGTGGCGTCGAGGTACTGGTTCGTGTCCGTGTCGTGGTCGACCGAGATCCCGATGAACGTGAGGAACTCCGAGTACCGCGGCTCGACGTTGCCGGGCATGAACACCGGGTTGGTGGTCACGCCGTAGGTCTCCATGCCGCCCTTGATCAGGTCGATGTGGAAGTCGATGAAGCCGCCCATCTCGATGGCGCCGCAGAAGGTGATCTCGCCGTCCCCCTGGCTGAAGTGCAGGTCGCCGCCGGAGAGCTTGGCGTCCCGCACGTGCACCGGGTAGAAGACCCGCGAGCCGCGGGAGAAGTTCTTGATGTCGTGGTTGCCGCCGTTCTCGCGGGCCGGGACGGTGCGCGCGCCGTCCCGGGCGATGCCGTCGAGGACGTCGCCGGTGGCCGTCCCGCCCAGGGTCTGGTCCTCGAGCGGGAGCAGGGCGAGGGCCGGGACCCGGTCGGGATCGGTGTCGGCCAGCGCCTTCTCCCGGCGGTTCCACCGGGCGAGCAGGTCGGCCGACGGCGCCGTCCCGAACAGCCCGGGGTGGGTGAGGCCGGTGTACCGCACGCCCGGGATGTGCCGGGAGGTGCACTGCTGGCCCTGGAAGTCCCAGATCGCCTTGTAGGCGTCCGGGAAGTAGTCGGTGAGGAAACCGCCGCCGTTGGCCTTGGCGAAGATGCCGGTGTACCCCCAGCCCTGGCCGGGGGCGTCGCCGTACTCCTGCGGTGCCTGCACCGGCCCGAGGTCGAGGATGTCGACGACGAGCAGGTCGCCGGGCTCGGCGCCCTCCACCCCGATGGGCCCGCTGAGCATGTGCGCCCGGTTCAGGTCGACGTCCCGGACGTCGTTGGCCGAGTCGTTGTTGCCGATCTGGCCGTCGGTCCACTCCCGGCACTCCACCCGGATGTTCTGCCCCGGGCGGACCATCGTGGCGACCGGGACGTCCGGGTGCCACCGGTTGTGTCCGGGTACGGCCTGGTCGCGCATCGACTTGGCCTGGTCCACCGTGAAGACCACATCTGGCATGTCGCCACTCTCCGATCTGTGTCGTGCTGGGTTCAGCCCGCGGTCGACGGGCCGTGCGGTGCCGGTCGCGCTCGGCAGGAGCCGCCGTCGTCCGGGCGGCGGGCCGGTGCACGACCGGTCCGCCGGTCGTCCCGGTCGCCACCACGCCCTCCCCGGCCGGGGCGGACAGCCGGTCCGGACCGGTCAGGGACGGGGCAGGGCGCTCCACCGCGGGTCGCGGGCGACGGGCCGGACGGTCGCGGGCGGCACGGCGGTGGTCACCGCGGGGGCGTCCGCGCTGGCCTCCTCGCGCAGGCGGGCGGACGCCACCGCGGTGGGGGTCCGGCTCAGCAGCGGCGGGGTGTACTGGCGGCGGCCGGCGGCTCCGCAGGACGGGCAGGTGCTCGTCGGCTCGGCGGTGCCGATCGGCCGGTGCACCTCCCAGGTGCCGCACGCCCCGCACCGGTACAGGTAGCTGGCCATCAGCGGCTCCAGACCTCGGACGGCTGGGCTCAGGCAGGGACCGTAGTCACCCCGCCGATCGGGTCGACGGCCCTCCGACACCGGGGACGAGGTCGATCCCGTCGTCCCGCGCGTCCCTACTCCCGGCCCCTCCGGCGTGACCGTCGGTCGGAGGTCAGCCGACGGCGTCGGCGGAGGCCGGGGCCGCGCCGCCCTGCGGGGCCTCGGCCGTCATGATCCGGGCGATCTCGGCGCGGTCGGCGGCCGAGGGCAGCCCCCACCCGGGCTCGTAGCCGTAGACCTCCCCCAGCGGCGTGGAGGCCGTGCGTCCGGTGAGCACCTCGACGGAGGAGGCGTCGATGAGCCCGGGGTGCTCGACACCGCAGGCCTCGGCGACCTTGACCAGGTCGCGGCGCAGCGTCCCGATGTAGTTCGCCGCCCGCACGGACTTCAGCCGCGGGTCCAGGCCGTGCGCCAGCCAGGGGTTCTGCGTGGCGACCCCGGTCGGGCAGGTGTCGGTGTGGCACTTCTGCGCCTGGATGCACCCGATCGCGAGCATCGCCTCACGGCCGACGTTGACCATGTCGCAGCCGAGCGCGAACGCCACGATCGCGTTGTCGGGCAGGCCGAGCTTGCCGGCGCCGATGAAGGTGACCTGCTCGTGCAGCCCCGCGCGGGCGAACACCGAGTGGACCCGGGCGAAGCCGAGCTGGAACGGCAGGGACACCGAGTCGGTGAAGATGAGCGGCGCGGCTCCGGTGCCGCCCTCGCCGCCGTCCACCGTCACGAAGTCCACCCCGCGGCCGGTGGTCGCCATCAGGTCGGTGAGCTCGTGCCAGAAGGTCATGTCGCCGACGGCGGACTTGATGCCGACCGGCAGCCCGGTCTCGGCGGCGAGCAGCTCCACCCAGTCGAGCAGGCTGTCGGGATCGGAGAACTCCGCGTGCCGTGACGGGCTGATGCAGTCCACCCCCTCCGGCACGCCGCGCGCGGCTGCGATCTCCGCCGACACCTTCGCAGCCGGCAGGACGCCGCCCAGGCTCGGTTTGGCGCCCTGGCTGAGCTTGACCTCCAGGGCGCACACCGGCGCGGAGGCGACGAGGTCCTTGAGCCGTTGCAGGTCGAAGCGGCCCTGCTCGTCCCGGCAGCCGAAGTACGCGGTGCCGATCTGGAACACCAGCTCACCGCCGTGCCGGTGGTGCACCGAGAGCCCGCCCTCGCCGGTGTTCTGCAGGCAGCCGGCCAGCGCCGCCCCGCGGTTGAGCGCCTCGATCGCCGCGCCGGACAGCGAGCCGAAGCTCATGGCCGAGATGTTCACGACCGAGGCCGGCCGGAACGCCCGCGCCCGCCCGCGTGCGCCGCCGAGCACCTTGGCGCTGGGCAGCGTGACGTCGTGGCCCGCGTGCACGGAGGTGGGCGGCACGGCCCGGCCGAACGTGCGGTGGTTGATGACCGGGTAGCCGGCGGTGAACTCCAGGTCGTTGTCGGTCCCGAAGCCGAAGTAGTTGTTCTCGTGCTTCGCCGACGCGTAGACCCAGCGCCGCTGGTCGCGGGTGAACGGGCGCTCCTCGTTGTTGCCCGCCACGAGGTACTGGCGCAGCTCCGGGCCGACCGACTCCAGCAGGTAGCGCGCGTGGCCGATCACCGGGAAGTTGCGCAGCAGGGTGTGCTCGCGCTGCAGCAGGTCGCGGGCGGCGACCGCGGCGAGACCGGCCAGGCCGGCTCCGGCGAGACGGAGGGTGCGTCCCATCGCGCCACGATGCCACCGCGGGCCCGGTCGCGGCGGGTCTGCCGACGCCGCGGGGTCCTCCTCGACGTTCTCCCCGCACGTCCACGCTCCTCCGCGGGTCTCCGGGACCGCCACGTCCCCCGGGGAGGGGGCGGTCACCCCGCGGGGGTCGGGTCGGGCCCGTGGACGGGGCCGCCCGCGGTGCACCCAGGGCGGCGCCTGGGGCCCGGCACTGCCTCCACCCCTGCCCACAGTGCGGGGCAGGGGTGGAGGACGCCGGGACCCGTCCTGGCTCTCTCGCGACGGGAGGGCCGGCTCACAGGAACAGGCTCAGCACCAGCGCGATGAGGAAACCGATGGTGCCCAGCAGGGTCTCCATGACCGTCCAGGTCTTCAGCGTCGTCTTCTCGTCCATCCGGAAGAAACGGCTGACCAGCCAGAAGCCGGAGTCGTTGACGTGCGACAGCACCGTCGCCCCACCGGCGATCGCGATGACGATGAGCGCCAGGTCGACCTGCGAGAGCCCCTCGGTCGCCTCGACCACCGGCGCCATCAGCCCGGCCGCGGTGGTCAGCGCGACCGTCGCCGACCCCTGCGCCACCCGCAGCAGCACCGAGATGACGAACGCCGCCACGATGACCGGCAGCCCGATGTCGCCGAGGACGTCGGCCAGCGCCTGGCCGATGCCGCTGGCCCGCAGCACGCCGCCGAACATGCCGCCGGCGCCGGTGATCAGGATGATCGCGCACACCGGTCCCAGGGCGCTGTTGACGATCGACTCGACCTGGTCGCCGCTCTCCCCGCGACGCACGCCGAGCACCACCATCGCCACGAGCACGGTGATGAGCAGGGCCACCGGGGTGGCGCCGAGCAGCTGACCGGCGCGCACGGTGAACGAGTCCTCGGCCACCGCCCCCGCGCTGGCCAGCGTGCTCAGCCCGGTGTTGAGGAAGATGAGCACCAGCGGCAGCAGCAGGATGCCGACGACCGTGCCGAAGCGCGGCGGCGCCGGCCGAGTCGCGGTCTCCGTGGCCCGCCCGCCGGTCGACGCGATGCCCGGCGAGGTGCCCTCCACCGAGGGGTCGGGGTCGTCGTCGGCCGTCCGCACGGCGGCGTCGTCGAGGATGTGCGGCACCGCGACGTCGTAGCGGCGGCCGGCCCACAGACCGAACAGGTAGCCGCCGAGGTACCAGGTGGGCAGACCGACGACCAGGCCGAACACCAGCACCAGGCCGATGTCGGCGCCGACCAGCTCGGCGGCCGCGACCGGCCCCGGGTGCGGCGGCACGAAGGCGTGCATCACCGCGAAGGCACCGGCGGTGGGCAGCCCGTAGGTCAGCAGCGACCCGCCCAGCCGGCGGGCGACCGTGAAGACGATCGGCAGGAAGACGACCAGCCCGGCGTCGAAGAAGATGGGGAAGCCGAACAGCAGCGCGGCCACACCGAGGGCCAGCGGCGCCCGCTTCTCCCCGAACCGGCCGATCAGGCTGTCGGCGAGCACCTGCGCGCCACCGCTGTGCTCGAGCAGCCGGCCGAGCATCGCGCCCAGCCCGACCAGCAGCGCGACGCTGGCCAGCGTCGTGCCGAAGCCGCCGGTCAGCGTGGTGACGACGTCCTCGAGCGGGATCCGGGTGGCCAGCGCGGTGAGCAGGCTGACCAGCACCAGCGCGAGGAACGCGTGCAGCTTGAGCTTCATGATCAGGAACAGCAGGACGCCGACCGCGGCGGCCGCGATGAGCAGCAGCGGGCCGGCGCCCAGCGCCGGTTCGACCTCGGGCACGGGGTCCTCCTCGTGGGGATCGGGCGGCGGTCAGACGGGCCGGGGCGGGGTGGCGAGTGCGTCCAGCGCGGTCAGGACGTCGGTCAGCGCGTCGGTGGAGCGCTCCACCAGCGGCCGCAGCTCGCGGTAGACCGCGACCTCGGCCGGGTCCGGCTCGACCGGGTCGTGCACGGTCACCAGCGCGGTCGCGGCGTCGAGGTCGGGCAGCGCGCCGAGCGCGTGCAGCCCGAGCAGGCAGGCGCCCAGGGCGGTGCCCTCCGGCGAGTCGGCGACCCGCACCGGCAGGTCGAGGGCGGCGGCGAGCGTGCGCACCCACAGCGACGAGGCCACCGCTCCCCCCGTGGCACGCACCTCGCGCACCGGGGCGTCGGTCGCGGAGAACGCGTCGCGCACCAGCGCCAGCTGCTGGCAGACGCCCTCCACCGCGGCCCGGACCAGGTGCGGCCGGCGGTGCTCCCGGCGCAGCCCCAGGTAGGCCCCCCGCAGGCCCGAGCGCCACCACGGCGCCCGCTCGCCGAGCAGGTAGGGCAGGCACAGCAGCCCGGCGCTCCCGGCGGGGACCCCCGCCGCCTCCTCGAGCAGGCGGGCGTCGAGCTCGTCGGCCTCCTCGCCCTGCGGCTCGGGCTCACCGGGCTCGACGGCCAGCGCGTGGGATGCCCAGCGCACCACCGACCCGCCGTTGTTCACCGCTCCCCCGAGCACCCAGTGCTCGTCGGTGAGGGCGTAGCAGAACAGCCGGCGGCCGGGGTCCACCCGGGGCGTGGGGACGACGACCCGCATCGCGCCGCTGGTGCCCAGCGAGACCGCGGCGACGTCCGGGCGCACCGCGCCCACGCCGAGGTTGGCCAGCACCCCGTCCGAGGCCCCGACGACGACCGGGGTGTCGGCGGGCAGACCGGCCGCGGCGGCCACGTCGGCGCGCAGGGCGGGCAGCACCGCCGTCGTGGGCAGCACCTCGCCGAGCTGGTCGGCCCGCACGCCGGCGATGCTCAAGGCCTCGTCGTCCCACCGGCCGGCGCGGATGTCGTACATCCCGGTCGCCGAGGCGCACGAGCGGTCGACCACCTGCGGGCCGCCGCACAGCGCCGCGAGGACGAGTTCCTTGACCCCGCCCCAGCGCGGTGTCGCGCCCACCCGGTCGCCGTCCTGCGCCCGCTCCCAGGACAGCTTCACCAGCGGCGACATCGCGTGCACCGGCGTGCCGGTCCGGGCGTGCAGGGCGGGGGCGCGCCCGTCGGCGTGCAGCGCCCGCGCCCACTCGGCGGCCCGGGCGTCGGCCCAGGTGACCAGCGGCCCCAGCGGGGCGCCGTCGGCGTCCATCGGCACCACCCCGTGCATGGCGGCCGACAGCGCGATCCCGGCGACCCTGTCGCCGCGCTCGCGGGCGTGCCCGGCGATGGCCGTGAGCGCCTCGATCGCGGCCTGCTGCAGCCGGCCGGCGTCGAGCTCGGCGCGGCCGGGGCCCGGCACCAGCAGCGGGTAGCCGACGCTCACCAGGTCGCGGACGCGGGCGTCGGCACCCGCGGTCACCGCCTTCGTCGCCGTCGTCCCCGAGTCGAGCCCGACGACGACGTCCACGCGCACCTCCCGCTGGGGTCTGGCGGTCGGGCCCGACGCTAGCGGCTCACCCGGCCAGCGGCGCGCGGGCGGGTTGCTCCTCCCCTGCCAGGGCCTGCAGCACCTCGTCCAGCCGCGCGGTCAGCCGGCGGACCTCGGCGTGCGCCTGCGCCAGCTCCTCCTCCGCGGCCGCCCGGGCCTCCTCGGCCTCCGCCCGCATGCGCTCGCAGTCGGCGACGGCGCCGTCGCGGACCTCGCGGGCCCGCCGCAGCAGCGCGTCGGCCTCGGCCCGCGCGACCCCGCGGATCCGGTCGGCGTCCGCGGCGCCGGCCTCGGTCAGCCGGGCGGCCTCGTCGGCGGCCAGCCGCAGGATCTCCCCGACCCGCTCGGAGGTGCGCACCTGCTCGCGACCGGCCGGGGAGCAGGCCAGCAGCCGGCGGGAGATCTCCAGCTCCGCGGAGCAGGCGCCGTAGCGCGTCAGCAGGTCGTCGTTGGCCCGCCGGACGGCGAGCAGCTCGGTCTCGGCCCAGGCGACGTAGTTGTCGACCTGCAGCCGGTCGTAGCCGCGCAGCGCGGCCCGGAAGGCCGGCCGCGGTTCGAGCAAGGCGTCGAGCTGCCTCGAGGATGTGGGGTCCGTCCCGGGGGACGGCGGTCCAGCAGACCCGGACCCGCCGCCGGCCGGGACCCCGTTGCGTCGGAACACCGCGCCTCCCTGCGTCCCCGTTGCTGCCGAGGGCCGGACGCTGCCAGACCGCGGGGACCGGGTGAGCGGCCGCGCGCCTGGCGAGGAGGCGCGACGGTGGTGTCCGCCATCTGCGTGCCGGACCGGCCACGGGGTGTGGTGGAGGACCCCGTCCTCCTCACCGCTCGCAGGCTCGCGGCGAGCCTCTGGACGGGGCCGACGGGGTCGTGCGGGGCCCGGTGGCCTCGTTCAGCGGTAGGCCGAGCGCCCCCGCAGCCGGGCGCCGACGGCGGCGACCAGCGGCGCCAGGACGACGCCGTCGCGGGCCAGCCGCGCGCGCAGCTGCCGCCGGTGCCGGACGACGCCGACGAGGCCGATCGCCCAGAACACGTACTGGACGGCGAACGCGGCGCGGAAGGCGTCCAGCGAGTAGTCGGTCGAGCCGCCGGGGGTGAGCAGGTCGAGCACCGCGCCCACGGCCAGGACGGTGAGCAGCGAGGCGACGAAGCCGCCGACGTTGACCACGCCGCTGGCACTGCCCTGCCGCTCGGCGGGGTTCCAGGTGCGGGCGAAGTCGAAGCCGATCATCGAGCCGGGGCCGTTGGTGCCCAGGACGACCACCAGCAGCACCAGGAGCGGCAGCGGCGCGCGACCGGGCCACAGCAGCACGACGGTCCACATCGCGGCGGTCGCGGCCAGGATGCCGAACACCAACGACGAGCGGCGCAGCGGCCAGCGGCCGCACAGCCGGCCGAACAGGGGCCCGACGATGATGCCCACGACCACGAGCAGGGTGAGCAGCCCGGCGGCGGTCGCCGGGCTCAGGCCCTGGCCGAGCACCAGGAACGGGTAGCCCCACAGCAACGCGAAGACGGTGCCGGAGAACTGGGTGACCAGGTGCGTGTAGAGGCCGATGCGGGTTCCCGGCTCCCGCCAGGTCAGCGCCAGGCTGCGCCGCACCTCGGCGAGCCCGGCCGGAGCGGCCACGGCGGTGCCGGGCGGCGCGTCGCGCAGCGCCACGACCACGAGGACGGCGACGAGCACGCTCACCGCCGCCGCGCCGAGGAAGGTGCTCTCCCAGGACGTCGAGTGCAGCAGCGCGACCAGCGGGTAGGCCGCGACGATCTGCCCGAACTGGCCGAGGATGCCGGTGAGCTGGGTGATCAGCGGGATGGTCCGGCCGGGGAACCAGAACCCGACCACCCGCAGCACGCTGACGAAGGTCATGGCGTCGCCGGCGCCGACGAGCACCCGCGCCGCGATCGCCGTCGGCACGTCGCCGGCCACCGCCAGGGTCGCCTGACCGGCGGCCATGGTGAGCGCGCCGGCCAGGATCAGCCGGCGCGAGCCGAAGCGGTCCAGGGCCACCCCCACCGGCACCTGCATCGCGGCGTAGACGACCAGCTGCAGCACGAGGAACAGCGAGACGGCCGAGGCGCCGGCGGAGAACCGCTCCTGGGCCTCCACCCCGGCCACGCCGAGGGATGCCCGGTGGAAGACCGCGACGGTGTACGCGGCCAGCGCGACGAGCCACACGCCGTAGGCACGGGCGGTCGGTCGGGAGGCGGTCGGCGTCGTCACCCCAGGGACGACGCCTCGAGCATCGCCGTCTCTTCCCGGTCCGCCCGGTGAGGTCTGTCACCGTGCCGGTGTGCCCGGTCGGGACACGCCGCACGCCGGACACCGGACGTCGGCGCGGGGCCCGCACCGGCCAGGGCCGATACAGTCCCGCGCGTGGGGGGTCTCGTCGAGCTCGGCGACGACCCGACCGTGGACGACGCCCAGCGCCGCGGCCGGATCCTCGGTGCCCTGGCCACCTGCATGGCCGAGAAGGGCTACCGCGCCACGACCGTCGCCGACATCGCGCGGGTGGCCCGGGTGTCGAAGACCGTGCTGTACGCGCACTTCCGCGACAAGGAGGACTGCCTCCTCGAGCTGGTCTCCCGAGCCACGGACAAGGTCCTCGACGAGCTGCGCCGGACCCAGCGGGAGGGCGCCGCGGCGGGGCTGCCGTGGCGCGACCGGCTGCACGCCACCGTCTCGGCGCTGCTCTCCGCCCTCGCCTCCGGCCCGGAGGCCGCCTGGGCGGTGCTCGTGGAGGTGCAGGCCGCCGGCCGCAGCGGGCTGGCGCTGCGCCGCGACGTCCTCGACCGCTACGTGACCCTGCTGTGCGAGACCGCCGACGACCTGGTCGCCCGCTTCCCCGACGAGGTCCGCCCGGTCGGACCGGACCTGGTGCTCGCCGCGGTCGGCGGCATCCACGAGCTCATGCTCGCCCGGGTCGAGCGCGGCCAGGCCGCCCGGCTCACCGAGGACGCCGACGTCGCCGCGGCCGTCCTGGTCGGCCTGTTCGAACGCCGCGGCTGAGGGAGGACCCGGCCTCCCTGCAGGGTCCCGCCGCGAGCCTGCGGGCGGCGGGGGGTCCTCCTCCCACGCCTCGTGAGAGGACCCCGGCCTCCCCGTCCTCCGCGAGCTCGGGGTGGGACCGGGCCGGCCGGCGGACAGGTGGAGGGCGGCCGGTCGGGGAGGCAGGCATGACCGGCGCGGACGGAGGGCAGGAGGGACGTCGTCCGCCGGGCCCGTCCGGGCCGCGGCTGCACCGACCCGTGCCCGACCGACGAGAGGAGCCCTCGATGGCGTCCGTCATCCACTACACCATCGCGACCGAGGCGGAGAAGTACGACGACTTCCGCCGCGTGCTGTGGACCGGCAAGAACACCCAGCTGGTCATCATGACCATCCCGCCGGGCGGTGAGATCGGCGAGGAGGTGCACGAGGACATCGACCAGATCCTCACCTTCGTCAGCGGTACCGGCGAGGCGCGGATCTCGGGCAGCAAGAAGCAGGTGGCGCAGGGCGACCTCGTCGTCGTCCCCGCCGGCACGAAGCACAACTTCGTCAACACCGGCCCGAACCCGCTGGTCCTCTACACCGTCTACGGCCCGCCGGAGCACGCCGACGGCGCGGTGCACCGCACCAAGGAGGAGGCCGACGCGGCCGAGGAGTCCGGCGAGGACGAGCCGCCGACCGAGTGAGCGCCGGGGTGGGGGGTGCGCCGGCCCCCACCCCGTCCGGCCCCACCGCCTGGACGGGGGTCGTACGCCCCCCGTCCAGGCTCCGCGGCGCTGTGGGCCCGCGCCCACCTGCCCGAGGCGCCCGACGCGCCGGCCCGGCCCCCTGCAGGATCCCGCCGCGAGCCCCGAGGGCCTCGCAGGGACGAGGACCCCGTCCCCCTCACCGCTCGCAGGCTCGCGGCGAGCCTATGGACGGGGCCTGGCACGAGCCTGCGAGTGGCGGGCACGGGGGTCCTCGGAGGGGGTAGGGGTCCTCCTTCAGCCGCGCCGCAGCCGCTCCACCAGCGGCGCGGTCGACGCCGGGAGCAGCCGGGCGGCCGGCGTGGGCAGCCGGACCTCGACGGCGACGTCCTCGTCGACCCGGTAGGGCTGGGTCAGCAGCACCGAGCCCAGCGTGCGGCGCAGCCGGGAGACCTCGGCGCGCACGGTGACCGTCCGGGTCGAGTCGCCGAAGAGGTCCGCGGCGAGCGCGGCGGCCGAACGTCCCGCCGGGTGCCGGGCGAGGGCGAGCAGGATCTCCGCGTGCCGCAGGCTCAGCCCGGCCGTCCAGCTGCCGCTGGCCCCGGTCACCTGCACCTGCGGGCGGGGGCCGGCGAGGTCGAGCACCAGCCCCGCCGGCCGGTCGTCGTCCGCCGGGCCGGACGGGCGCAGCAGCCAGCCGCCGGGCAGCGGCTCGACGGTGCACCGGCCCAGCGCCGGCACCCACACCGGCCCGGCGTGCACCTCCTCGGGCAGCGCCACCCGGTCGGGGGCGGCCAGGCCGGTCGCGGCGGCGGTGCAGCCGTCGACGCCCACCACCAGCGCCGGGCCGGTCAGGCGGGCGAGGATCGGCGCGGCCAGCGTCCGCAGTCGCTCGACGTGCCGGGTGTGGGCCTGCCGGAGCTCCTGCCCGGCCAGCGCGGCGACGGCGTCGACGAGGGCGATCGTGCTCGGGTGCACCGTCGAGGCGGGGCCGGAGAGGTCGACCACCCCGAGCACCCGGCCGGTGACCGGGTCGCGCAGCGGGGCGGCGGCGCAGGTCCAGGGCTGGTGGCCCTCGGCGTAGTGCTCGGCGGCGTGCACCTGCAGCGGGGCGCGGACCACCACGCTGGTGCCGATGGCGTTGGTGCCGACGACGTCCTCGTCCCAGCAGGAGCCCTCGACGAACCCCAGGCGGTCGGCCCGCCGGCGCACCTCGGCGCCGCCCTCCCGCCAGAGCACCCGGCACCCGGCGTCCACGACGACCAGCACCTGCCCGGCGTCGCGGGCGACCGGCAGCAGGCGCTCGCGCAGCAGCGGCAGCAGGGGGGCCAGCCCGCTCTCCGCGCGGCGGCGCTCCAGCGCGGCGCCGTCCAGCGGGACGACGTCCGGGGTGCGCGAGGGGTCCAGCCCGCTGCCGCGCAGCCGGCGCCACGACGCGCCGATCACCGGACGGGGCGCGGCGGGCGGGGTGCCCCCGGACAGGGCCGCGGCGCGCACGCGCGCGAGCAGCCGGGTGTGCACCCGCGGGTCGGCCCCGGGCGGCAGGGCGCTCTGGACGGCGGTCATCGGCAGCTCCTCCACTGTGACCTGCACCACGACCATATGTCGTGCAACCCCCTGCAACGGCTGCCGCCCGTCCCGATGGGCGGGTGTCCTGGGTCACCACCGGCCCGTGACCACGCAGGAGGCGCCCTCCATGACCCAGACCGCCGAACGACCCGGCACCACCGGCTCCCCGGCCGAGCGCACCGACGCCTGGCTGGCCGCGTTCGAGGAGGCGCTCACCGCCCGCGACGTCGACCGCGCGGCGGGCATGTTCGCCGCGACGAGCTTCTGGCGCGACCTCATCGCCTTCACCTGGAACATCACCACGGTCGAGGGCACCGACGGCGTCCGCGACCTGCTGGCCGCGACCCTGGACCGCACCGACCCCCGCGGGTTCCGCACCACCGAGGAGCCGACCGAGGCCGACGGGACCACCACGGCCTGGATCGAGTTCGAGACCGCGGTCGGCCGCGGCCGCGGGCTGCTCCGGCTGCAGGAGGGGGGCACCAAGGCGTTCACCCTGCTGACCACGCTCCACGAGCTGAAGGGGCACGAGGAGCCGCTGCGCGAGCGCCGGCCGATGGGCGCCGAGCACGGCGCGAACCGCGAGCGCACGACCTGGCGGGAGCGCCGGGAGCAGGAGGAGGCCGAGCTCGGGTACACCACCCAGCCGTACGTGCTCGTCGTCGGCGGCGGCCAGGGCGGCATCGCCCTCGGCGCCCGGCTGCGGCAGCTCGGCGTCCCGGCCCTGGTGATCGACAAGCACGCCCGCCCCGGTGACCAGTGGCGCAGCCGGTACAAGTCGCTGTGCCTGCACGACCCGGTCTGGTACGACCACCTGCCCTACCTGAAGTTCCCGGACAACTGGCCGGTGTTCTCGCCCAAGGACAAGATCGGCGACTGGCTCGAGTCCTACGTGACGGTCATGGAGGTGCCCTACTGGGGCGGTACCGTCGCGCGCTCGGCGAGCTACGACGAGTCGACCGGTGAGTGGACCGTGGAGGTCGAGCGCGACGGTCAGCCGCTCACCCTGCGCCCGAAGCAGCTGGTGCTGGCCACCGGCATGTCCGGCAAGCCGAACGTCCCCCGGCTGTCCGGCCAGGACGTCTTCCGCGGCGAGCAGCACCACTCCTCGGCCCACCCCGGGCCCGACGAGTACAAGGGCAAGAGGGTCGTCGTCGTCGGCAGCAACAACTCGGCGTTCGACATCTGCGGCGCGCTCTGGGAGATCGGCGCCGACGTGACGATGGTGCAGCGCACCTCGACGCACATCGTGAAGAGCGACAGCCTCATGGAGATCGGCCTCGGCGACCTCTACTCCGAGCGGGCGCTGGCGGCGGGGGTGACCACCGAGAAGGCCGACCTGATCTTCGCCTCCATCCCGTACCGGATCATGCACGAGTTCCAGATCCCGCTGTACGAGCAGATGAAGGAGCGCGACGCCGACTTCTACCGGCGCATGGCGGACGCCGGCTTCTGGCTGGACTGGGGCGACGACGGCTCCGGCCTGTTCATGAAGTACCTGCGCCGCGGCTCGGGCTACTACATCGACGTGGGCGCCGCCGACCTCGTGGCCGACGGTGAGGTGAAGCTGGCGCACGGGCAGGTCGACCACCTCACCGAGGACTCCGTCGTCCTCGAGGACGGCACCGAGCTGCCCGCCGACCTCGTCGTCTACGCCACCGGCTACGGGTCGATGAACGGGTGGGCGGCCGACCTCATCTCCCAGGAGGTCGCCGACAAGGTGGGCAAGGTGTGGGGCCTGGGCTCGGACACCACCAAGGACCCGGGTCCGTGGGAGGGCGAGCAGCGCAACATGTGGAAGCCCACCCAGCAGGAGGCGCTGTGGTTCCACGGCGGCAACCTGCACCAGTCACGGCACTACTCGCTGTACCTGGCGCTGCAGCTCAAGGCCCGGTACGAGGACGTCCCCACCCCGGTCTACCGCCTGCAGGAGGTCCACCACACCTCCTGAGACCCCGTGACGACGGCGGCGCCGTGACCACCCGTTGGACCGGTGGTCACGGCGCCGTGCTCGCGGCCCCGTCCCGGGTCCCCGCTCCCGAGCCGGCGAGGGAGTGAGGACCTTCAGCCGTCGAGGTCGAGCACCCGGACGGTGCCGTCGTTCAGGTTGGTCACGTAGCCGCGCGACCCGTCGGGCAGCACCGCGACCGAGGTCGGGGCGTCGCCGATGGGGATCCTCGCCGTGACCCTCCAGTCGTCGGCCGCGATCACCGAGAGCGTGTCGGCGTCGACGCTGGTGACGTAGGCGAACTGGCCGTCGGGCGCCCAGGTGACGTCCTGAGGCCCCGCCTCGACCGGGATGCTGGTCACGACCGTGTCCGAGTTCGTGTCGATCACCGTGACGGTGTCGGCGTCGTAGTTGACGTTGGCCACCAGCGGCCGTGCCGGGTGCACCGCCATGCGGTGCGGGCCCGCGTCGACCGGCACCTCCCGGAGCACGGTGTCGGTCGTGGTGTCGATGACCGTGACGACGTTGGAGGTGTGGTCGGCGACGTAACCGCGCGTGCCGTCGAGGGTGAACTCGATGGAGTGCGGCAGGGGCGGCACCGGGATCTCGGTCCGGACCTCGTACGTCCCGGCGTCGATGACCACGACGGTGTTCGGACCCTCGACGGGCACGTAGACCCGGTCCCCGTCGCGGGTGACCGCGGGTGCCCACGGCTTTCCGTCCAGGGGGATGGTCTCGATCATCTTCCACGTCCTGGTGTCGAGGACGCCGAAGGCCCCGGCCTCGGTGTCCTCGTCGTACAGGCTGAGGTAGGACGTCCGGCCGTCCGGGGAGAACGCCACGAACTGCGGTGGGCCCACCGGCACGGGGATCTGCCCGGTCACGCGGTCCAGCTCGGTGTCGACGACCGTGATGGTGCGGGCCCCGCGGTTGGCGACGTAGAGCTGCGTCCCGCTCGGCGTGGCCACCGCGTAGCCGGGTGTCTCGCCCACCGGGATGGTGGCGCCGGCCGCGGGGATCGGCATGCTCGCGGCCGGGGGTGGCGGCCCGGCGCTGGTGGTCTCGGCGGGACCCGGGGGTGCCGTGGCGGACGCGGCCGGCTCGGCGCGGTCGTCCGGTCCACCGGGCACGCCCTGCTGCGGCACCAGCAGGACCACCCCGCCGACCAGCCCGACCAGGAGCACGACCGCGGCGAGGACCAGCAGGTGCCTCCGCGACGGCCGGTGAGCCGGCGTCGGCGCGGGCTCCTCCGTCGGCGGTGGGGGCGGCGGAGGCGGGGGCGATGCGGACGGGGGCCCCTGGCCCGGGGCGGCCGGGCCGGTCCCGGCCGGGGGGACGCCGGGCGGAGCGGCCCGGGTCGTCCCGGCCGGCTTGCTCCGCGTGGACCTCCGGGGTGCGGCCGGTGCGGTCCCGGGAGCGCCCCCTCCTCCGGCCGGCCTGCCCTGCGCGCGGGCACGCGGTGCCGCGGTCTTGCGGGGGCGTCCGCGATGCGGGGCCGTGGCCGGCCCAGGACCACGGGGGATCGCGCCGTCCCCGTCGTCGGGCCGGCGCCGCTCCCCCGGTCGCCGCGCGGGTGCGGGCGCCTCCTCGTCGCCGCGGTCCTGCTGCTGCGTGCTGCTCGGCGGGCCCCCGCCTCCGCGAGCAGGCGTGTCGGTGGCAGCGGGGCCGTCGGGCTCCGCTCCCCCTGTGGCGGTGGGAGCCCGCGGGTCGGGCGGCCGCCCGGCGTCCCGCCCCGGGTCCGAGGGGTCGCCGCGGACGGATCCCTGGACGACCTCGGGGGCGACGGCGGCGACCGCGTCCGCGGCCGGCGCGCCCTCGGCGGGATCCGGCGGTCCGGCGACGTCGAAGACGCGCCCGTCGGGCGCGCGCAGGTACAGCACCGGGGTCCCCCACTCGACCTCGTTCGGCTGGAGCCGGATGGCCTTGCGGGCCTCGCCGATCGCCGCATCGAGCGGGTAGCCGTCCGCGACGGCCTCGTAGAACCCGCGGGTGAAGACGATGGCAGCCCGGTCGGAGATCTCGAACTGCATGGCGACCACGGCGGGGATGCCCTGGTGGACCAGGCTCTGCGCGGTCCCCGAGTAGGGGTCGCGCCGGCCGCCACGCGCACCCTCGCACGAGTTGAGCAGGGCCAGCCGCAGGGTGCGGTGGTCATGCAGGAGGGCGCCGAGGTCGGAGCCGCTGATGGGCTGGGCCCGGCCGGTCGGGCCCTCCATGGCCAGCTGCCCGTCCCCGAGCTCGGCGTCGTACCGCCCGTGGCCGATGTAGTGGAAGACGTGGTGCTGACCCCGCCGCAGCTGGCGCTGAAGGTCGGCCATGGTCCCGTTCGGGGCCCGTTCGAGGCGGACCCGTCCGGCGTGCTCCAGGCCCGCGAGGGCCTCCCGCAGCCGCGTCCACTCGGCGTCCACGTCCAGGGGCGGGAAGTCGGTGGGGCTGGCGACCAGCACCAGCACACGCAGCGGCGGCCGGACGGACAGCGGACGGATGCGACCGGGCAGGTCGAGGTAGCGCACCAGCGGCGTCCACGCCGACAGCGCCAGGTACCGACGGGCGTCCCTGTCGTAGAGGTACTCCCAGGGCAGGTCGGCCAGCTCGGGCGAGTCGGTCAGCCGCAGCCGAACGCGCAGCCCGGCGTCCTGGCCCTCCGCCTGGTCGAGGCTCGCCATCAGGGCGCTGTGCACCTGGTCGTGGAAGACGGCGTCGAAGAGCCGGGCACCGAACTCGCGGACCGCGGTGGCCTCCGGCGCCTCCTCGCTGCGGACCGGGTACCGGCGCGGCCGGCCGATGCGCAGCAGGAAGTTCTCCAGTTCGAGGTCGGAGAACGGGATCGTGACGGGCACCGGGCGGGTCTCGCCCACCGGGGAGTTCAGCACCCGCGCGCGGTAGCTGCTCGGCGAGACGGGTTCGAGCAGCACGTCGAAGTCCAGGTAGGTGCGCTCGGTCATCCGGCTGTGCCCTTCGCCGGGTCGTCCCGGCCGGACTCCGCCGGGTCGGGAGCAGACCTGGCAGTCCGACCGGGACGCCAGGTCATCGACACGGTGAAGTTGCCCGTGGAGCTGGCACCGGCCACGAAGGCCCCCACCTCCGCGCTCAGCTCGAGACCGAAGTCGATCGTGATCTCCTCCGGGCGCTCCGCGACCGACCGCAGTCGGCGCACGAGCGCCTGCACGGCCGGCTGGACGTGGCCGACGGCCTCCTCGAAGCTCTGCTGCGCCTGCAGGACCACCCGCTCGTCCCGGTCCCCCCACCCCCGGGTGACCTCACCGTCGCCGTACCCGCCGGCCGCGGTGCCGTCCTCGGCCTGCACCAGCACGGTGCCGCCGTCCTCGAGCGTGAACCGCACGAGCCGCTTCGCCATGACCTACCACCCATCCGCGAGCCGGGACACCGTCGTCCTCGACACGGATGAGCTCCGGAGGAGCGATCGTGATACGCCACTGCGGGACCGGGCCGTGACTCGACGTACACGCGGTTCACACCACGGACGCCGACCTCGGGCACGACCACGAGCGACACGCCTCCCCCTCCGGACCGCATCCGTCCGAAATGACGCGTCAGCGACGCTAGGGAGTGTTCCGGTGACCGTCCAGAGGGATGCGTGCGTGTGGACGGCCGCAGGAGCGGACCCGGTGTCGCAGGCTCCTCCCGGGTCGGGTGCTGCACGCGCTCAGGCTGCGGCGCCGTCCCGGCGGGCGTGCGCGGCGGCGACGACGTGCGGCACCAGCGCCTCGGCGATGTGCGCGTAACCGGCCGACGACGGGTGGAAGCGGTCGGCGGAGAACAGGGCCGGATCGGTGCCGAAGGCCGCGGACACGGCGTCGGAGACAGCGGCGACCATCGCGCCGTTCCCGCGGGCGACGGCGGCCTGCTCGCGCTGCAGCTGCCGCGAGGCGCTCTGCACCAGCAGCCGCAGTGCCGGCGGGACCCACGGCACGGTCGACATGTCCGGCGCCGGGACGACGACCACGTCGGTGTCCGCGGCGCGGAGCCCGGCCAGCGCGCTCGCCAGGGCCGCGGCGGCCTGTGCCGGGGGCACCAGCCGCGCCAGGTCGTTGGCGCCGACCACCACCACGGCGAGGTCGACGTCCAGCGCTGCGGCCCGGCGGACCTGCGCGGCCAGGTCGCGCGACACCGCCCCGGGGACGGCGAGCACGGACAGGTCGATGTCGTAGCCGGCGTCGGTCAGGGCGGCGGCCAGGCGCGGGCCGAGGGCGTCGCCGGGCCCGGCGGCACCGGAACCGTACGCGAGGGAGTCACCGAGGAGAGCGAGTCGGAGGAGCGGGCGGGTCACGGTTCGTACAACACCGGCGCACGCACCGCCATGCCCGCGCCCCGGACGCCGCAGGGCCCGGCCGGGGTGCCCGGCCGGGCCCTGTCGAGGATCTCGTGACGTGCTGGAACGGCCACCCTCCAGGAGCCCTCCGCCTGAGCCTGCGAGGCGTGGGGGAAGGGTGGTCCTCCCTCAGGCCTTCGGGCCGCCGGCGGCGTAGACGACCTGGCCGGAGACGAAGCCCGCGCCCTCGCTGATGAAGAAGGCCGCCAGGTTCGCGATGTCCTCGGGCTGGCCGACGCGCTGCACCGGGATCTCCTTGGCGGCGTAGGCGATGAAGTCCTCGAACGCGACGCCCATCCGGTCCGCGGTGGCCTTGGTCATCTCGGTCTGGATGAAGCCGGGGGCGATGGCGTTGGCGGTGACGCCGAACTTGCCCAGCTCGATCGCCAGGGTCTTGGTGAAGCCCTGCAGACCGGCCTTGGCGGTGGCGTAGTTGGCCTGGCCGCGGTTGCCCAGCGCCGAGGTGCTGGACAGGTTGACGATCCGGCCCCACCTGGCGTCGATCATGTGCTTCTGCACGGCGCGGGTCATCAGGAAGGCACCGCGCAGGTGCACGTTCATGACCGTGTCCCAGTCGGCCTCGGTCATCTTGAACAGCATGTTGTCGCGGATGACGCCGGCGTTGTTGACGAGCACCGTCGGGGCGCCCAGCTCGGCGGCGACGCGGCTGACCGCGGCCTCCACCTGCTCGGCGTCGCTGACGTCGGCGCCGAGCGCCAGCGCACGACCGCCGGCCGCCTCGATGGCCTCCACCGTCTCCTTGCCCGCGGCCTCGTCCAGGTCGAGCACGCCCACGGCGAACCCGTCCTGCGCCAGCCGCTTGGCGACGGCCGCACCGATGCCACGCGCGGCCCCGGTGACGATCGCCACGCGGGCGCCGGTGCTGTTCGACTCGCTCATCTGTTGTCCTCTCCGATCCTGCGCCGTCCGGTGCGCTGGAGCACACGGTACGGATCCGCATGGCCGAGCTACCGGCGGGTAGCCCCGCGTGTCCCGCGGACGGCGGGGACGGCGGCAACCGGCCTGGTCAGGGCCAGATGCTGGCGACGACGATGCCGGCCACGGCGAGCTGGACGGCGGCGAGCACCAGGCTCGCGGGGTGGAAGGCCACCTCGGTCACGTGCTGACCGAGCTTGCCCGGGGTCAGCAGGTCGAGCACCAGGAAGGCGATCCCCTGCAGCACCACGCCGAGCACCCCGAACACGACGGTGTAGAGCAGCGCCGATCCGAACCCGCTCGTCGCGTTGGTCCAGATGGCGCTGAAGATGACCAGTCCCTGGGCGAGGAACCCGGCGGCGAGCACGATGCCGGCGTTGACCGACCGCTCCTCGTGGATGTGCCGGCCGAGGCGACCCGGGGTGAGCAGGTCGAGCACGAGGAAGCCGAGGGTCAGCAGCACGATGCCGACCCCGGTGTAGGCGACGGCGTAACCGATGCTGGCCAGCACGAGGGACCTCCGGGGGACGCGGGACGGGCGGACGCCGGACGTGTCTACCGCACCGGCCTGCCCGGACCCGCCTCGGCGTGTCCCGGCGCGCCCGCGGCCTCAGCGGGTACGGACGACGTCCACCCGGTCGAAGCCCTCCTCCGTGCTGGGCGGGACGAACCGCGCCGCCGTCCCGTACAGGCCGGCCGGCGGCACCCGGGCCCGCCCCTCCCGGGCGTCGTTGCGCGCGGCGCAGAGCGGCACCGGGGTGTCCAGCCAGACCGCGCGGACCCCCACGCCGGCCGCCCGGGCCGCCGCGACCAGCGGCGCGCGGTCCTCGGGCGCGGGGTTGGTGTTGTCGACGACCACGCTGCGGCCCTCGGCGAGCAGCTCGGCGACCACCCGCCGCTGCCGGGCCTCGCGGCGGCGGGCGTTGGGCCAGTGGTCCTTGCTCACGACGGCGTGGGTGGCGGCCAGGTGCTCGCGCACCCAGGTCGACTTCCCGCTGCCCTGGAGCCCCACCACGACCACGAGCTCCTGCCCGGTCCCCGGCACCTGAGAGCTCGCGAGGGGGTGCCGGGACGGGTCCTCCCTCAGGCGGTCTGGCGCAACGGCCGCACGTCGGCGTCGTCGTCCAGCGCCGGCCCCGGCGCCGGGTGCTCGACGAGCGCCAGGACCCGGCCGGCCATGAACCGGGCGGTGCGGACCGGGGTGCCACCCCGGGTGCTCTCGGTGACCTCCACCAGCCCGCGGCCGTGGGTCACGTCCACCCGCCGACCGGCGCGGGTGGCCTCGATCTCGTAGGTGCGGGTGCTCCCGCCGGCGTCGATCACGACCTCGACACGGTCGCCCTTCATCGCGTCCTCCAGACGTCGTGCCGGGCGGGGTGCCCGACATGGTGACAACGTCCTCCAGGGGTCCGACATTCCGAGCTGACCTGGGCTTTCAGTCCTCCGTCGGGCGACGGTGCGGGCGCGGGACGTGCAGCGCGCGGACCGAGGCGAGGGCCGCGCGGCGGGCGTTCGCCCGCTGGCGGGCACGGCTGGTGCGGGGCGCTCGGGGTTCCTCGCGCAGCAGCGCGTCGAGCCAGTGCCCACGGGGGTCGACGTCCACCAGCAGCGCCTTGAGCAGCAGGGTGAGCGGGATGGCCAGCAGCGCGCCCAGCGCGCCGAGCACCCAGCCCCAGAACAGCAGCGCCACGAAGGTGACCGTCATCGACAACCCCACCGAGTCGCCGACGAACCGCGGCTGGATGAGCGTCTGGACGACGAAGTTGAGCAGCGCGTAGACCGCGACGACCGTCCAGAAGCCGGTCCAGCCGCCGTCGAGCAGCGCCAGGATCGCCGGGGGCACCAGACCCAGCACGAACCCGATGTTGGGCACGTAGTTGGTGACGAAGGACAGCAGCCCCCACACCACCGGCAGCGGGATGCCGATGATCGCCAGCGCGATGCCGTCGCCGATGGCCACGATGCCGCCGAACACCGTGCTGACCCACAGGTAGCTGCGGGTGCCGCGCGCGAACAGGCCCAGGGCGATCGGCAGGTGCGGGCGGTCGGCGGCGACGAGCGCCAGCCGCCGGCCGAACCCGCCCGACTCGATGGACAGGAACACCAGCGCCGCCAGCAGCAGGACCAGCGTGGAGGCGGCGTCGGTGGCCCGGGACAGCACACCGGTGGCCACGCCCACCAGCTGGCTGTAGTCGAACCGCGCGACGAGGTCCGACAGCTGGCCGGAGACGATGCCGCGGTCGTTGAGGTCGGCGACCACCGAGGCGATGAGCGCCTCCGCCTCGCCGGCGTAGTTGGGCAGCAACGCCGCGAACTGGGCGATCGAGACCACCAGGAGGGCGACGAAGCCCAGCAGGACGGTCCAGACGAGCAGGAGCAGCACCGTGGCGCTGGCCCACCGCGGCCAGCCGTGCCGCTGCAGGAAGCGCTGCACGGGCGTGAGGGCGATGACCACGACCAGGGCCAGCAGCACCGGGCCGACCAGCCAGGCGATCGAGCGCACTCCGGCGATCGCGATGGTGGCGGTGGCGGCACCGATCAGCAGCACCATCCAGCGCGGCATGCCACCGGTCGGCGGCCCGGGCGCGTCCTCGGGCAGGGGAGCGGCCTCGGTCCCGGTCACCGCGGCGGCGTCTGCCGCGGCCCGGGCCTGGACGGCGGCGCGCTGCACCTCCGCGGCCGCGGCCGGCGGCACGCCGGTGGCCCCGTTGGCCTGTGGGACCTCGGCGCCCGGGACCCCCCGCTGCGTGGTCACCGTCGGTCGCCTCAGCCCGCCGCGCCGGTGGGCGCGCCCGAGGTTCCGGCGCCCGACGGCCCGGGGTGGATCCCCACCATGTGCCCTCCTCCGCGGATCGCCGCGCTGCCCGGGCCGTCACCCTGGCACGCGCGGCCGGCCGGCTCAGGGACGCGCACCGTCGAGCAGCGCCGTCATCGCCGGCAGGTCGAAGAACGCCGCCGTCTCCCGGGCGGTCGGGCCGCCGGCGTCCGGGTCGGCACCGGCCGCGAGCAGGGTGCGCACGGTCTCCTCGGACTGCTTGAAGACCGCCGCGGCCAGCGCCGTCTGACCCCGGTCGTTCACCCGGCCGGCGTCGGCACCGCGCTCGAGCAGCGCGGCGACCGTGTCCGGGTGGCCGTGGTAGGCGGCCAGGATGAGCAGCGTGTCGCCCTTGTCGTTGGTCAGGTTCACCGGCACCCCGGCGTCGACGTAGGCGGTCAGCTCCTCGGTGGCCCCGCCGCGCGCCAGGTCGAAGACCCGCGCCGCCAGCTCGATGACCCCGGGGTCGATCCCGCCGCTGGGCTGCTCACTCATCGGTCCTCCTCGCCGGCGCCCGTCCGCCCGATGCGTGGCACTGCTGGACTCCTGCCCGACCTCGCACGCCCGGTCGCGCTGTCGAGGGTAGGAGGTCGACCCGTCGTCGGGGACGCCGCGGCGTCCAGCACCCGTCGGCACCGGCCGGCCCCCGGTCGGTTCCTCAGCCGGCGGCCACCCGGTCGGTGAGCGCCAGCACCCGGCGCCAGACGTCGTCACAGGCCTCCGCCCAGTCGCCGTACGCGCGGTCGAAGAAGGAGTGCGGCGCCCCGTCGTAGACGGCGGTCTCCACCTCCGCGCCACCGGCCCGCAGCCGCTCGGCCAGGGCCAGCTGGTCCTCGACCGGGGTGGCGGCGTCGGCGCCGGCGATGACCATCAGCGTCGGGCGGACGGCAGGCGCGTCGCCGGTCAGCTCCGGCTTGCCGTAGAAGCCGGCGCAGCCGGCCAGGTCCACGTCGGCGTTCCCGGCCAGCCGCCAGGAGTGGCTGCCGCCGAAGCAGAAGCCGACGGTGACGACCGGGAGATCCGCGCGGGTGCGCCCGCGCAGGTAGGCGATCGCCGCGGTGACGTCGGCGTCCACGCCGGCCGCGGTGACCTGCGGGAGGTGCGTCTGCCAGTCGAAGTCCTGCCCACGGGTGCCGGTCCCGGGCAGCCCCGCCGTCCGCCCGAACCAGTCGACGGCCAGCGCCGGCAGACCGGCTTCCGCGAAGCGCTCGGCCAGCGCCACGTAGTACGGGTGCAGCCCGCGGATGTCGGGCAGCAGGACGACGCCGACCCGAGCCGCCCCGGCCGGCGCGGCGTACGCGGCGGCGACCTCGGTGCCGTCGGTCGAGGTGAGGGTCAGCGTGCCGCGCTCGGCGACGTCACCGCTCCTCGGTGGAGCGGGCGGCCGGCTGTCGGTGTCGTGGCACATGTCCCGGTTCTACCCGGGCGGAGAGCGGGCTGCCCGGTGGTCGACCGCTCAGGTGTCGGCCGCGGCGTCGGCCGGGCCTGGGTGCCCGCCGAAGACGCCGGCGGCCACCTCGCGGCGGACGTCGGCCAGCCAGTGGTGCTGCTTGTCGGCCTGCGCGATGAGCCGCTCGAACAGGGCCTCGTCGATGCGCGGTTCGGCCTCCGCGGCGGCGCGCAGGGTCTCGAAGCCGGCCCGCTTGGCCAGCACCGCGGTGGCGATGAACTCGAACTCCACGAGGTCCGACAGCGGCGAGCGGGTCAGCAGGTGACCGTTGAACTTGACCCGCGAGACCTTCTCACCGAGCCAGACGGCGGCCTGCTTGTACTGCCGCACCGGCAGGCCGAGGGCGCGCATCTGGCCCTCCAGCGACGACCGCTCCTCGCGCAGCTCGTCGAGCAGCTCCTCGAGCCGCGACTCGTAGGGGGTGCCGCGCCAGCGGCCGAGCATGCGGCTGACCAGCTCGATGCCGCCGGTGGCCGAGGCCAGGTGGTCGTTGGTGTAGACGCCGAGCAGGTCGGCGTTGCGGATCCCGCCTGGCGTGGTCGACTCGGTCACGGGTGCTCCCGGGGATCGGACGGCAGAGTGCCGGACCATTCTCGCCGTCCCGGTGATCACCGCGCGCGGCGGAGGCCGGTGAGCTGCGCAGCAGCACCGCGACGCCGCGCCCACAGCACGCCGGCCAGGGTGCCGGTGGTGAACCGCTGGGCGGCGGCCGGCGCCTCGAGCTCGGCGGAGCGGCCCGACCTCGCCGCCCGCGAGGACGACCGCGGGCCCTGGGCGCTCACCCGGCCGCCCGGGTGAGCAGCCGCGCGGCGGTGGGCCGCAGCTCGCGCTCGAGCTCCCACAGGCCGGCGGCCAGGCGCTGGCCCACCGCCTGGCGGGAGATGCCCAGCGACGCGGCGGCGCCGGCCTGGGTGCGCCCTGCGCCGACCAGGTCGATGGCCTCCCAGGCCTGGGTGCTGCGCCGCTGGACGACGACCGCCAGCGCGCTCAGCACGGCCTGCGCGTCACCGGCGTCGGCCGGGACGGCGCCGCGCACGGCCAGCCGGACGCTGCGCTGCTCGGCCGCGTCGACCGCCCGGCGGGCGCACAGGTACGCGGGCCCGGCGCCGGCGCGGGTGCTGTCGGGCAGCGGGGTCTGCACCGGGCCGGCCCCCACGCCGATGCTCCAGCCACCCTCGCGGACCAGCCGGAGGACGACGTCGACGACGACCGCGGGGTCGGTCAGCACCCCCTGGAACTCGTCGCCCGCCGTCCGCTCGAAGGGCAGCACCGTCGGGACGCCGTCCGCCAGCCGCCGCAGGACGCCGGTGACCCGGTCGGGACCCCCGCGGCTGGCCTGCTGGTCCACGGTCAGCACGTACGGCACCCCGCAAGTCTGGCGCTCTCCCGACTCGGAGCAAGCCTCAGAGCTTGTCGACGACCTCCGGCGGGAAGCCGCCCGTGGCGATCGGCCCCCAGCGCTCGATGGTCACGCGCAGCAGCGACTTGCCCTGCCGGGTCATCGCCGCCCGGTACTCGTCCCAGTCCGGGTGCTCGCCGCTGATCGCGCGGTAGTAGTCGACCAGCGGCTCGAGCGCCTCGGGCAGGTCGAGCACCTCGGCGCGGCCGTCGACCTGCACCCAGGGGCCGTCGAAGTCGTCGGAGAGCACGCAGAGCGAGACGGCGGGGTCGCGCCGGGCGTTGACCGTCTTGGCCCGCTGCGGGTAGGTCGAGACCACGACCCGCCCCTCCTGGTCGAGGCCGCAGGACACCGGGGACAGCTGCACGCCCCCTCCGCTGCGCCGGGTGACCAGCACCGCCTTGTGGCGGGGCCGGAGGAACTCCTCGAGGGCGGCACGGTCGACGCGGTCGGCGGTCGCGGTTCTCGGCATGGCCCGGACGTTACGACGGCCACGTCATGATCGTCCCGCCGCTCCCCGGGGTAGTGGGCTGCTGTGATCGACCGCATGAGGTCCCGACTGTCCGGCCGCCCGGACGCGGCGTCCGCCCCCGGCGCCGGCGACGACGCCACGGCCACCGCGCGGACGCCCAGCTTCGCCTCGGTGCACTCCGCCGCGGTCACCGCGAGCCCCGCCCCGAGCAGCGAGCGGGGACCCCGGCTGCAGAAGGGCGTCCGGGCCCTCGCCATCGCCTCGGCGCAGCTGCTGCTCATCGCCGCCGCGCTGGTGGTGGTCGGCTGGGTGCTGGGGAAGCTCTGGCCGATCCTGCTGCCGGTCATCCTCGGACTGCTGTTCGCCACCGTGCTCTGGCCGCCGACCCGGGTGCTGCGCCGGCTGCGCTTCCCGCCTGCGCTGGCCGCCCTGGTGGTGCTGCTGGGCTTCTTCGCCGTGGTCGCCGGGTTGTTCTCCTGGATCGTCCCGCAGGTCGCCGACCAGACCGGCGAGCTGGCCGACGCCGCCACCGCCGGGCTGCAGGACGTGCAGCAGTGGGTGACGGGTCCGCCGCTGAACCTCGGCGAGGACCAGATCGGCCAGGCCGTCGACCAGGTCATCGACTCCATCCAGGGCAACGCCCAGAACATCGCCGGCTACGCGTTGACCGGCGTCTCCGCGGTCGGCAACGGCCTGCTCAACCTCGTCCTGGCCCTGGTCCTGGCGTTCTTCTTCATCAAGGACGGCCCGCGCTGGCTGCCGTGGCTCGCCGCGCAGACCGGCCCCAAGGTGGCCCCGCACGTGGCGGCGCTGTCGTACAAGACCTGGAGCACCCTGTCGGAGTTCATCCGGCAGCAGGCCCTGGTCGGCTTCGTGGACGCCTTCTTCATCGGCCTGGGCCTGTGGATCCTCGACGTCCCGCTGGTGCTGCCCCTCGCCGTCCTGACCTTCCTCGCGGCGTTCATCCCGATCATCGGTGCCTTCGTCGCCGGCGCCTTCGCCGTGCTCATCGCCCTGGTGAGCAACGGCTGGCAGACCGCCCTCATCGTGCTGGTCATCGTGCTGGTGGTGCAGCAGCTCGAGGGCAACGTGCTGCAGCCGATCCTGCAGGGCCGCGGGCTCAACCTGCACGCGGCCGTGGTGATCCTGGCGGTCACCGCCGGCGGCAGCCTGTACGGCATCCTCGGCACGTTCCTCGGCGTCCCCGTGGCCGCGCTCATCGCCGTCGTCTACCGCTACGTCCGCGACGAGCTCGACGGCCGGACGCCGGAGGTCGCCGACGACGGCACCCGGGTGCAGGTCACCGGCGACGAGACGGGGGCCACGGTCGTCCGGGAGCGCGTCACGACCCCCGGGCAGGGCGCGGCGGATCCCCCCGCCGGCGAGGAGCCCCCGGCCCGGCCGCCGGCCTGACCCCTCCGGGGGACCCCCGGGAATGCGGCCGGCACGGGGAGAGCTGTAGGTCGCAGACCCGTATCGCGAGGAGGCACCGCCGTGGCGCAGCGACCGGAGGAGCTCGTCGAGCTGCTCCCCGAGGCCGAGCCGTTCCTGGCGCGCGAGGCCGCGGTCACCGAGGCCGGCGCGCGCCGCGGGCTGGTGCTCGTGCACGACCTCGCCGGCGAGTTCGACGCGGCCTCGGCCGGCGCGCTGGCCGGTGCGCACCTGCTCGGCGCGCTGCCGCACGAGGTCATCGCCCGGTTCGACGTCGACAGCCTGGTCGACTACCGGGCCCACCGGCCGCGGGTCACCTTCCACGGCGACCGCTACGAGTCCTTCGCCGCGCCGGAGCTGCTCCTCTACGCCCTGGAGGACGACTCCGGCGAGCCGTTCCTGCTGCTGCACGGCGCGGAGCCCGACTTCGCCTGGGAGCGGTTCGTGGCCGCGGTCGGCGTCCTGGTCGAGCGGCTCGGCGTCACCTCGGTGGTGGCCCTGCAGGCGATCCCGATGCCGGTGCCGCACACCCGGCCGGTCACCGTCACCGCGCACGCGACGCGGCGCTCGCTCATCGCCGAGTACCCGGTGTACTGGGGCGAGGTGCGGATCCCCGGCAGCGTCGCCGCGCTGCTGGAGCTGCGGATGGGCGAGGCCGGCGTCGACGCCTACGGGGTGGCCGCGCACGTGCCGCACTACCTGGCGCAGGCGACCTTCCCCGCGGCGTCGCTGACGCTGCTCGAGCACCTGTCCCGGCTGACCGGGCTGCACCTGCCCACCGAGGCGCTGCGAGAGGCCGCCGAGGCGCACCGCACCGAGGTCGACGAGCAGATCGCCCGCTCGCCGGAGAACACCGCCGTCGTCGCCGCGCTGGAGCAGCAGTTCGACCGCTTCACCGCCGCCCGCGAGGGCAGTGACCTGCTCAGCGAGATCGGCGAGGTGCCCAGCGGCGAGGAGATCGGCGCGGAGCTCGAGCGGTTCCTCGCCGAGCAGGAGCGCCGCCGGGGCGACTGACGAAGGACCCCCTGCCCTCCCACGGCTCGCTCGCCCGCCGCGGGCCCCTGCAGGGGGCCGGTGATCAGGCCGCCTGCCTCGTCCGGGCCGTGGCGAGCGCGAGGGCGCCCAGCACGCCGACGACGGCGAACACGTAGAAGCCCCACGGGAACGCGACACCGGCCGTGACCAGGGCGCCGGTGACGACCGGGCCCACGATGGCGCCGATCCGCCCGGCGCCCGCCGACCAGCCCAGCGCGGTGGCGCGCACCTGCGGCGGGTGGTTGGCGCTGACGAAGGCGTAGACCAGCACCTGGGCGCTGAAGACGAAGCACCCGGTGAGGAAGCACATCAGGTACAGCCCGGCGGTGGGCAGCCGCACCGACAGCAGCGCCAGGAAGAGCGCGCCGGAGGCGAACCACGCCACGCCGGCGGTGCGCGCGCCGACGCGGTCGGCGACCGTGCCCGCGACCAGCAGCCCGACGATCGCGCCGACGTTGAGCACCAGCAGGAACGCCAGGGAGTCGCCGAGCTCGTAGCCGGCCTCGCGCATGATCGTCGGCAGCCAGTTGTTCAGGCCGTAGACCAGCAGCAGGCCCATGAACGAGGTCACGCCGATCGCCACGGTGTTGCGCAGCCGGCCGGCCGTGAACAGCGAGCGCACCGTGGCAGCGGCTCCGGCGGCGCTCCCCTCCCCCGCGCGCGGGGCGGCGTCCGCGGGTGGGGGCTCGAGCGCCGGCCCGTACCGGCGGGCCACCTCCTCGGCCTCGGCGCGCCGGCCGTGCGTGAGCAGGTAGGCGGCCGACTCGGGCAGCCGGCGCACCATCAGCGGGACCAGGACGAGCGCCGGCAGCGCGCCGAGGACGAACATCCAGCGCCAGCCGATGGAGTCGACCACGACGATGGCGAGCGCCGCGGTGGCGACCGCGCCCACGTGGTAGCCGGTCATGATCGTGGTGGTGGCCCGGCCGCTGCGCCCGGCGCGGGTGAACTCGTTGACCATCGCGATCGCCGTGGGCAGGCAGCCGCCGAGGCCGATGCCGGCGAGGAAGCGCAGCAGGCCGAAGACCGCGGCGTTGGGCGCGAGGGCGCAGAGCAGCGTGAGCAGCGAGAACGACGCCACGGCGCCGATGAGCGCCTTGCGGCGGCCGATCAGGTCGGTGAGCGTGCCGATGGTCAGGGCGCCGACCATCATGCCGACCAGCCCGATGGTGATGACCGCCGTCGCGCCCCTGCCGGAGAGCGCCCACTCCTCCGGCGTCCGGAGCGTGGGGATGACCGTGCCGACGACGACGAGGTCGAAGCCGTCGAGCAGGACGGCGACCCAGCACAGCGGGGCGACCCAGCCGGCCGCGCGGGCGCTCGAGCTGGTCGTACCCGGCGGGGAGGCGGGTGAGGTGCTCACGCGGGAACCGTAGGGCTGGTCGTGCCGAGTGGGCCCGGAGGGGTCCGCGCAGGCGCGACGCAGCAGCTCCGCCCGACGGCCGGGAGGGGGCACGTGGAGGCCGGGTCGTCCGGAGGACGACGGGGCGCACAGCACGGCGGGCCGCGACCGGGAGGTCCCGGTCACGGCCCGCCGCGGGTGCTGGTGCCGGTGTCAGCCGGCGACGACGACGTGCTCGTTGGGCACGCAGTGCGTCATCTGGTGGCCGGTGACGTCACGCGGACCGTTCTTGCCGAGGTTGGCGGCGCGCTGCTGCTCCTCCTCGGAGAGGGTCTGCGTCTGCAGCGGGGGCAGGCCACGGACGTCGTCCGCGGTGATGCCCAGGCCGTCACCGACGCGCTGGCCCAGCTCGTCCTCGCACATGAAGAAGTGCCAGACCATCCGCTCCTGGATCTCGCGGCGGCACTGCGAGAGGGCGTCGACCAGGTTCGCCACCAGGTCGTCCTTCTCCCACTGCTCCGACAGCAGGTAGCGCTCGCCGGCCTGCGCGTAGTCGTTGGTCCGCGGGATCCGCTTGCGGGTGAGCCGGCCGGTGATGACCGGGCCCTGCTCGTCGTGGGTCGGGTACTGCGCCTCCCGCAGGCCGCCCAGGATCGACGGCTCGTAGTTCACGCTCGGGTTGGTGCCCTCGGCCCGGTCCACGCCGTAGGCCATCTGGCCGTCGCGCTGGTTGGTGGCCACCCGCGCCTTCGGCTGGTTCACCGGCAGCTGCAGGTAGTTCGGGCCGACCCGGTAGCGCTGGGTGTCGGAGTAGGAGAACGTCCGGCCGACCAGCATCTTGTCGTCGGAGAAGTCCAGCCCGTCCACCAGCACACCGGTGCCGAACGCGATCTGCTCGTTCTGCGTGAAGTTGTCCTCGGGCATCCGGTTCAGGGTCATCGTCCCGACCTTGCGGAGCGGGAAGACCTCCTCCGGCCAGACCTTGGTGTCGTCGAGCGGGTCGAAGTCCAGCTCCGGGTGCTCGTCGTCGCTCATGATCTGCACGTGCAGGTCCCACGACGGGAAGTCGCCGGCGGCGATGGCGTCGTGCAGGTCCTTGGTGTGGGTGCCGAGGCTCTTCGCCTGGGCGGCGGCCGCGTCGGCGGCGGTCCAGGACTTCACACCCTGCTTGGGCAGCCAGTGGTACTTGACCAGGACGGTCTCACCCTGGGCGTTGACCCACTTGTAGGTGTTCACGCCGAAGCCCTGCATGAACCGGTAGCTGGCCGGCGTGCCACGGGGGCTGAAGACCAGCGACACCATGTGCATGGCCTCGGGGGTCTGGCTGAAGAAGTCGAACGCGCGCTCGGCGACGCTGGCCTCGAAGGTGACCGGGTCCGGCTTCTGCGAGTGGATGAAGTCGGGGAACTTGATGGCGTCCCGGATGAAGAAGACACCCAGGTTGTTGCCGACGAGGTCCCAGTTGCCGTCCTCGGTGTAGAACTTCACGGCGAACCCGCGCGGGTCGCGCGCGGACTCCGAGGAGTCGCGGCCACCGGCGACGGTCGAGAACCGCAGGGCGACGTCGGTGCGCTTGCCCTTCTCCTGGAACAGCTTGGCGCGGGTGTACGTGCTGATCGGTTCGTCGCCGACCGTGCCGTCGGCCTCGAAGTAGCCAAAGGCCGTCACGCCGCGGGCGTGCACCACGCGCTCCGGGATGCGCTCCCGGTCGAAGTGGCTGATCTTCTCGAGGAACTGGTAGTTCTCCAGGGTCGCCGGGCCACGAGCGCCCACCGTCCGCTGGTTCTGGTTGTCGTAGACCGGGTGACCCTGACGGTTGGTCAGGACCGGACGGTCGGCCTCGCTCGGCGCAGGGCCCTGCGATGCGACGTCGGTCATTCGTGTACTCCTCCTCGATCGTGGTGCTCGGGGACCTTCGTTGTCTCCGACGGGTTCCCTACCCGGCAGTCCCGGCAGAGACCCCAGAAGACGACCTCCGCCTCATCCACGACGAAACCCGCCGTGTCCGAGGGCGTCAGGCACGGAGCCGCCCCCACGGTGCAGTCGACGTCGGCGACCGCACCGCACGAGCGGCAGACCAGGTGGTGGTGGTTGTCACCGACGCGCAGCTCGAACAGCGCGGGCGCGCCGGCCGGCTCGATCCGGCGGGCCAGGCCGCCGGTCACGAGCGCCTGCAGCACCCCGTAGACCGCCTGCGGCGACAACGTCGGGTGCACCTCGCGGGCGGCGGTGACGATGGTGTCGACGTCCGCGTGCGGACGCTCGGCGAGCACCTGCAGCACCGACAGACGGGGCCGCGTGACGCGCAGCCCCACCGCGCGGAGCTGCTCCTGCCAGGTCGTCTCCATCACGACCCACCCAACACGGTTTTCTTTAACGAGTCAAATCAGGGACCGCCGAGGCGCGGGTGACGCCCGGCCCCGTCCCAGGTCCCGCCCCGAGCGCGCGCAGGGTAGGGAGGACGGGGTCCTCCCTAGGCGAAGACGATCGTCTTCTCGCCGTCCACGATGACCCGGTCCTCCACGTGCCAGGTGACCGCCTGGGCCAGCACCTGGCGCTCGACGTACCGGCCGATCCGGCGCATGTCCTCGACCGTCGCGCGGTGGTCCACCCGGGCGACCTCCTGCTCGATGATCGGTCCGGCGTCGAGCTCGGGCGTCACGTAGTGCGCGGTGGCCCCGATCAGCTTCACGCCGCGGTCGTGCGCCGCCCGGTACGGGTTCGCCCCGACGAAGGCCGGCAGGAAGCTGTGGTGGATGTTGATCAGCCGCTCCGGGAACCGGCTGCAGAAGTCCGCCGAGACGATCTGCATGTAGCGGGCGAGCACCACCAGGTCGACGTCCCCGATGAGCTCCAGCGCCCGCGCCTCGGCCTCCGCCTTCGTCTCCGGCGTCACCGGCACGTGGTGGAACGGGACGCCGGCCGCCCGGGCGACCGGCTCGAGGTCGGGGTGGTTGGAGACGACGGCGGCGATCTCGGCGCGCAGGTCGCCGGCGCGCACCCGGTAGAGCAGCTCCTGCAGCACGTGGTCGGTCCGGGAGACGAAGACCGCCAGGCGTGGGCGGTGCGCCGCCTCGGTCAGCCGCCAGGTGAACTGCCACGTCTGCGCGAGCAGCCCCAGGGCTGCCTCGAGCTGCTGGCGCCGGCCGGCCAGGTCGGCCAGGAAGAACTCCAGGCGCAGCGTGAAGGTGCCGCCCACCGGGTCCGACGAGTGCTGCTGCGAGTCGATGATGTTCGCCCCGGCGTCGGCCATCAGCCCGCTCAGGACGGCGACGATCCCCGGCCGGTCGGGGCAGCGGACGAGGAGGCGCCCCACGTCGGCCAGCCGGTCGTCGCGCGGGCCGGGCGAGGGCAGTTCAGCGGACACGGGTAGCGAGGATGCCAGGCCCGCGCCCGGCCCCTGCGGGACCTCACCTCAGGGGGCGCAGGAGACGATCATGGACCTGCGGTGGCGACGCATCCGGGCCGCGCGGCGTGTCCCCACCCCCGCATCATGATCATCGCGGCGGCACCATCACGGCGGCACCATCGCGGCTCCCCACGGCGCTTCATGCCGGCGGCAGGGCGGCGCGCCGGGCCCCGGCGATGTCGAAGAGGTCGCCGTAGTCCTCGACGCGGGCCAGCACGTCCTCGGTGCGGAAGCGCAGCGAGCCGGGGTCGGCGCCGTCCAGCACCGCCTCGACCTCGTCCCAGCCGATCGGCGTGGACACCGGGGCGTCGGGCCGGGCGCGCAGCGAGTACGGGGCGACCGTCGTCTTGGCCGGGTTGTTCTGGCTCCAGTCGACGAGCACCTTGCCCGGCCGCAGCACCTTCTCCATCCGCCACACCACGCGGTCCGGCGTCTCGGCGGAGAGCTCCTGGGCCAGCGCCTTGGCGTACCGGCTGGGGTGCTCGCGGTCGCGCACCCGGATCGGCGCGTACACCTGCACGCCCTTGGAGCCCGACGTCTTGACCACCGGGTCCAGGCCGTCGTCGACCAGCCGCTGGCGCAGCCGGTCGGCGACCTCGCAGCACTCCAGGATCCCGGCGTCCGGGCCCGGGTCGAGGTCGAGGACGAGCAGGTCCGGCAGCGTCGGCTGCCGCCGGCTGCCCACCTGCCACTGCGGCACGTGCAGCTCCAGCGCCGCCAGGTTGGCCGCCCACGCGAGGTCGGCGACGGTCTCCAGGACGACCATGTCGAGGGTCTCCCGGCCGCGGGAGCTGCCGGGGCTGGGGAGGGTCACCTTCCGCACCCAGTCCGGCGCGTGCCGGGCGCTGTTCTTCTCGAAGAACGCCTGCCCCTCCACGCCGTCGGGCCAGCGGGTGAAGGTCACCGGCCGCCCGGACAGGTGCGGCAGCAGGACCGGCGCGATCCGCACGTAGTAGTCGATGACCTGGGCCTTGGTGAAGGACACCTCCGGGAAGAGGACCTTCTCCAGGTTGGACACGTGCAGCTGCCGCCCGTCGACGCGCACCAGCTGCCGGCTCACGGACACCCTAGTACCCGCACCCGGCTCACCACTCCTCGACCACGTCCTCGGGCACCAGGTCGTCGCGCAGCCCGCGCCACGACGGGTGGCGCATCCGGCCGTCGGCGGTCCACGCGGCGAAGGCCACCTCACCGACCAGCTCCGGCGCCACCCAGTGCGCGTCGCGGGTGACCTCGCGCGGCAGCGCGTCGGCGAACGGTGGCGCGTCGGCCGGGGTGAACAGCGGCTGGAGCTCCTCCAGGGCAGCTGCCGTGAAGCCGGTCCCGACGTGCCCGGCGTAGACCAGCCGCCCGGCGTCGTCGTGCACGCCCACCAGCAGCGAGCCCACTCCCCCGGCCCGGCGGCCCTGCCCGGGCCGCCACCCGCCGACGACGACCGCCTGGGTCCGGACGTTCTTCACCTTGCGCCAGTCCGGCCCGCGCAGCCCCGGGCGGTAGGGCGAGTCCAGCCGCTTGGCGACGATCCCCTCGAGGCCGTTGTCCCGGCTGGCGGCCAGCACCGCGGCTCCTCCACCGCGGAACCACGGCGTGGGCACCCACCGCCCACCGGCGACCCCGAGGGTCTCCAGCCGCTCCCGGCGCTGCGCGTACGGCAGCGCGAGCAGGCTCTCGCCGTCCCACTCCAGCAGGTCGAAGACCAGGTAGGTGACCGGCGCGGCGGCGGCCATCCGGCGCACCTCCGGGCCGGTGCGGTGCATCCGCCCCTGCAGCGCGCCGAAGTCCGGCCGCCCGCGGGCGTCGAGGGCCACCACCTCACCGTCGACGATCGCGTCGTGCCCGCTCAGCGCGTCGGGCAGTCGGCTCAGTTCGGGATAACGGATGGTGACGTCGATGCCGCTGCGTGCCCAGAGGCCCAGTGTCCCGGCCTCGACGACGGAGATCGCCCGGACACCGTCCCACTTGAACTCGTAGCCCCACGCGTCGTCCTGCCCCGGCGGTGGCAGCTCACCCGGGGTCGCGAGCATCGGGACCAGCGGCGCGCCCTCCACCGGGGCGTCGAGGGCGCGGACCCACCAGCCGCCGTCGCACTCGCGGAAGACCACGTGCCGGCCGCGCAGCCGCCGTCCGGCGAGGGCGACGACGACGCGGTCCTCGCGCCACTCCTCGACCGCGCAGCGGCCGGAGTCCCACGGACGCAGCCCGGGGACGGTGCCGTCGGTCGTGGGGACGGCGGGCAGGGCGGGCCCGCGCCCGGTGGGCGGTCCCTCCGGCAGCGCCCAGCACCACGGGACGCCGTCCCGCTCAAGCCGCAGCACGAGGCCGGCCGCGCCCTCGGACACGGCGAACGGGTCCCCGGCCGGCGGCGTCCGCCGGGCACTCCCCCGGGCAGGCACCTCAGGCGCTGCGGCGGGCCCGCTTGGCCGGCGCCTTCTCGGCGGTGGCCTCCCCGGCCGGGGTCGCCTTCGTCGCGGCGGCGGTCGTCTTCTTCGCCGCGGTCGCCTTCGTCGCCGCGGTCGCCTTCGTCGCCGTGGTCGTCTTCCGGGCCGCCGTGCGCCGGGCCGGGGCCCCCTCGTCGGCCCGGGGTGCCGCCTTCCTGGCGGCGGTGGCCTTCTTGGCCGGCGCCCTGCGGGCGGGGGCCTCCTCGGCGGGCGCGCCGCCCCGCGCGGCCTCCACGCTGCGGCGCAGTGCGCTCATCAGGTCGACGACGGCGGCGCCGGAGTCGGCGGTCTCGGGCAGCGGCTGCACCTCGCCGCCGCTCTGCTTGGCCTCCAGCAGCTCGGCCATCGCCTCGCGGTAGTCGTCGGTGAACTCGGTCGGGTCGAACTCCCCCGTCATGGACCCGATCAGCGCCTCGGCCATCTGCAGCTCCTGCGGCCGGACGGCGACGTCCTCGTCGAGGAACGCGAAGTCGGGACGGCGGATCTCGTCGGGCCAGCGCATGGTGTGCAGCACCATCACGCCGTCCTTCACGCGCAGCGCCGCGAGCGACTCCCGCGAGCGGATGGCGATCTTGGTGATGGCGACCCGGCCGGCGTTCTCCAGGGCGTCGCGCAGCAGCACGTACGGGCGGGTCGCCGAGGGGTCGGGTTCCAGGTAGTACGTCTTCTCGTACTGGATCGGGTCGATCTCCTCCTGGTCGACGAACTGCAGGACCTCGATCTCCCGCCGGCTGGCCAGCGGCAGCTCCTCGAAGTCCTCGTCGGTCAGCACCACCAGCTGGCCGTCGGGCAGCTCGTAGCCCTTGGCGATCTCGGAGTACTCGACCTCCTCGCCGTCGATCGAGCACACCCGCCGGTACTTGATGCGCCCGCCGTCGACGGCGTGCACCTGGTTGAACCGGATGTCGTGGTCCTCGGTGGCCGTGTACAGCTTCACGCCGATGCTGACCAGGCCGAACGACACCGCCCCGCGCCAGATCGACCGCATGCCGTGCTCCTGTCGAGAGATCGGGTCCGCGACCGCAGGCGGGGAAGGCGGGCGGTCAAGATCAGCAGGATAGGGCCGTGGCCACCCGTCCGGCAGGTCGAGCGGCGCCACCTCCTCCGGACGGAGGAGTCACTGCACGCCGGACTCCTCCTCGCCCTCGGGAGCGAGCGCACCGTTCTGGATCGCGTCGTAGATGAACTGCAGGACGTCCGAACCGGCGACCAGGGTCATGGTCAACGCGGCCAGGCGGGTGGCCTTCGGTGCGGTCACATAGCCGAAGACGAGTCCGGTCGCCACCCACTGCGCCAGGCAGAACGGGCACGTGAGCAGCTCCCCGACGGCGTGCTTGACGCCGCCGTGCTCGCGGACCTCCTCGGCGACCTCCGCATGGCCCGAGGGGCCCTGGAAGGTCGTGAACGGCGCCCGCAGCGGGCTGGTCACCGGGTCCTTCGCGATCCGACGGGCCAGCCGGAAGGTGGCCACCGCCAGCAGCGCCGCGTCGCCCGGCGGGATCCGTTCGGGCAGCTCCCGTCCCGAGGCGCGGACGGCGGCGGCGCCGGCCGACACCAGACCGAGGTAGACGCCCATGGCGCCCAGGTCACCGCCCAGCGGGCGCGGCTCCCCCTGCGTGTACTCGCGCTTCTGGTGGCGGGCCCAGCGGCGGACCGGGGCCCCGATCCGCTGGACCTCGTCTGCGATGGCCATGGGAGGCGCGCTACCCACTCCCGCTGGCGCCATGCGGAACAGGCCCGACCGGTGTCCGCGAGCGGGGTCACGCATGGGGCGGGGTCCGACGGGTAGGGCGAGATCACGACGCCGGTCGCCCGACCGGTTCCCCGTCCACGACGGACGAGCGTGCGCGAGGCGGACGCACGCAGAACGGAGGCACCCCCATGACCGAGGCCGACCCGAACGACCGCGGAGCTGTCCACTCCGCCCTCAACGACAGCGAGTTCCCCGACGACGAGCGGGGCCTCACCGGGACCCGCGACGACGTCCGCGGCGACACCGGGGCCACCGGTCCCGAGGGCCAGACCGCCCGGGACGTCTTCCCCGAGGACAACGGCGTCCCCGACGTCTCGCAGGACGACTTCCCGACCATGCAGCGGTCCGAGGACCCGCAGTTCGCCCCGGAGCCCGGCGATCGGGAGAGCCACCAGACCGTCGACTTCGGCACGACCGCGTTCGAGCAGTCCGAGGGCGCGTCGCTGTCCGCGCGCCTGGAGGAGGAGATCGCCGACGACGTCCCGGACGTGCGCCCCGCCGAGGACCCGGCCCGTGGCGTCGGCCAGCTCGAGCAGGACTACGACACCACCCCGGACAGCGACTCCGGCACCAACCGCACCGCCGACGACGTCGAGGCCAGCCTCGACCCGGTCGTCGGCGGCGAGGGCCCGGAGGAGTCCGCGATGCACGTCGTGGACTGAGGGAGGACCACCCTCCCCCCACGCCTCGCAGGCTCAGGCGCAGGGCCCCTGGAGGGTGGCCCGACTCGCCACCGACTCGTGATGCCGTGCCTCCTCCTTCCGAGGGCACGGCATCACGAGTTGGTGGCGGTCGCCGGGGGGCGGGTTGGCGGGTTCGACCTCGGATGTCTACGTTGATGGTGCGGTTGAGCAGGCAGCCGCGGCCGCGCCGGGCGACCTCCCGGTACGGACACGAACGACGACGTGCGTGTCCGGGGGCCACGACATCCGGGGGGCCGCGCAGCGGTAGATTGACCGGCGGTCGTGCCGCCGGGTACTGCCGTTGAGAGGAGCTCAGCCCGTGACCACATCCGACCTGCCTGCCGAGGGGCAGCCCGACGTGTCGACCGAGGGCACGGACGCACCCTTCGACGACGTGATCACGCTCTCGACCTCCACCGGCGAGGACGGCGCGGTCACGGTGACGGTCGTCGGCGAAGTGGACACGTTCACCGCCCCGGTGCTCCGGTCGTCTCTCGACACCCAGCTCGAGCAGCAGCCCAAGGCCCTGGTCATCGACCTGTCGGGCGTCCAGTTCCTGGGGTCCGCCGGCCTGGCCGTCCTCGTCGAGACGCAGAAGTCGGCCCGCTCCCGCGACGTCGACCTCCGCCTGATCGCCACCACCCGCGCGGTCACCCGCCCGCTCGAGGTCACCGGCCTGATCGACCTGTTCACCATCGTCGACGGCAGCGCCCGCTGACCTGCTGAGCCGGAGCGGGCCCCGCGCCCACACCCGGACCCCACGACGAGAGGCCCCGCTCCGGCGGGGCCTCTCGTCGTTGCGGCGGCTGCCTCCCGGGCACCGCCCCGAGCTGGCGAGGGGTGGGGAGGAGGGATCCTCTCAGGCGCTGAGCAGCCGGCAGACCGCCTGCTCCAGGGTGCGCTGCACCTCGCGGTCCCCCTCGGCCCCCGCCGCCTCCGTCAGCGCGTCGGCGATGGTCTCCCCGTCCTCGTAGCGGTCCACCACCCGCGGGTCGACGTAGCTGGCCTTGCAGACCGCCGGGGTGTTGCCGAGCTGCTCGGAGACCTCCTTGTAGGCGGCGTTGACCGTCCGCTTGCGCGCCGTCTTGCTGGTCGGTGGCGGAGCCGCAGCCAGCGTGGCGGCCATCTGCACCGTGGCGTTCCACGTGCGGAAGTCCTTGGCGGTGATCTCCGCGCCGCTGATCTCCTTGAGGTAGGCGTTCACCTCGGTGCTCGTCACGTCGTGCCAGGTGCGGCCGCCCTCGGCCGGGTCGTCCACCCAGTAGCCGAGCAGCTCCTCCCCCTCGTCCGCCGGACGCCTGAGCAGCTCGCGGACGACGTCGGCCGTGGGCTTGTCGGTGAGCTCCAGCTCCCGCTCGATGCCGCCCTTGGCGGTGTAGGAGAAGAAGACCCGCTCGCCGCGGACCCGCACGTGCTCCCGGCGCAGCGTGGCCAGCCCGTAGGTGCCGTTGTCCTCGGCGTACTGCTCGCTGCCCACGCGGAAGGCGCCGAGGTCCAGCAGCCGGACGGCGGTGGCGAGCACGCGCTCCCGCGTCAGCCCGCTGCCGTGGATCGCGTCGACGACGGCGTCGCGCACGTCGGGCAGCTGGTGGGCGATCTCCAGCACCCGCTCGTGCTTCTCGGCGTCCCGCCGCGCCCGCCACTGGTCGTGGTAGCGGTACTGCCGACGGCCGGCGACGTCCACCCCGGTGGCCTGGATGTGCCCGTTGGGCCAGGGGCAGATCCACACGTCCTTCCAGGCCGGTGGGATGGCCAGCGACCGCAGCCGCTCCAGGCGCTCGTCCTTGATGAGCGCCCCGTCCTCGTCGTAGTAGGCGAAGCCGCGGCCGGCCCGCCGGCGCCGCCATCCCGGGCCGTGCACGTCGCTGCGGCGGAGTCTCACGCCCAGAGGATGGGCACCGCCGGCGTCCCGCAAACGCGGGGGGACGGCGGTTCCCTCCTCAGCGCAGCTCGACCAGCCCGCCGAGCCCGCCGATCTCGAGGATGTGCCGGGTCACTCCGCCCTCGGGTGCGTGCACGACCAGCCGCCAGCCCTCCTCACCCGCGATCCGGGCCATCGCGAGGACGACGCGCACCGCCGCACTGCTGAACAGGGTGACCGCCGTCAGGTCCAGCTCCACCCGGCCGGTTCCTCCGTGGCTGGCCTCCAGCAGCCGGATGCGCAGCTGCTCGGCGCCGACCATGTCGACCGCGCCGGACGCCCGCACCACGGGGCACTCGCCACCGCGGTCGACGACGACCTCCGCCGCGCTGCTGCCGCCGTGCCGGCCCTCGTCCTCCTCCGGACTGCGGCGCAGCCGCATGCTCAGCGTCACCGTCGTCCCGTGCTCGCCCTGCAGCACGACGCCGTCGACGAGCTGCCGCATGATCAGCAACCCGCGGCCGCGGTCGCCGGGGTCGCGGTCCGGCGGGCGCCACCGGCCCTGGTCGCGAACGGTGACGGTGAGCAGCCCGTCGACGTCGACCGCCGCGGTCACCTGCATCCGTCCCGGCTCGACCCCGCGGTAGGCGTGCTCGGCCGCGTTGGCGGTGGCCTCGCCCACCGCGACCATCACGCCGACCCGGTCCTGCTCCCCCATGCCCAGCCTCGCCAGCCAGGCACCCAGGTGCCGGCGGACCGTCGGCAGCGCCGCCGGGACGGCGGGCAGGTCGAGTTCCAGCGGCTCGGTGGTCTCCGCCCGGCGGTGGGCGACCAGGACGGCGATGTCGTCGGGGTGCTCCTCGGCGCCCAGCAGCCCCTCGACGATCGCCGCGGCCAGCTCACCCGGCGCGTCGCCCTCCAGGGCGCCCGGCCCGGTGAGCGCGGCGCGCGACACCTCGGCCAGCCGGTGCAGGCCCTCCGCCGACAGCGCGCCGGAGGCAGCCACCGCGCCGTCGGAGAACAGCACGAGGGTGGAGCCCTGCGGCAGCTGGGCGGTGGCCGCGACGCTGGGCGCGCCCGGCAGGGTGCCCAGCGGCGGCCGGGGGGCCAGCGGGAGGAACTCCGCGCTGCCGTCGGCCCGGACCAGCAGCGGAGCCGGGTGCCCGGCCGCGGCGTACACCAGCCGCCCGGTGGCCGCCTCCAGCACCCCGTAGAAGACCGAGGCGCCCTCGACGTCGTCCATCTGCCCGGCGAAGGCGTCGAGCGCGGCCACGACCGCCGCGGGCGAGGGGTCGCGCAGCGCCACCGAGCGCATGGCCCCGCGCAGCCGGCTCATCGCCCCGGCCGCGGGCACCCCGTGGCCGACGGCGTCGCCGACGACCAGCGCCAGCCGACCACGCCCGAGCGGCACGGCGTCGTACCAGTCGCCGCCGGCGGCGTGCACCGAGCTGGCCCGGTGGTAGCTGCCCGACAGCCGCACGTCCGGGAGCAGCGGGAGCGCGGGAGGCAGCAGCGAGTGCTGCACCTGGTCGACGACGTCCCCCTCGGCGATCCCGGTGGCGGCGTGCTCGCAGTCGGGGCGGTCGGCCTCGACCAGCACGAGGACGCCGGGCTGCCCGTGCACCTGCAGCGGCTGCAGGACGACGGTGGCGGCCCGGCCGTCGGGGTCGGAGGCGCCGTGGACCGTCTCGGCGTGCCCGCTGCGGGCGACCTCACCGGCCAGCTCGGCGACGCGGTGGCCGGTGACCGCGGCGAGGTCGCCGGTGGCCGTGCCCAGGTCACGGGCGCGCGCGTTGGCCCAGACCGGTGCCAGCCCGGGTCCGGCGAGGCACCAGATGGCGGTGGAGGAGCTCTCCAGCGCCGCGACGAGCGCGGCACCGCCGGCGTCGTCGACGGGCGCGGGCCCTGAGGGCGGGCTCTCCTGACTGGTGTTCATCCCAGGCCAGCGAACCGCAGCCCACAGGCCCCTGCAACCGCGCCCACCGGCCGTGTGACCTGGGGTTTGGCGGCTGCCCGCGCCGGGGTAGCCCTCTCCGTCAGGCGCACCGCCCGGCGGCGCCGGGGAGGCCGCCGCGGCCGGTCGGGCAGGATGGGTGCGAACCGCGCGGACCGGGGTCTCCAGGGCGCTCGGCGCGCGGGCGCGATGCGAGGATGAGGAGCGTACGACGGATGGTGGACTCGAGGGGTGCCCTCACGCAGGACGGGCGGCGCGCCGAGCGACTGGAACTGCGGGTGCCCACCACCCCGACCCAGCTGCCCGCCGTGCGGGCCATGGTCGGTGACCTGGCGATGCGGATGGACTACGACCTCGACGCGGTGGAGGACCTCCGACTGGCCGTGGACGAGGCCTGCGCGACGCTGTCGGCGATCGTCTCCGACGACCGCCGGCTGACCGTGGTCTTCGAGACCACCCGCCGGGGCCTGCACATCGACGCCTGGGTGCCGACCACCGAGGGCACCGACGTCCCCCGCGACGGCTTCGGCTGGGCGGTGCTGCACACCCTGGTCGACGAGGTCGAGGCCGGTCCCGCCACCCAGGCCACCGTGCCGGCCGGCGACGGCACCAGCTCACCGGTCGCCGTGATCTCCATGGACAAGTACCTGCCGGGACAGCACCCGGACCAGCGGCTCGGGGACGCGGGCCAGAACGTCTCGGTCGCGCGGTGACCGGGGCGCCAGCCCCGGAACCCCGGACCGTCGAGGAGGACACCCTGCGCGACGACGAGTTCCCGACCGGCCGCCGCGGCACGGAGGGAGAGGTCGCGTCCGAGGAGCAACCCGTCGTGGTGCCCGACCCGCGCAGCGAGGTCGTGCCCGGCCCGGACGCCGGCACCCCGGTCGGGAGCGACGTGGCGGACGAGGACACGGCGGACGCCGACGCGGAGCTCGAGGACGACGTCACCGAGGACGCCGACTCCGAGGACGAGGAGTCCGACGAGGACGACGAGACCGCGTCGGGCGACACCGGCTCCTCCGGCGCCGCGCCCGTCTCGGAGAACCGGCGGCGGGCGGAGCGCACCGCGCCGCTGTTCGCCGAGCTGGCCACCCTGGACAAGGACGACCCGCGCCGTGAGCGGCTGCGCGAGATCCTCGTCGAGGAGCACCTGCCGCTGGTGCGGCACTTCGCCCGCCGGTTCAGCAACCGCGGCGAGCCCTTCGACGACCTGCTGCAGGTCGGCACCCTCGGCCTGATCGCGGCCATCGACCGGTTCGACCCGAGCCGTGGGGTGGAGTTCCTCTCCTTCGCCGTCCCCACCATCACCGGCGAGATCAAGCGGCACTTCCGCGACCAGGGCTGGTCGGTGCGCGTCCCGCGGCGGCTGCAGGAGCTGCACCTGTCGCTGAACGCGGCGGTCGGCGAGCTGGCGCAGAAGAACGGCCGCGCGCCGACGCCGTCGGAGCTGGCCGAGCACCTGGGCATCCCGCGGGCGGAGGTGCTCGAGGGCCTCGCCGTCGCGAACGCCTACCGCAGCAGCTCCCTCGACGAGCGGCTCTCCGGTGAGGACGACTCCCCGACCCTGGCCGCCACGCTCGGCGAGGAGGACGCCGCGCTCGAGGGCGTGGAGTACCGCGAGTCGCTGCAGCCGCTGCTGGCCACCATCCCGGCGCGGGAGCGGCGGATCCTGATCCTGCGGTTCTTCGGCAACATGACCCAGTCGCAGATCGCCGCCGACATCGGCATCTCGCAGATGCACGTGTCCCGGCTGCTCAGCCAGACCCTGGCCAAGCTCCGCGAGGGCCTGCTCAAGGACTGAGGGAGGCCCCCTGCCCCCGCCACCCGCGAGCAGGCGGCGGGACCCTGCAGGGGGCCGGCCGCTGGCCGTGTCCCGGTCGGGAGGTCCTCCGGACCCCGCGACCGGGACACCCCGGCCGGGTGCCGTACCCGGCCGGCACCGGACCGCGCGCTGTCGCGGGTCGGGTCAGCTCGACGGCTGCGGGTTCTCGCCGGCGGCCTCGTGCTCGGCGGCGCGGGCCAGTGACGTCGTGTCCGGGATCGCCGGTGCCGGCACGGCGGGCGCGGTGTCGGCGATGCTCGTCAGCTCGATCTTCGCCTCGGGCTGGTCGGCGGCGCGGGGCAGTGCCGACTCGAACCAGCCCGACGTGTCCAGCTCGGCGGCCGGCCGGCCGGCACCGTCCGCCGACCCGTCGACGTCCATCCAGGACCGCCCGTCGCCGTCCGCCCCGCCCAGCTTGGCCAGGCCCTCCAGGGCCTTGCTGAACTCGCTCGGGACGATCCACATCTTGTTCGCGTCGCCCTGGGCGATCTGCGGGAGCGTCTGCAGGTACTGGTAGGCCAGCAGCCCCTGGTCGGGCTTGCCGTCGTGGATGGCCTGGAAGACCGTCTCGATCGACTTGGCCTGGCCCTGCGCCTGCAGGAACAGCGCCGCGCGCTCACCCTCGGCCCGCAGGATCCGGCTCTGCCGCTCGGCCTCGGCCTCGAGGATCGCCGCCTGCTTCTTGCCCTCCGCGGAGAGGATCGCCGAGGCCTTCTGCCCCTCGGCGGTGGTGATCGCCGACTGCCGGGCACCCTCGGCCTGCAGGATGATCGCCCGCTTGTCGCGGTCGGCCCGCATCTGCTTCTCCATCGAGTCGCGGATGGACGGCGGCGGGTCGATCGCCTTGATCTCCACCCGGGCGACGCGCAGACCCCAGGGCCCGGTCGTGCCGTCGAGCACCTCGCGCAGCTGGCTGTTGATCCCGTCGCGGCCGGTCAGCGCGCCCTCGAGGTTCAGCCCGCCGACCACGTTGCGCAGCGTCGTCGTGGTCAGCTGCTCCATGCCGGTGATGTAGTTGGCGATGCCGTAGACGGCCAGCCGCGGGTCGGTCACCTGGAAGTAGACGACGGTGTCGATGCCGACCTGCAGGTTGTCCGAGGTGATCACCGGCTGCGGCGGGAAGGAGACCACCTGCTCGCGCAGGTCGATCGTGGCCCGTACGCGGTCGATGAAGGGCACCAACAACGACAGGCCCGGCGAGAGCGTGCGGCTGTAGCGGCCGAGCCGCTCGACGACCTTGGCCTGCGCCTGCGGCACGATCGTCACGCTCTTGGCGACGACGACCACCACCAGCAGGGCGATCACGATCAGGGCGATCAGTGCGGGTGTCACGGGAACGCTCCCTCCTCCGGGTCCAGTCGCCGATCCTGCCCGGCTCCGGTGACGATGCGGTCACGGCGCGACGCGCGATCACCCGTGGGAGGCGCTACTCCAGTTCGAGGGCGTCACCGACGACTGCGGTGGCGCCGTCCACCTGGAGGATCCGCACGGTCGCGCCGACCGGGAAGTGCTCACCGCCGTACTGGCTGCGGGCGGTCCACTCGTCGGCACCGAGGCGGATGCGCCCCCCGTGCCCGTCGACGGCCCGGGTCACCTTCGCGGTGCGGCCGACGAGCGCGGCGACGCCGTCGGGCTGCTCGGGGGTGCCCTCGGTGAGGTGGCGCCTGGCCAGTGGCCGCACCACCGCCAGCAGCAGCGCCGAGACCACGACGAAGGCGACCAGCTGCAGGACGACGGGACCGCCGAGCAGCGCGACCCCGACGCCGCCGAGCGCGCCGCCGGCCAGCATGAGCAGGAACAGGTCGCCGCTGGCCAGCTCACCGGCGGTGAACAGGCCCGACGCGATCAGCCACAGCACCCAGGCGTCCACGTCCGCACTCTCCCAGATCCGGACCGCGCTGTGATCGATCGCGACCGGATCGTCATCTCGGCCGGGGCCCGGCATAACCTCGCCGGGTGCACGACTTCCCCGCGGGCCGGTTCGCGGTGTGGGCGACCGCCTGGCTCACCGGCCGCGCCTCCTACGACGACGCACTCGACGCCCTGGTCGGCGACACCGCGCACCGGGTCTGCGGCCTGCCCGGCACCGACGCGGCGGTCCCCCTCGGCTGGGCTCTGAGCGCACTGCGCGGCGCCGGCGAGCACCGCGTCCGGCTGGTGCTGCCGGTGCCCGGCGACGTCCGGGGGCTGCCGCGCGTCCCGGGTCTGGCCGAGCTGGCCGTGGAGGCCGGGCAGGCCGCCGTCGGCGAGCGGGTGGCGCTGGTGCCCGAGCCCCTGGGTCCCGAGGTGGTGCAGTGGACGGCGTTCGACCTGACCGGCGCCCCTCCGGTGCCGCCGCCGGTCGAGGGATCGCTGCGCGCGGTGTCCGGCGCGCTCGACCTGGCCGTCGGCGACGCGGCCCGCACCCTGGCCGGGCTCGACCTGGCGCGGTGGCACCCCGAGGTGCCGGCGCTGCTGGCCGGGCTGGCGAAGGCCGCGCACGTGCCGGGGATGCCGCCGGGCACCGACCCGGTCGCGATGGCCCTGCTGGCGCGCGCCCAGCGGCTGGCGAGGGTGCTCGACCTGGCGCTCACCGACGCGCCCGGCGGCGCGGTCACCCACCGCCAGGCCGCGGCCCGGGACGACGCGCTGCGCCCGCTGGGCGACGCCGTGCGCGAGGCGGTCACCGCCGCCTACAACGCCGTCCCGAGGTGACGGACCGCTCGGCCCCCACGAGTACCTCCGACGAGACCATGGCGCAGATCGTCGCCGCGGTGGAGCTCGGTCGTGGCGGTGCACGTGCCGAGGCGCGCCAGCGGCTGACCGGCCTGTGGGAGCGGGTGGGGCCCGACGGCGACCCGCTGCACCGGGTGACGCTCGCCCACTTCCTCGCCGACCTGCAGGACGACGTCCGGGCGGAGCTCCGCTGGGACGAGCGAGCCCTGGCGGCAGCGGGCGCCCTCACCGACGAGCGCGCACGACAGCACGACGCGGCACTCCGGGTGCGCGGCGTGCTGCCGTCCCTGCACCTCGACCTCGCCGACTGCCTCCGCCGGCTCGGCGATGCGCCGGGCGCACGGCGGCACCTGGCAGCGGCGGCGTCGTCGATCGACGAGCTCACGGACGACGCCTACGGGCGCATGGTCCGCGCCGGCCTGTGGCACGTCCAGGAGGCGCTCGGGGCGGGGTCGACCGAGCCGCTGCCCTCCGCGCCCTGAGCGGCGGATCCCGCCGAGTGGGGCCCGGAGGGCTCCGCGCAGGCGGGATGCAGCGGCTCAGCTCAGGCCGGGGACGGCTCCTGGCCGCGGCGGGGGCCGGTAGGCCGACGGACGAAGCAGCAGGCCGCCGGGCAGTTGGTGCCCAGCCGCGGCGGGGTGCCCGACCGGCGCTCCTCGACCAGCTCGCGGACCATCGCCACGAACGCCGGGTGGGTGCCCGCCGTCCCCGCCCGGACGAAGGCCATGCCGAGCTCCTCGGCGGTCTCCTCGGCCTCGTTGTCGAGGTCCCAGATCACCTCGACGTGGTCGCTGACGAAGCCGATCGGGAAGACGACGACGGCCTTCTCGCCCGCCGCGGCCAGCGCCCGCAGGTGGTCGTTGACGTCGGGCTCGAGCCACGGCACCGACGGCGGGCCGCTGCGCGACTGCCAGACCAGGTCGACGTCGCGGCCGGGCACGACCGCGTCGACCACGAGCCGCGCCGAGCGCAGCAGCTCGGCCTGGTAGGCGCCGCCGTCCGGCCCGGCCACCGCGGCCATGGTGTCGGGGATGCTGTGCGCCGTCGCGACCAGCCGCGCGGTGTCCCGGAGGTCCTCCGGCAGCGAGGCCAGCGCGGCCGCCAGCGCCTCGGCGTTGGCCTGCACGAAGCCGGGGTGGTCGCCGTAGTGCGGCAGCTTCTCGGCGGTCGGCCCGCCGCCGGGGGCCGCACCCGTGAACACGGAGCGGGCCCGGGCGACGTCCTCGTGGTACTGCCGGCAGCCCGACCAGGAGGCGAACCCCGACGTGGGGAAGACGTAGACGTGCTCGATGCCGTCGTCGGCCATCTGCTGCCAGACGTGCTCGACGTAGGGCGACCAGTTGCGGTTGCCCCAGTAGACCGGCAGGTCCAGGCCGGCGTCGGCGAACTCCTGCTCGACCGCCGCGGTCAGCGCCCGGTTCTGCTCGTTGATCGGGCTGACCCCGCCGAAGTGCATGTAGTGCTCGGCGACGTCGAGCAGGCGCTCGCGCGGGATGCCGCGGCCGCGGGTGACGTTCTCGAGGAACGGCATGACGTCGTCGGGCCCCTCCGGGCCGCCGAAGCCGAGCACGAGCAGCGCCTCCCGCCGTCCGGACGGCGCGGGGTCGGCGGACGGCGGCGTCCCGCCGTTGTTGCGGACGGCGAGCGACGGGTCCTCGTCGGGACGCTGGCCGGCGGGCGTGATGTCGACGTCGGTCTGGAGCGGCACGCTTCCCCTTCTACCCCAGGCCGCGGGCGGATGCGGCGAGACCTCTCACACGCCGACGGCGTGGAAGCCCCCGTCGACGTGCACGATCTCCCCGGTGGTGGCCGGGAACCAGTCCGACAGCAGCGCGACGACGGCCTTGCCGGCCGGCTCGGTGTCGGTCACCGACCAGCCGAGCGGGGCGCGCGCCTCCCACGCCTCCTCGAACTGGGCGCTGCCCGGGATGGACTTCATCGCCATGCTGCGCAGCGGACCCGCGGCGACGAGGTTGACCCGCACGCCCTCGGGGCCCAGCTCCCGGGCCAGGTAGCGGGAGGTGGACTCCAGCGCCGCCTTGGCCGCGCCCATCCAGCCGTAGACCGGCCAGGCGACGGTGGCGTCGAAGGTCAGGCCGACGACCGACGCCTGCTCCCCGAACAGCGGCCGGCAGGCCTGGGTGAGCGAGGCCATCGACCAGGTCGACACCTGGAACGCCGTCGCCGCGTGCTCCCAGGCGACCTCGGGGAAACCCTCCCCCATCGCCTCCTGCGGCGCGAAGCCGATGGAGTGGACGACGCCGTCGAGGGTGTCGCCGACGTGCTCGCGCAGCCGGTCGGCCAGCGTGGCCAGGTGCTCGGTGTTCGTCACGTCGAGCTCGACGACCGCCGCCTCCTGGGGCAGCCGCTTGGCGATCCGCTGGCACAGCGACAGCGCCCGGCCGAAGTTGGACAGGACGACGGTGGCGCCCTGCTCCTGCGCGATGCGCGCGGTGGCGTAGGCGATCGAGGCCTCGGTGAGGACCCCGGTGACCAGGATCTTCTTGCCCTCGAGGATGCCGCTCATCAGTGCCCCATTCCCAGTCCGCCGTCGACCGGGACGACCGCCCCGGTGATGTAGCCGGCCGCGTCGCTCGCCAGGAAGCGCACCACGCCGGCGATCTCCTCCGCCGAGGCGTACCGCCCCAGCGGCACCTGCCCGAGGATCTCCTGCTGCCGCTCCTCCGGCAGCGCGGCGGTCATGTCCGTCTGCACGAAGCCGGGGGCCACCACGTTCGCGGTGATGCCCCGGCTGCCCAGCTCGCGGGCGATCGAGCGTGCGAGCCCGACGAGCCCGGCCTTGGACGCCGCGTAGTTCGTCTGGCCCGCCGAGCCCAGCAGCCCGACCACCGAGGAGACGAAGACCATGCGGCCGCGACGCGCGCGCACCATCCTGGCCGCGGCCCGCTTGGACACCCGGTAGGCGGCGGTGAGGTTGGCGTCGAGGACGTCGGTGAAGTCCTCCTCCTTCATCCGCATGAGCAGCCCGTCCCGGGTGATGCCGGCGTTGCTCACCAGGACCTCGACCGGCCCCTGGTGCTCCTCGACCTCGGTGAAGGCCCGGTCGACCGCCTCGGTGTCGGTGACGTCGCACTGCACCGCGAACAGCCCCTCGGGGGCGCCGCTGCCACGGTGGGTCACCGCCACCCGGTCGCCCTGCTCGGCGAACGCGCGGGCGATCGCCAGCCCGATGCCGCGGTTCCCACCGGTCACGAGCACCGATCTCGCCACGTGCCACACCCCCTGCGCCGATCGCTGACGTCCGGGTCCCGAACCTAGTCGGTGGGTGCAGGTCACACCCGGTGACGGGCTGCCCGGGCGTGACGTGCGGGGGCCCGGGCTGGTGGAGTAGTGGGGCACGGCTCGGGTAGAGCGCGACGGACGAGGGCGGCACGTGATGGGGAGCCGGCCCGGCGGAGGACTGGATCCCACAGATGAGCAGCAACAGCACACGCAGGTTCACGAACACGGCGGTCCTGGCCGTCCAGACCGAGGACGCCACCCGGGTGGTCGGCTCCGACGACCTCGACGACGCGCTCGAGGGGACCTACCAGCGGGTGGGCCTGCGGCGCGGCCTGCTCGAGCGCCTCGCCGGCATCCGGGAGCGCCGCTGGTGGGCCGACGGCGTCACGTTCGTCGACGGGGCCGCCATGGCCGGCGCCAAGGCGATCAGCGAGAGCGGCGTCGACCCGGCGTCCATCGGCCTGATGGTCAACACCTCGGTGAGCCGCCGGTACCTCGAGCCCTCGACGGCGGTCGCGGTGCACCACGCGCTGGGCCTGCCGCGCTCGTGCCAGAACTTCGACGTGACGAACGCCTGCCTCGGCTTCGTCAACGGCATGGAGCTGGCCGCCGCCATGATCGACTCCGGCATGGCCGACCACGTCCTGGTGGTCAACGGCGAGGACTCCCGGCCGGTCCAGGAGCGCACCGTCGAGCGGCTGAACCGCCCGGACACCACGTCCAAGGACGTGCTGGCGCAGTTCGCGACCCTGACCCTCGGCTCGGGTGCGGTCGCCATGGTCCTCGGGCGCGCCGACCGGCACCCGGAGGGGCATCGCCTGGTCGGCTCCGCGAGCCGGGCCGGCAGCGAGCACCACGAGCTCTGCACCGGCGACAACGACGAGATGCGGACCGACCTGAAGGGCCTGCTCGAGGCCGGGCTCGGCCTGTCCGAGGAACTCTGGGCGGACGCCGCCGGTGAGTTCGACTGGGCCCGCGGCATGAGCCGGTACATCGTCCACCAGGTCTCCAAGGTGCACACCAAGGCCATGTGCGACCGGTTCTCGATCGACCCGGCCCTGGTGCCGACGACGTTCCCGACCCGGGGCAACCTCGGCCCGGCCTCGGTCCCCTTCACGCTGGCCGGCCAGCAGGACTCCCTCGTCGGCGGCGACCGGGTGCTGCTCATGGGGATCGGGTCGGGCCTCAACGCCTCCTGCCTCGAGATCGCCTGGTGAGGGCGGCCGACGAGACGCCCGCCCGGCCGGCGCTCCCGGGGCTGGACCCGGCCTGGTCCCGGCTCCTGACCGTCGCCGATGCCGACGGCGTGGAGCACTGCTGGCACGTCCTCGACAACGGCGTCCGGGAGCCGGTCGGCACGCTGCTGTGCGTCCACGGCAACCCCACCTGGTCCTACCTGTGGCGCCGGCTGCTGGCCGCCGCCCCGCCCGGCTGGCGGGTGGTCGCCCCCGACCAGCTCGGCATGGGGTGGTCCGACCGGCTGACCGGGCCGCGGCTCCTGCGGCAGCGGGTGGCCGACCTCGGCGACCTCACCGCGGCGCTGGGCGTCACCGGCCCGGTGGTCACCGTCGGGCACGACTGGGGCGGGGTCATCTCGCTGGGCTGGGCACTCGAGCACCGCGACCAGCTGCGGGGCGTCGTCCTGGCCAACACGGCCGTCGCCATGCCCGAGGGCGACCTCGGGCCGGCCCTGATCCGGCTGGCCTCCGCGCCCGGCGTGCGCGCGGCGGTCACCGTGGGCACCCCGGTGTTCGTCCGGGCGACGACGGCGCTGTCCCGGCCGGCCCTGCCCGCCGACGTCCGCCGCGCCTTCGCCGAGCCCTACCGCTCCCCGGCGCGGCGCCGGTCGGTCGGTGACTTCGTCGCCGACATCCCGTTCTCCCCCGGCCACCCGTCCCGCCCGGCACAGGAGGCGATCGCCGAGGGCATCCGCGGCCTCGACGTCCCGGCACTGCTGCTGTGGGGCCCCCGCGACCCGGTGTTCGGCGAGCGGTACCTGACCGACCTGCGCAACCGCCTGCCGCAGGCCCGGCTGCACCGCTACGAGGGCGCCTCCCACCTGCTCCCCGAGGACGCGCCGCAGTACGCGCGAGCCGTGGCGCAGTGGGTGGCCGACCTCGACGCCGGGGACCGCGCACCCGCGCGGCCGGCGCCCGCGACGACCGGACGCCGGCTGTGGTCGGCCCTGGACGAGCGGGCGGACGACGACTCGCCCGCGGTCGTCGAGGTCGGCGGCGCGACGGTGAGCTGGTCGCAGCTGTCCCGGCGGGTGGCGCACCTCGCCGCCGGGCTGGCGGCGACCGGCGTCCGCCCGGGGTCCCGCGTCGCGCTGCTGGTGGAGCCCTCGGCCGACCTCACCGCGACGGTCTACGCCGTCTGGCGGGCCGGGGGCGTCGTCGTCGTCGCGGACAAGGGCCTCGGGCTGGCCGGCATGCGCCGGGCGCTGCGCAGCGCCGCGGTCGACTGCGTCGTCGGCAGCCGGTCGGGTCTGGCCGCAGCGCGCCTCATGGGCCTGCCCGGGTCCCGCGTCGCCGCGGGTCCGGGAGGCCGGACGGCGCTGCGCGGCCTGGGTGCCCGCTCGACGCTCGCCGACCTGGAGGCCCTCGGCCGGTCGGCACCGGTGCCCGCCGAACCGCCGCTGGACGCCGACTGCGCCGTGCTGTTCACCTCCGGGGCCACCGGACCGGCCAAGGGCGTCGTCTACACGCACCGCCAGGCGGCCGCCCAGCTCGAACTCGTGCGGTCCACCTACGGCCTCACCGCCGACGACCGGTTCGTGGCGGCGTTCGCGCCGTTCGCGATCCTCGGGCCGGCGCTGGGCATCGGGTCGGCGGTGCCGGACGTCGACGTGACCGCGCCCGGCTCGCTGACCGCGGCGGCGCTGGCCGACGCCGCGGCCGCCGTCGACGCGACCGTGGTGTTCGCCTCCCCGGCGGCGCTGCGGCGCGTGGTGGCCACGGCGGCGGGCCTCTCGGCGCAGCAGCGCACGGCCCTGGCCCGCGTCCGGCTCCTCATGTCCGCCGGCGCGCCCGTCCCGGCGTCCCTGCTGCGGTCGCTGCGGACGGTGCTGCCCGCCGCCGATCCGCACACGCCCTACGGGATGACCGAGGTGCTGCCGGTCACCGACGTCTCGCTCGCCGAGATCGAGGCCGCCGGCACCGGCGACGGGGTGTGCGTGGGCCGGCCCCTGCCCGGCGTCGACGTGCGGGTCAGCCCGCTGTCCTCCGACGGGCGGGCCGACGGCGCGCTGACCGACCGCCCGGGCGTCCCCGGCGAGGTCTGCGTGCGGGCCGCGCACGTCAAGGACCGCTACGACGCGCTGTGGGCGCTGGAGCGGTCGACGTCCCGGGACCCCGGCTGGCACCGCACCGGCGACGTCGGGCACCTCGACGCCGACGGGCGGCTCTGGGTCGAGGGGCGTCTCCAGCACGTGGTCACGACGGCCGCCGGGCCGGTGACGCCCGTCGGGGTCGAGCAGAGGGTGGAGGCGGTCGACGGCGTGTCGGCCGCCGCGGCCGTCGGCGTGGGACCCGTCGGGGCGCAGGTCGTCGTGGTGGTCGTCGTGCCGTCCGGACGCCGGACCCGGCTCGGCGGCCGACCGGCCCTGGCCGGGGCGGACCTCGCCGACGCCGTCCGCGCGGCCGCCGGCGTCGACGTCGCCGCGGTCCTGGTCACCTCCCGGCTGCCGGTGGACGTCCGGCACCAGTCGAAGGTGGACCGGGGCGAGGTCGCCCGCCGGGCCGCGCGGGTGCTGGCCGGCGCACGGGCCCCCCGCCGGCCGTGAGGGTGCTGGTCACCGGGGCGAGCGGGATGCTCGGCCGGACCACGGCCACCGGGCTGCTCGGGCGCGGGGACGAGGTGACGGTGCTGCAGCGCCGTCCCTCCGGCCTGCCGTGCGCGGAGGTGCTGGGGGACGTCGCGGACCCGGACGTCGTCGGGCGGGCCGCCCGGGGGCAGGACGCCGTGCTGCACCTGGCCGCGAAGGTCGACGTCACCGGTCCGTGGGCCGAGTACGCGCACGCGAACATCGCCGGCACCCGGGCCGTCCTCGACGCCTGCCGGGCCGCGGGCGTCGGCCGGCTGGTGCACGTCTCGTCCCCGTCGGTGGCGCACGCCGGGACGGCGCTCGCCGGGGTCGGTGCCGGACCCGCCGACCCCGCACGTGCCCGCGGCCGCTACTCCCGCTCCAAGGCCGTGGCCGAGCTCGACGCGCTGGCCGCGGACTCCCCCGCGCTGGCCGTGCTGGCCGTCCGCCCGCACCTGGTGTGGGGCCCCGGCGACACCCAGCTCGTCGGCCGCATCGTCGAGCGGGCGCGGGCCGGGCGGCTGCCGGTGATCGGGTCGGGCGCGGCGCTCATCGACACGACCTACGTCGACAACGCCGCAGCGGCCCTGGTCGCCGCCGTGGACGCGTGCGGACCGGTGCACGGCGAGGCGCTGGTCGTCTCGAACGGGCAGCCCCGCCCCGTCGCCGAGGTGCTCGGCCGGCTGTGCCGGGCGGCCGGGGTCCCGGGGCCGCGCGGCCGGGTGCCGTTCGGTGCGGCCTGGGCGGCCGGCGCTGCCGCGGAGGCGGTCTGGGCAGTCACGCGCCGGCGGTCGGTCCCCCCGCTCACCCGCTTCCTGGCCGAGCAGCTGGCGACCGCCCACTGGTTCGACCAGCGGCGCACGCGGGCCGCGCTGGGCTGGCGGCCCGAGGTCAGCCTGGACGAGGGGTTCGCCCGCCTGCGCGCCTGGTACGCCGGGGACGACGTCCGCTCCGCCGCCTCCTGACCGACGAGTTCGTGGGGTGGTCGGAGTCGGGACCGCATGAGCACCCCGCCTGCCCTGTCCCGTGCCGCCGTCGACGCGGCGGTGGCCGCCGAGCGGCACCGCGTCGCCGACCTCGTCACCGACCTCCCCGACGAGGGGTGGACGACGCCGTCGCTGTGTGCCGCCTGGACGGTGCGCGACGTCGTCGCCCACCTGACGGTCACGACGAGGATCACCGTGCCCCGCCTGCTGCGCGCGGCGGTGCGGGCGCGCGGCAGCTTCGACCGGGTGGCGGTCGACCTGGCAGCGGAGCGGTCGGCGGCGTACGGCCCCGAGGATCTGGTCGCGCAGCTGCGCGAGAGCGCCGACTCCACCCGGCGGTTCCCCGGCAGCACCCCGAGGGACCCGCTCATGGACCTCGTCGTGCACGGTCAGGACATCGCCCGGCCCCTGGGCCGGCGCCACGTGTCGCCTCCCGACGTGGTGGCGGACTGCCTGGCCTACGTCGCCACCAACCGGTTCATGGGCGGGCCGCGGCGGCTGGCCGGGGTGCGACTGGTCTCGACCGACACCGGGTGGACCCTCGGCGACGGGGCCGAGCTGCGCGGGCCCGACGTCGACCTGCTGCTGGTCGCGGCGGGACGACGCGCCGGCCTGGAGGCGCTGGAGGGTCCCGGGATCGCGGTCGTGGGCGCCCGCCTGGGCTGAGGGCCGCTGCCCCGGCGCGGGTCGGCCGCGCAGTCCCCTGCCACCATCCCCCGCATGCGGAAGCGCGCGCTGGTCCGCCGCCCCGGCCCCCGGCTGGCCGACGGGCTGGTCACCCACATCCCCCGCACGCCCGTCGACGGCGACCTGGCGCTGCGCCAGTGGCAGGGCTACGTCGACGCGCTGCGGGCCGAGGGCTGGGAGACGATCGAGGTGCCGCCCGCTGACGACTGCCCCGACGCGGTGTTCGCGGAGGACACGGTCGTCGTCCACGGCGACCTCGCCGTCGTGTCCCGGCCGGGCGCCGACGAGCGCAGGCCCGAGACCGCGGGGACCGAGCGGACGCTGGCGGCCCTCGGCTACCGGATCGCCCGGATCGAGGCGCCCGGGACGCTCGACGGCGGCGACGTCCTCGAGCACGACGGCACCGTGTGGGTCGGGCTGGGCGGGCGCACGAACGAGGCCGGTCTGGCGCAGCTCGCCGCGCTGCTCGCTCCCCTGGGCGCGGAGGTGGTGGGCACCCCGGTCACCCGCGTCCTGCACCTCGAGTCCGGCGTCACCGCGCTGCCGGACGGCACGGTGGTCGGCTTCGAGCCGCTGGTCGACGACCCCGCCGTCTGGCCCGGGTTCCTCGCCGTCCCCGAGCGGGAGGGGGCGCACGTCGTCCTGCTCGACGGCACGACGGTGCTGATGTCCTCGAGCGCGCCGGCCACCCGGGAGCTGCTCGAGGCGCGCGGCCTGCGCGTCGTCGCGGTGGACGTGACCGAGTTCGAGGAGCTCGAGGGCTGCGTGACCTGCCTGTCCGTGCGCCTGCGAGGCTGACCACGGGCCCGCTGCGACCACGGGTGCCGGGAGAGAGGACCTCGCCAGTGCAGGAGCCAGTCGCGACGTCCGGCGCGGGCGCGCCGCCCGTCGTCCGCGAGACGGTGCAGCAGTTGGTCGACCGGGCGACGGCCCTGGCGTCCGGAGGGCGGCGACTGCTCGGCATCACCGGCGCGCCGGGGGCGGGCAAGTCGACCGTCTGCGCGGCACTGGTCGAGGCACTCGGGGAGCGGGTCGCGCTGGTGGGGATGGACGGCTTCCACTACGCCAACCAGGAACTGCTGCGGCTGGGGCGCCGGGACCGCAAGGGCGCTCCCGACACCTTCGACGTCGACGGCTACGTCGCCCTGCTCCGGCGGCTGCGGACGCCGTCCGACCGCACGGTCTACGGCCCCGTCTTCGACCGCGACCTGGAGGAGGCCATCGGCAGCGCCGTCCCGGTGCCCCCGGACACGCCCCTCGTCCTCACCGAGGGCAACTACCTGCTCGTGCAGGACCACGGGTGGGACGAGGTCCGGCCGTGCCTGGACCAGGTCTGGTACCTCGACGTGCCCCCCGAGGTGCGCACAGGGCGGCTCCTCCGTCGCCGCCTGTCCCACGGCCACGAGCGCCGAGCGTCCGAGGACTGGGTGCAGACCGTTGACCTGCCCAACGGCGAGGTCGTCGAGGCCTCGAGGGAACGCGCCGACCTCGTCGTGCTCCTCGACGCCCCGGAGCTCCCGGCCGGGGAGGGACAGCAGGGCTGAGCTCGGCGGCGCTCCCCTCAGCGGTCCCCGGACCGCCGTGACCGCACCGCCTCGGCCAGCTCGGCCAGCATGACCTCCGTCGTCCCGGGGTCGACGCAGGCGTCGGTGACGCTCAGGCCGTACTGCAGCCGCTCGGGGTGCCGGCGGTCGAGGTCCTGCCTCCCGGCGACGAGGTTGCTCTCCACCATCACGCCGCGGATCGCCCGCTCACCGCCGGCGACCTGCCCGGCCAGGTCCCGTACGACGTGGATCTGGCGCCGGTGGTCCTTCTGGCTGTTGCCGTGGGAGGCGTCGACGACGACCACCTCCGGCAGCCCGCGCTGCGCCAGCTTCCGCTTCGTCTCGGCGATGTGCGCGGCGGAGTGGTTGGGGCCGTCCTCGTCGCCACGGAGGATCACGTGGGCGGTGTCGTTGCCGGTCGTCGACAGCTGGGCGCTCACCCCGTGGTGGTCGACGCCGAGGAACTCGTGCGGTGCCCGCGCGGTCAGCACGGCCGAGACGGCGGCGTCGATGCTGCCCTCCGGGGAGTTCTTGAAGCCGACGACGGACGAGAAGCCCGACACCCGTTCCCGGGCGGTCTGGTCGGTGACGTTGCGCGCGCCGACGCCGTTGTAGGTGACCAGTCCGTTGACGTACTGCGGCGTGAGCGCGTTCAGCGGCTCGGCCGCCACCGGCACGCCCAGGGCCGTGATGCGGCACATGAGCAGCCGGGTCGCGACCAGCCCGACGCTGATCCGGCTGGACCCGTCGAGCAACGGGTCGTAGGCGAACCCCTTCCAGTCGACCTCGGTCCGCGGCTTCTCGGTGTAGGTCCGCATCAGGATCTCGAGGTCGTCGCCGTGCCGCTCCCGCATGCGGGCGAGGAAGGCGGCGTACTCCAGCGCGGCCTCCGGGTCGTGGATCGAGCAGGGGCCGGCGATGACGGCCAGGCGGTCGTCGCGGCCGGCGACGATGTCGGTCACGGCGCGACGCCCGGCCCTCGTCGTGGCGGCGGACCCGGCCGGCAGGGGGACGACGGTCGCGACCGCGGCCGGGGTCACCACGACGCTCAGGCCGGTGATCCTGGTGTTCACCAGGCCGGAGGGGTCGACGCCGTCCGCCGGTGAGACGCCCAGCCGCTGCTGGACCCCGGGCAGCAGCTCGGTCAGCGCGGCGTCGATCTGCCCGTTCACCCGCGTCTGGACGTCGAGCAGGAGATCGGCGATCCGCGTCGCCTCGTCCAGGATCTGGTCAGCCGGAATGAGGCCCTCCTCCGTCGTCCCCGCTCGTCGAGCCAACCACAGCCTCCGCCGGTGGCACGGCAGCCGCAGCTGCTGCGACCCCACATCGTGACGGGCCCTCGACGCGCCGCTGTGGGCGGCGGCAGGATGCCCGGTGACCCATCGTCCCCACCCGGGGACACGAGGGGGTGGGCGGCCGCAGGAGGCCCTCGTGCCGGACCCGTGCCAGCGCCCGAGCGACGACGTACCCGGCTCCCCCGCCGGGATCACCCGGCGGCGCGTGCTGCAGGCCGGCGGACTGCTCGCCGCGGCCGCCGCACTGCCGATCCCGTGGGCTCCGCCCGCGCGAGCGGTGGACGGCCTCCCCACGACGCTGCGGCAGGCCACCAACGTCATGGTCGCCGCATCGCCCGACGGACGGGAGCTCGCCCTCGACCTGGTGGTGTCGATCTGGGTGCTGCCCACCGGCGGCGGCCCGGCCCGACGGCTCACCGACGACCTGCAGGACGCCACCCGGCCCGCCTGGTCGCCGGACGGGCGGACCCTCGCGTTCCAGTCCTACCGCGACGGCAACTACCACCTGTGGACGATCCGTGCCGACGGCAGCGGGCTCACGCAGCACACCTCCGGCCCGTACGACCACCGGGAGCCGCGGTGGCTGCCCGACGGCTCGGGGATGCTGCTCTCCTCCGACCGCGCCGGTGCCGGCACGTACGACATCCACCTGCTCGACCTCGCGACCGGACGGGTCCGCGCCGTCACCGCCGGCCCGGGGGAGGACGGGGAGCCGACGGTGTCGCCCGACGGCACCCGGGTCGCCTTCACCGTCGACGCCACCCGCATCGACGAGGTCGTCCTCGCCAGCGGGGCCCGCCGCACGCTCGTGCCGACCGTCGAGGGCAGCTCCGTCCACGGCCCGTCGTACTCGCCCCGGTCGGGCCGGCTCGCGCACGTGCGCCTGACCGGCGCACGCAGCGACCTCGTGGTCGACGGCAAGCAGGTCACCCAGGGACGGGACGTCTTCGCCCTCCCGCCGTCGTGGTCGTCCGACGACGAGCTCGTCTACACCGCCGACGGGCGCATCTGGCGGCAGCTGGTCGACGGGTCCCCCGGCGAGGTCCCGTTCACCGCGGTCGTGCCCGTGCGGACGCGTCGCCCGGAGCCCCGGCGCCCCGACCTCGGCTCCACGGGCACGCGCCGGGCGCTCGGCATCGCCGGGCCGGTCGCGTCGCGCGACGGTCGCCGGATCGCCTTCCGGGCCCTGAACGCGCTGTGGACCGCCGACGTGGCCGGGAGCGGCCGACCGCGCCGGCTGGTCGCCGACGGCTACGTCAACTCCGACCCCGACTTCGCCCCGGACGGCCGGAGCCTGGTCTACGCCAGCGACCGGGCCGGTGAGGCCGACCTGTGGCTGCACGACCTCGTCACCGGCACCGACCGGCGGGTCACCGCCCTGCCCGGCGCCCAGACGGCGCCGCGCTTCTCCCCCGACGGCCGGCAGATCGCCTTCCAGGACCAGAACGGTGTCGGCAGCGTCCTCGACCTGGACACCCTGCAGGCGCGCCCGGTGACGCCGGCCCTGTTCCAGCCCGGCCGGATGAGCTGGTCCCCCGACGGGCGCACGCTGGTCCTGGCCGCGGTCAAGCCGTTCTCCGGGCGCTTCCGGGAGGGCACCAGCCAGCTGCTGTTCGTCGACGTCGCCTCCGGCGCCCTCGAGTACGTCGAGCCGATGCCGTTCCGCTCGCTGTCGACGCGCGGCGACGACGGGCCGGTCTTCTCCCCCGACGGGCGGCACCTGGCCTTCGTCGTCGAGAGCCTGCTGCACGTCGTGCCGGTCGGCCCGACCGGCCGGCCCGCAGGCACCCCGCGCGCGGTGACGAGCGAGATCACCGACTCCCCGGTCTGGCTCGACGCGCGCACCCTGCTCTACCTCAGCGGCGGCCGGCTGCGGCGGACGACCATCGCCGGGAACCCGGCGACCACGGTGCCGCTGGACCTCACCTACACCCGGGCGAGCGTGCGCGAGCCGCGCACCGTCCACGCCGGCCGGCTCTGGGACGGCGTCGCGCAGCAGCTGCGCCCGGACGTCGACGTCGTGCTCGACGGGCCGCGCATCGCCGCGGTCCGCCCGCACGACCCCGCCCGCCGTCCCGACGTCGACGCCTCCGGGCTCACCGTGATGCCGGGCCTCATCGACGCCCACGTCCACTGGCACCTGCGCGGGCGGGCCTGGGGAGCACGGCAGGGCCTGGTGTGGCTCAGCTACGGCATCACCACCACCCGCTCGCCGGGCGACCCCGCCTACCAGATGCAGGAGACCCGTGAGGCGCTCACCGCGGGCACCCTGGTCGGCCCGCGCCTGTTCGCGACCGGCGAGGCGATCGACGGCTCGCGCGTCTACTACAACTTCATGCGGCCCACGCTCTCGGCCGAGCAGCTGGACCTGGAGGTGCAGCGCGCCCGCCGGCTGCGCTACGACCTGGTCAAGACCTACGTGCGCCTGCCGGTGCGGCTGCAGAGACGCGCCGTGCGGCTGGCCCACGACCTCGGGCTCCGGCTGACGTCGCACTACCTCTACCCGGCGGCCACGATCGGCATGGACGGCATGGAGCACACCGGCGCCACCAACCGCCTGGGCTACTCGCACACGGTCAGCCGCCTCGGCCGCGCGTACGACGACGTGATCACCCTGTTCACCACGTCCGGGATGTCGATCACCCCGACGCTGTTCAACTCCACGGTCGTGCACGTCGACGACCCGGCACTGGTGGAGGACCGGCGCACCCGCACGCTGTACCCGGCGTGGGAGTACCAGCTGCTGCTGGACCGGGTGGCGCAGGCCGCGGGCCCGGCCGGTGCGACCACCCGCGCGCTGCTGGCCGGCAACGTCGACATGCTCCTGCGCATCCACCGCGGCGGCGGGTTCGTCATCGCCGGCACCGACGCCCCGCTGGACAACGTGGCCATCTCGCTGCACGCCAACCTGCGGGCGATGGTCGGCGGCGGTTTCACCCCGTACGAGGCGCTGGTCACGGCGACCCGCAACCCGGCCCGGTGGCTGGGCGCGGAGGACCGGCTCGGCGTCGTGCGGCCGGGCGCGCAGGCCGACCTGTCGTTCGTCCGGGGCGATCCGCTCGCCGACATCCGCGCGGCCGCGGACGTGGCGCAGGTGATGGTCGGCGGGCGGCTGCACACCGTCGACGAGTTGCTCGCGCCCTTCGACGAGCGCGCCCGGCCATCCGCCGTCCCCGCGCTGGTGCGGGCGACCGCGGGAGCGACCCCCGGCTGGCGGCTCGGCGACCACCCCCACGACCGGACCCACTGGTGGCACGAGCCGGAGTGGCTGCACCGGGCGTGCTGCGAGGGGTGATCGCGGCCCCGGTCCGACCCGGACGGCGAACGGACACGACGGATCGACGGGAGCCTGGGCAGCAGGTGCTCGACGTCTCCGCCGGCGCCCACTACGCCGACGCGCACCCCCGTCCGTCCGTCAACTGCCCTGACGCTCGCGGAGCTGCGCAGCCGGGACCGTCACGACCGGATGAACTCCAGCAGGTCGGCGTTGATCGTCTCGGCCTGCGTCGTCGGCATACCGTGCGGGAAGCCCGCGTAGGTCTTCAGGGTCCCGTTCTGCAGCAGCTTGGCCGACAGCGGTGCCGAGTCGGCGTACGGGACGATCTGGTCGTCGTCGCCGTGCATGACCAGCACCGGCACGGTGATCTTCCGCAGGTCCTCGGTGAAGTCCGTCTGGGAGAAGGCCACGATCCCGTCGTAGTGCGCCTTCGCACCACCCATCATCCCCTGCCGCCACCAGTTCTGGATGATCGCCTCGGACGGCTCGACCCCGGGCCGGTTGAACCCGTAGAACGGCCCGGCCGGCAGCGCGCGGTAGAACTCCGACCGGTTGGCGGCCAGCTGGGCCTGCAGGTCGTCGAACACGCTCTTCGGCAGGCCGCCGGGGTTGTCCTCGGTCTGCACCATGAGCGGGGGGACGGCGCTGATGAGCGCGGCCTTCGCCACGCGGTCCTCACCGTGGCGAGCGATGTAGTGCGCCACCTCGCCGCCGCCGGTGGAGTGACCGACGTGCACGGCGTCGTGCAGGTCCAGGTGCGTGGTCAGGGCAGCCAGGTCGTCGGCGTAGTGGTCCATGTCGTGCCCGTCCCCGGTCTGGCTCGAACGACCGTGTCCGCGCCGGTCGTGCGCGATGACCCGGTAGCCCTGCTGCAGGAAGAACAGCAGCTGCGCGTCCCAGTCGTCGGCCGACAGCGGCCAGCCGTGGCTGAACACGATGGGCTGGCCCGTGCCCCAGTCCTTGTAGAAGATCTCGGTGCCGTCAGCGGTCGTGATGCTGCTCATCTCTGTCTCCCGGGTTCGGCACTGGATGGGATGGGGCCCGGGCAGACCGCCGCCCGCCGCACCACCGCGGGACCCCCGGCAGGAGGATCGCGGCCGCCCGTCACGCACCGAGGGGTTTCGTCGCCGGGTGTCCGCACGCTGCGAGCGCCCCACCGGATGCGTCACGGGGCGGTCGCGTTCCGCTGACTAGCCTCATCCGCATGCGAGCCGTGCAGATCACCGAATCCGGTGGCCCCGAGGTCCTGGACGTCGTCGACCTGCCCGACCCCACGCCGGGCGAGGGACAGCAGCTCTCCGACGTCTCCACCGCCGGCGTCAACTACGCCGACACCCACCACCGGCTGTCGACCAACTGACCTGACAGCCGCACCCGCAGTTCCGTGTCTCGCCGACCCGCAACGGCACGCGTCAGCGGTGCAGCGCGGTCCGGACGAGTCCGGCTACCGCGAGGGATCGACCATGCGGAGGCCACGCGCTGACGGTGGCGACCGCTGGCGCATCCACGACTGGCACCAACGGTCCTTCGCGCAGCAGGAGACCCATGAACTCGGCAGTCCTCGGTGATAGCAAGGTCGGATCCGCCTTCGAAGCGCGGCTGGCATCCAGCGGTCACCGCGTGATCTACGGAACGCGCATCCCACCGAGCTCGACAGCTCGTGGCAGCGAGTTCGGGTGGAGCGTCATGGCTCCAGGACGTCCAGCGCCCAGGGCGTGTGCGGCGATCTCCCGGGAGCTCGGCCACCGGGGTCCCCGCCCGGCGCACCACCGCGAGCTCCCGAGCGATGGCGACCAGGTGTCCGGCCGGACGGCCAGCCGTCCGGGAGAGGGACGGCGTGCTCACAGAGACGGGTCGCCCTCCGGAACCTCGGTCGCGACCACCTCGGCCACCTCCGCGTCCCTACCGGCAAGCCGGACCGCCGGTGGACCGGCCGGCCTACGGAGCCGCTGACCGACGGTCACCCGGCTCGCGCTGCGGATCAGCCCTCGAAGTCGGTGCTGACGCTGAGCTCCTGCCACTCGTCGGTCTCGGCGAGGGCCGCGCCGAGCACCTGCCGGTAGCTGGTCAGGGCGTCGCTGCCCAGCATGAGCATCGCCGGCGGCTCGGCGGACTCGACGGCGGTGAGGATGGCCCGGCCGGCGCGCACCGGGTCGCCTGGCTGGGTTCCGTGCGTCGTGTCGCGCTCCTTGCGGCGCCTGCCCGCCGTCTCGGCATAGTCGTCGATCACGCTCCGGGACTGGGTCAGCGACCGACCGGAGAAGTCCGTGCGGAATCCGCCGGGCGCGACCACCGTCACCGAGATGCCCAGCGGTCGCAGCTCGGCGCGCAGGGAGCCGGACATCCCCTCGAGTGCCGCTTTCACCGCTGCGTAGTACCCCGATCCCGGTGGCTTGATGTGGGCCCCGATCGAGGAGATGTTGACGATCGCCCCCGCGCGACGCGCCCGCATCCCGGGCAACACCGCCTTGATCATGGTCACCGCCCCGAAGAAGTGGGTCTCGAACAACGCACGGACGTCGGCGTCCTCACCTTCCTCGACCGCGGCGCGGTACCCGTATCCGGCGTTGTTGACCAGGACGTCGACGGCGCCGAAGCGATCCTCGGCCTGTCGAGAGACAGCTGCCCCTCGCGCCGGGTCGGTGACGTCCAGTGCCGCGCCCAGCACGCGATCCGGAGCCAGCTCCACGAGGTGGGCGACCTTGGCCTCGTCGCGTGCGGTGACCACGGCGTGATGGCCGGCCCGGATGACTGCCTCGGCAAGGGCTCGCCCGAGCCCGCTCGAGCAGCCGGTGATGAACCAGGTGGACATGCTGTTCCTCTCCAGGGTGGTCCCGTGCGGGCTGCCGAGGCCCGGACGGTCGACCGCGACCGCTCCCGGTCTGCTGGCAGGTTCCCCAGCCGGGAACGGTCCCAACCACACGGGCCAGCCGCTGACGGACGGTCCACCGCGTGCCGGTCGCCCCGTGCGCGGACGGCTTCCCGGCCGCGTGGACGCCGGTCGCGGGGCTCGGGGAGGATGGTCGCGCCATGCTCACAGCCCCGCCGCCCCCGCGACCGGACCCATGGCCCGGAGGCAGCCGACCCCTGGCCGTCATCGTCCTCCGGGAGTACTGGTGATCGGCCGGTTGCTCCTGCTCGGTGCCACGGGCGACCTCGCTGGGCGGTTCCTGCTGCCTGCGCTCGCCCGGCTGTCGGCCGACGGCCGGATGCCCGACGGCCTGCAGGTCGTGGGCGGCGCCGTCCAGGACTGGGACGACCGGACCTTCCGATCGCACGTGGCCACCCGATTGCACGAGCACGCCGGGGACGTACCGACCGCGGTACGGGACGCGCTGGTCGGTCGCCTGCGGTACCGGACGGTCGACCCCGGAGCGGCCGGCACCGTCGCCGCCGCGGCGCGGGCCTTCGACGACGGCGACGGCGATGCCGCTGACCGCGCGGCGGTGGCCGTCTACCTGGCCCTGCCCCCGGCGCTGTTCCCCGCGATGCTGGGCGCGCTCGGCGACGCGGACCTGCCGGCCGGCAGCCGCATCGCGGTGGAGAAGCCGTTCGGTACCGATCTGGCGAGCGCAGTGGCACTGAACGACCTGCTCACCCGCGTGACCGGCGGCGTCGAGGAGGCTGCGTTCCGCGTCGACCACTTCCTCGGGATGCCCAGGGTGCAGGCGCTGCTGGACCTGCGCGCGCCCGGCCGCTCGCTGGCACCCGTCTGGGACAGTGCCTCCATCGCGGAGGTCGACGTGCTGTGGGAAGAGACGCTGGGGCTCGAGGGCCGGGCGGACTTCTACGACCGGACCGGTGCCGTCAGGGACGTCATGCAGAACCACATGCTCCAGGTCCTGACCCTCGTCGCGATGGAGCTGCCGGCTCGGCAGACCGAGGGCGACCTGCACGCGGCCAAGCTGGAGCTGCTGCGGTCGGTCCGCGTGCTCTCCGCCGCGGAGGTCCCCGTCCGGACCCGACGGGCGCGCTACACCGCCGGGACACTGAGCGGGACGGGCGCCACCGCCGGTCGGACCGTGCCCGGGTACACCGACGAGGACGGCGTCGACCCCGCTCGCGGCACCGAGACCTACGCCGAGGTGCTCCTGGAGCTGGACACCCCTCGGTGGACCGGCACCCGGTTCGTGCTGCGCACCGGGAAGGCTCTCGGCACGCCCCGCAAGGGAGTCGCCCTCCACTTCCGGACCGCCGCGCCGGCGTGCGACCCGTGCGACGCCGATCGGGTGGCGGCCGACCGGTCGTGGATCGAGCTGGACGCGCCGGAGGAGGGCCGGCAGCCCGGTGCGCACGTGGCAGCCCCGGGCGAGCGCACCGCCTACGGTCAGGTCCTGACCGACCTCCTGTCCGGCGGGAGCCGACTCTCGGTGAGCGGCGAGGAGGCCGAGCAGGCCTGGCGGATCGTCGATCCGGTCCTGCAGGCGTGGGCGCAGGACGCCGTGCCGATGCTGGAGTACCCCGCCGGCGGGGCCGGCCCTCCCCCGCTCGAGGAGACCGCCGGCTCGAGGCGGTGGTGAGCGTTCCGAGACGAGCGGCACCATCCGGTGTCGGGGGCCTGCCCGCACAGGACTGCCTCGTGCGCCGTCCGCTGTCGGCCCCTGGAGCCGTTGCATGCCGGTGGAGCCCTAGCCTCAGGCGCGTGCGAGCCGTGCAGATCACCCGCTTCGACGGCCCCGAGGCATAGAGCTCTCCTCGTCGACGCGATGTGCGGAGGCACAGTGTGCCTGCCGAGGCGCCAATGGACGCCGCTGTGGATGCCGGCGATCCGCTCTGCCTCCCTCGGCGCTGGAGCCCAGGACGATCGCCCAGCCGTGCTCCCGGCGCAGCTCGGGCACGTCATCGCACTGGGCACCCAGAAGGAAACAGCGGACCGGGTCGCGGTGTTCACCCGTCGTGCTGGACACAGAGGGAGGCACACGTGACCACTGAGACCGCGATCCTCGCCGGGGGCTGCTTCTGGGGCGCCCAGGAGCTGCTGCGCCAGCGCCCGGGAGTGCTCTCCACCCGGGTCGGGTACTCCGGCGGCGACACACCCAACGCCACGTACCGCAACCACGGTGACCACGCCGAGGCGGTCGAGATCGTCTTCGACCCCGAGAAGATCTCGTTCCGGGAGCTGCTGGAGTTCTTCTTCCAGATCCACGACCCGTCGACGAAGGACCGGCAGGGCAACGACATCGGCCGGAGCTACCGCTCGGCGATCTACTACACGAGTGAGGAGCAGCAGCGCGTCGCGCTCGACACCATCGCCGACGTCGACGCCTCGGGCCTGTGGCCGGGCAAGGTCGTCACCGAGGTCGCGCCGGCCGGCCCGTTCTGGGCGGCCGAGGAGGAGCACCAGGACTACCTGCAGAAGATCCCCTTCGGCTACACCTGCCACTACATGCGCCCCGACTGGGTGCTCCCGCGTCGCGAGGCGCAGACCACCCGCTGACCTGAGGTCCCGATCGGCGCGTCCCGGATAGTCCAGCCGGGGCGCTCATCGAGGCCACCGGTGCGACGACGCCGAGGGGGACGTCCCTGCGAGGGGTGCGTCCCCCTTGACGCCTCTCCTGCCGGTGCTGGTGGGACACGTGGGGGTCGTGGGGCGCGGTCTCACCACGGCGCAGCGGCCGTGCGCACGATGGGGGCATGCCCGCCCGACCGGATGCCGTCGCCGCGCTGCCGACCGCTCCGGGCGTGTACCGCTTCCGGGACGACGGCGGCCGCGTGCTGTACGTCGGGCGGGCCGGAGAGCTGCGCCGCCGGGTCAGCTCCTACTGGGGCGACCTGCGGGACCGCCGCCACCTTCGGGGGATGATGCCCCAGGTCGCCCGGATCGAGGCGCTGGTCTGCGACTCCACGCACGAGGCGGCCTGGGCCGAACGGAACCTGCTCGAGCGGTCGCTGCCGCCGTGGAACCGGATCGTCGGCGGCCTGGAGGTCCCCGTCGGTATCCGCCTGGACGCCTCGCCGGAGGCGCCGCGCCTCGGCCTCGCCTCAGTGCACCGGCCGGCACCGGGTGTCCGGTTCTTCGGGCCCTACCTCGGGGCCCGCAAGGTGCGGCTAGCCGTGTCCGGACTGGAACGGCTGTACCCGCTCGGCCACGCCGGTCCGACCCGCAGCGCCGGCGAGCGGGAGCTGGCGCGGCTGCGCGGCGGGCAGGGCACCCCCGTCGCGCAGTTGGCGAGCGCCGTGGCGTCCGTGCTCGACCGCGAGCCGACGGCGGTCGCCGACGCCCTGGCGGCGCTGGCCGCCCGGCGCGACGCCGCGGCCGGGGCGCAGGCCTACGAGGCTGCGGCCCGGCTCCAAGCGGAGATCGAGGCTGTCGAGTGGGTGGTCGCGCCGCAACGGGTCACCGCACCGGGCCAGGGAGGCGACGAGGACGTCACCGCCTGGGGGGACGACGTCCTGGTCCGGCTGCGGATCCGGGACGGCCGGCTCCGCGCCTGGGAGCAGGAGACCTGCACCCGGTCGGCGCCCGGCACGCGGGCGCCCGACGGATGGGTGCCCTTCCTGCGTCGCAACGCGGAACTGGCCGCCCGACTCGCCTCGCTGCCCGTCGGCTGAGCTCCTCCGCGGCGAGAGGTGGCCCCCGCCGCGTGCGGGGGCCCGGCCGGCGGGTGCGCCGCCGAGCGCTGCCGCAGGTGAGGTGCTGGGGCGGGTCGGTGTCGGCTGTTTGACCAGGGAAGCGATGCGCGGATGCAGCCGGAGGCCGGATCTTGGCGTCACCGTTCGCAGTGGACTTCTTCGCGCACCCGCTCACTGTCAGATTGGCCGACGGCGCACCCGATAGCGCAGGTGGAGCACCCGGTTGCTCTGGATCACGACGTCCGGATCCTCCAATAGGTGCTGCGCGTGGACCGACCCAAAGTAGCGCTTGCCGGACCCGAACACGACGGGTATGACGTCCATGCGCACCTCGTCGACCAGACCCGCGGCAAGCACCTGGCCACCGACGTCGCCAGCGGCGACTTCGACCATGCGGTCACCCGCAAGCTCCTGCGCCTTGGCCACGGCTGCCTCGACGCCGTCGACGAAGTGAAACGGCGCCTCGGGGTCCCAGCCCTCGGGCTCCGACCGGTGCGTCACGACGACCACGTGGTCGATCCCGCCCGGAGGCTTCCCGTCCCAGCCGTCCGTCATGTCGAAGACGTGGCGGCCGACGACTGTCGCCCCGATCTGGTCCCAGTACGGCCGGGTGTAGTCGTAGGAGGTCTGCGAGACCTTCAGCTCGCCGCTCTCGTCCAACGGGACATCGCCGCGGGACAACCAGTCGAACAGCGGTCCGGGCTGGTCATTCTGGTCCGCGACGAAGCCGTCCACCGACACCGAGCTGTACGTGACCACCGTGCTCACGGGGCTCTCCTCTGCTTCGGGGTGTCCGCAAGTTGGCGCGTCGTGAGCTGTCGCTCTTGTGCGCAATCAATCGGCCGGCAGGAGATCGCCGGCGCCGCCGGCATCCTCATCGGCCTGTGGCTCGAGCCGCTTGGCACAGCCGCCGCCATCGGGCTCGTCGCCTACTTCGTCGGTGCCCTCATCGGCCACCCCCCTGTCGGGGACACCAAGGGCGCAACTGCCCCCGTCGTCCCGCTGGTGCCCTCGATCGCCGTCCTGGTGCCCCCGACTCCCCACCGTTTGTGCGTGGCCGACCGCTCGGGTACGCGCGCCATAGCCTGACCGTCATGCGCGCTGTGCAGATCACCCGCTTCGGCGGCCCCGAGGTCCTCGACGTCGTCGACCTGCCCGACCCCGTCCCCTCGGACGGCCAGCAGCTCTTCGACGTCGCCACCGCCGGCGTGAACTACGCCGACACCCACCAGGTCGAGAACAGCTACCTCGCCGCCCAGCAGCTGCCGTTGGTGCCGGGCCTGGAGTTCGTGGGGACGCCGGCCGGCGGCGGCCCGCGGGTGGTCGGCCTGCTCGACGGCGGCGGCTACGCCGAGAAGGTCGCCGCACACCCGCGGCTGACCTGGCAGGTGCCCGACGGCGTGACCGACGAGCAGGCGCTGGCCGTCGTCCTGCAGGGCAGCACCGCCTACCACCTGCTGCGCACCAGCGCCCACCTGGCCGCCGGCGAGACCGTCGTCGTCATCGCCGGCGCCGGCGGTGTCGGGTCGCTGGCCGTGCAGCTGGCCCGCCGCTGGGGCGCCGGCCGGGTGATCGCCACCGCGTCCAGCCCGGAGAAGCGGGCGCTCACCGAGGAGCTCGGCGCCGACGCCTCGGTCGACCCGGCCCTGGCCGACGACGACCCGAAGGCCTTCACCGCCGCGCTGCGCGAGGCCAACGGCGGCCGTCCGGTCGACGTCGTCCTGGAGATGACCGGCGGCAACGTCTTCGCCGGCTCGCTGTCCGCGCTGGCTCCCTTCGGCCGGGTCGTCACCTACGGGATGGCCGCCCGCCAGGAGACCGCCCCCGTCCCGCCAGGGGTGCTGCTGCAGAAGAGCCGCGCGGTCGTCGGCTTCTGGCTGGCCCACTGCATGGCGCGGCCCGCGATGCTCGACGACGCCATGGCCGAGCTGCTGCCCCTGGTGGCCGACGGCGCGCTGCGCCCGGTGGTCGGCGGCCGCTACCCGCTGTCCGCCGTCCGCGAGGCGCACCAGGACCTGCTCACCCGCCGCACCACCGGCAAGCTCGTCCTCGACCCTGCCCGGTGACCGTCCGGGCAGCCCCCGACCAGCGGGAGTCCTCCCCGGACGGGTGATACGAGCCTGACTTCAGGTGACGATCCCCCTACTCTCAGGCATGACCGCAGCCGGAGGCCGATGCCGCTCTCCCCCGTGCGGGTGTCCGTCAGCCGCGGCCTCGTGCCGCACCCAGGGAGAACCTCGTGATCACACCCGTGTCCCGGCAGCTCCGGGTGGGGGTCGTCCTGCTCGTCGCCGCCGGCGTGGCCCTCTCGGGCTGCACGCTGCCCGACGTCAGCATGAGCCCCGGACTCGGCGACGCATCGGCGTCGACCGCTGCGCCCCCTCCGAGCCCGGAGCCGGAGGCACCCGCCACCGTCCCGGTCGTCGCCCCCGCCCCGACGCGGCCGGCCGGTGACCTCGACACCGGCTCCACCACCCGCACCGTGCCGGCCGGCGAGCGCACCCTGGTCGTCGACTGGTGGACGACCGAGCAGGCCACGCAGTGGCGGGCCGCCGGCACCAAGGGCGTACAGCTGTCGGCCCACCTCGAGGGTGGGGACGCCGACGTCGAGGTGCTGGTCACCCGCTTCGTGGCCACCACGGACGACGGGACCGCGCGCACCACCGTGGCCGAGGACCGCGGCGAGTTCGCGCTCCAGCCGCCCTACAGCTACGGCACCGCCCTCGTCCTCACCCCCTCGGCCCCCGACGCCGAGCAGGTCACCCTGTCGATCCAGTTCGACCTGCTGGTCGAGACCGAGCCCGGGTCCCAGCGCTACTTCCGCCAGACCGTCCTCGACAGCATCGTGCTGCCCTTCTCCCAGGAGGAGACCCCGTGAGTCAGGTCGTCCTGCACGGCATGCGGCGGGCGACCGACCGCGTCCAGCTGCTCGCCAGGGGGACCGCGCAGGTCCCCGACATCAGCTCCCTGGTCCCCGCCGAGTTCGGTGGTCCCCAGGCCGCCGAGGAGCGGCGGCACGCGACGATCAGCTGCGTCATCCCGGCCTACAACGAGGAGTCGACGATCGCCGACGTCCTCTCCTCGCTGCTCAGCCAGACCCGGCTGCCCGACGCCATCCACGTCGTCGTCAACAACACCGACGACGACACCCCCGAGATCGCCCGCCGCTTCGAGGGCGAGCACCAGCGGGTGGTCAGGGGCGAGGTGTTCACCACCGTGGTGCACGTCCACGACATCGGCGCGAACCCCGACAAGAAGGTCGGCGCGCTCAACTTCGGCTACTACGTCAGCCGCGGCCACGACTACATCCTCGGGGTCGACGGCGACACGACGCTGGACCGGCGCTGCGTCGAGTGGCTGGAGAAGGAGATGGTCTCCGACCCGCGCATCGGCGGGATCTCGGCCATCTACACGTTCGACAAGACCAGGGTGAAGGGCGCCATGGCGAGGTTCCTGGTCGCCGGTCAGCGCGCCCAGTTCGCCGGCTTCAACATGGACAACCTGGTGCGCGGGCGGAACATGGCCGTGCTCGGCGGCCAGTGCAGCCTGTTCAACGTCCGCGCGCTGGAATCGGTGATGTACCGCCACCACCAGGCCGCGCCGTGGGTGCGCGACTCGGAGGTCGAGGACTCCAAGCTCTCGCTGCAGATCAAGGACGCGGGCTTCAGCACGAAGATCAGTGCCCATGCACGGGCGTTCGTGGGTCCGATGGAGACCCTGCGCGCCCTGCACGGCCAACAGGTGAAGTGGAACTACGGCGGCATCGACCTCCTGTGGCCCGGTCAGCGAGGCGACAGCAAGGGGCAGCCGCTGCACCCCAACCTGCGGCTGCGCTGGTACGAGAACATCGCGATGCTGTCCAACATCACCGCGCGCATGGGCTTCCTGCTGCTCCTGGCCGCGGCACTGTCCATCGACGCGTTCGTGTTCAACCCGGTCTGGCTCATCCCACCGGTGGTGGCGACGCTGCTCAACCTGCGGATCGCCGCGTCGATGCACGACAAGAGCGCCTCGGACATCCTCTACGCGCTGCTGGTCGCGCCGGCCGAGCTGTACATGTGGCTCCGGATGGGCCACTTCCTCACCGCGTGGGTGCAGTTCTTCGCCCGGGTGGAGAAAGACAACTGGGCCGCGCAGGCGGCCGCGGAGCGGGGCCGCGGGTCGGCCTACGTCATGCCCGCGGTCTGCGCCGTGGCGACCTTCGTGGTGCTGATCGTCGCCTGGGGTCAGCAGAGCATCGGCATCCAGTCGGCGATCCTGTCCATCGGCTGGCCGGTGCTCTACCTGCTCACGGTGCTCCAGACGCTGTTCATGGTGCGGAAGCTGGTTCGCCGCCAGCGCGGCTTCACGGTCTGAGCGGACCCCCTCCCGGGTCCCCGGTGAGCGCGGGGACCCGGGAGGCCTCCCCCACCTACAGCAGGCGGTTGGTCCAGAGCAGGCTGAGGACGACGCCGAGCAGCGCGAACAGCACCCCGCCGCGGACGAACCAGTAGCTGACGTCGCGCGGCTCGGTCGTGTAGCCGATCTGGCTGCCCAGGTCCTGGTAGACCTCCTCGAGCTCGGCGGCGCTGGCGGCCTCGCTGTAGCTGCCGCCGGTCTGGTCGGCGATCTCCTCGAGCGTCGCGCGGTCCACCGGCACCGGGACCCGCTCGCCGTCGAGGTCGAGGGTGCCGTAGTCGGTGCCGAACGCGATGGTCGAGACGGGGATGCCGGCGTCAAGCGCGGCGTCGACGGCCTGCGTGTCGGGGCGGCCCACGGTGTTGTAGCCGTCCGAGAGCAGCACGATCCGCGCCGGCGGCACCTCCTCGCCGTCGGCGTCCAGCGACGACTGGAAGTTCTCGATGGCGGTCAGCGAGGTGAACACCGCCTCGCCGATCGCGGTCGACTCGGCCAGCTCCAGGTTGTCGATCGCGGTGCGCACCTGACCGCGGTCGGTCGTCGGGGTGACCACCGTGGTCGCGGTGCCGGCGAAGGACACCAGGCCGAGGTTGATCCGCTCGGGCAGCACGTCGACGAACTGCTTGGCCGCCACCTGCATCGCCTCGAACCGGCTGGGCTCGATGTCGGTCGCCTGCATCGACAGCGAGACGTCGACGGCCATGACCACCGTCGCCCGCTCTCGCGGCACCCGCACCTCGGTGCTGGGCACCGCCAGGGACACGATCAGCGCGGCCAGCCCGAGCGCGACCAGCCCGAAGGCCAGGTGCCGCCGCCAGCCGGGGCGCTTGGGCACCAGCGTGCCCAGCAGCGCGACGTTGGTGAACCGGGCGGCGTAGGCCTTGCGACGCAGCTGCAGCACCACGTACAGGGCCACCAGCGCGACGACGGCCAGCAGGCCGAGCAGCCACCACGGGGCCTGGAAGCTCATCGGGAGGCTCCTCCGCTGCCGGCGCGCCGGCGGTCGGCGACGAATCGGACGACGTCCATCAGCCAGTCGCGGTCCGTGCGCAGCTGCAGGTGCCCGGCGCCGGCCCGGCGCAGCGCCGCGGCGATGGCCCGCCGCTGGGCCGCGGCGCCCTCGGCGAACCGGGCCCGGAACCCGGCGTCACCCGTGGGGACCTCCAGGGTCTGGCCGCTCTCCGGGTCGACGACGGTGAGCAGGCCGACGTCGGGCAGCTCGAGCTCCCGCGGGTCGACCACCTCGATGGCCAGCAGCTCGTGCCGGGCCCGCAGGCCCCGCAGCGGGCGCTCCCAGTCGGGCGCGCCCTGGGCGTCGGAGCCCAGGAAGTCCGAGACGACGACCACCAGGCCCCGGCGGCGCGGCGGACGGCGCAGCGACTCCAGCGCGGCGGCGAGGTCGCCCCGGCGCCCGCCGGCGGCCCGCGGCGTCGCGACGACGGCGCGCAGCAGCCGGTCGGCGGCCAGCCGTCCGGCGGTGGCCGGGTAGCGGTCGACCCGCTCGCCGGTGGTGACGACGGCGCCCAGCCGGTTGCCGCCGCGGACGGTGAGGTGGCTGACCGCGGCCAGCCCGGCGATGGCCAGGTCGCGCTTGGTGCAGTTGGCGGTGCCGAAGTCGAGGCTGGCCGAGAGGTCGACCACCGCCCAGGTCTCCAGCTCGCGGTCGGCGATCGTCTCGCGCACGTGCGGCACCTGGGTGCGCGCGGTCACCGGCCAGTCCATCCGCCGGACGTCGTCCCCCGGGTGGTAGGTGCGGGAGTCGCCGGCCTCGGTGCCCGAGCCCGGCACCAGGCCGAGGTGGTCGCCCTGCAGCAACCCGTCGAGCCGGCGCCGGACGGTCAGCTCGAGGCGCTGCAGCAGGACGTCGGCCGGGCCCTCGGCGAAGTGCGGCGGGGCGCCGTCCCCCGCGCCGGGGTCGATGCCGGAACCCGGGGTGGGCGGCGGGCCGGCCTGCTCCGGAGCGTGTTCCGGGGTCGTGGCGCCGCCGGACCGGCGACGCAGGATCACGCCGGCGAGGACCCGCGCTCGGCGCCGTTGGCGGACGGGTCCGGGTGGACCTGCGGCGCCGGGCTGGGCTGACCCGCGGCCGGCTGACCCGGGGCACCGAAGGGACCGGTCGGCGGAACGGGACCGGGCTGGCCGGGACCGTTGTAGGGCTGCCCCGGCTGCCCGTACTGGGGTCCGGGCGGGCCGAACTGCGGCGCGCCGAACGTCGGCGCGGCCGGCACCGAGGGGCCGCCGGGGGTGCCCGGGCCGAAGCCGCCGGAGCGCTGGCGCGGGGCCACCTGCGGCAGCGGCACGCTCTGCAGGATCCGCTTGACCACGTGGTCGGCGGGCACGCCGTCGGCCAGCGCGTCGTAGGAGAGCACCAGCCGGTGGCGCAGCACGTCGGCGGTGACGTCGAGGACGTCCTGCGGCAGCACGTAGTCGCGGCCGCGGACCAGCGCCAGGGCACGGCCGGCGGCGATCAGCCCGAGCGAGGCGCGCGGGCTGGCGCCGTAGGAGACCCACTGCGCGACGTCCTCCATGCCGTGCTCGCGCGGCGCGCGGGTGGCGACCACCAGCCGGACGACGTAGTCGACCAGGGCGTGGTGCACGAACACCTGCGAGGCGGTGCGCTGCATGCGCACGAGGTCCTCGGGGCCGAGGACGGTCTCGGGCACCGGCGGCGTCGAGCCCATCCGGTAGATGATCTCGCGCTCCTCCTCCGGGCTCGGGTAGTCGACGAGCACCTTCATGAGGAAGCGGTCGCGCTGGGCCTCGGGCAGCGGGTAGACGCCCTCGGACTCGATCGGGTTCTGGGTGGCCAGCACGAGGAACGGGTCGGGCAGCGGGTGGGTCACCCCGCCGATCGACACCTGGCGCTCGGCCATCACCTCCAGCAGCGCCGACTGCACCTTGGCCGGCGCGCGGTTGATCTCGTCGGTGAGCACGAAGTTCGCGAACACCGGGCCCAGCTCGGTGTCGAAGGCGTCCTGCCCCGCCTTGTAGATGCGGGTGCCGATGATGTCGGCGGGCACGAGGTCGGGGGTGAACTGCAGGCGGGCGAAGCGACCGCCGACGACGGTGGCCAGCGTCTCGACGGCCAGGGTCTTGGCCACGCCGGGGACGCCCTCGAGCAGCACGTGGCCCCGGGCCAGCAGGGAGACGAGCATCCGCTCGACCAGCCGGTCCTGACCGACGATCACCCGCTTGATCTCGAACAGCACCCGCTCCAGGCGGGCGGCGTCGACCGACGGCGGGACCGGCTGCCCGGCGGACTGGTCGAGCGAGGTGCTGGCGGCGCTGCTCACGGAACTCCCCGATCGTGCCGGTCCACGGCCCCGGGTCCGACGAGGCGCCGCGGGGTCGGCGACGGGCGGCGTGCCCGTCCCCGCCAGTGTCCTACACGTTCCTGGGGGCCAGCTGGGCACGCACGCGGGCGAGCCGATCGGACACCGAGGGTGAGCGACGCTCGGGGAGCACGGGTCGCGTGCACACACCTGCCCGCAGCCTCCGCCGACTGCTAGCCTCGGTCCTGCGTCGGGCAGCTCCCCCCGTGGCTGCCCGACGCCCCATCTCGTGGCCCCGTCCCGCGGTCCCGTCGGCCCCCTGCAGGTCGCGGCGAGCCCGCGAGCGGTGAGGGGCAGGGGTCCTCGGTCAGGCGGTCGGCCGGACGGCGCCGTAGTAGTCGCGGCCGAACCACATGTCCGAGATCCGCACGACGTCCCCGCTCTGCGGCGCCTGGACGACCTGGCCGCCACCGATGTAGAGCGCCACGTGGTAGATCGACGTGTGGTCGGCGGTCTCGCCCCAGAACACCAGGTCGCCGGGCTGCAGGTCGTCGGCGGCCACGGTCCGGTCGCGGAAGCGCCAGTACTGCTCGCGGCTGGTACCGCCGATCCGCACGCCGGCCTGCGCGTAGGCGTACTCGGTCAGGCCCGAGCAGTCGAACCCGAAGACGTCGGTGTCCGGCGGGATGCCCCACGTCGGGCCGTTGGCGTTGCCGCCGCCCCAGCTGTAGGGCAGCCCCCGCTGGCTCTTCGCCGCCGCGATGGCCCGCTGCACCACCGACCCGGTGGGTGCCCCGGCCGTGGTGTCCGTGCCGGTCGGCGAGTCGCTGCGGGAAGACGACGACCCGGAGGACGACGTGCTCCGCGCCGGGGACCCCGCCGACGGGGAGACCGACGGCGTCCTCGGCGCCGGCGGGCGCGCCTGCGCCGCAGCGGTCGCGGCCTCGGCAGCAGCTGCCGCGGCCGCCGCACCCTGGGCGCCGTGGAGGACCTCCTGCGCCTCGGCCAGCTCGGCCTCCAGCACCTCGCGCCGGTCGGCGAGCTCGGCGGCCTGGGCGCGCGCCGAGACCTCCTGCTCCTGGGCGCTGGCCAGGGCCCCGGCCGCGGCGTCCTCGGCCTCGTCGGCCGTCCGCACCGCGGTCTGCGCCGCGACGTCCGCCGCGGCGGCCTGCTGCTCCAGGACGGTCAGCTCGGCGACGACGTCGGCCCGGTGACCACCCGCGGCCTCGAGCAGCGCGGCGCGCTCCACCAGCTGGGCCGGACCCTCGGCGGTGACCAGCGCGGCCGCCCCCGGGGTGGTGCTGCCCTGCATGTAGCTCGACCGCGCGAAGGCGACCACCTGGTCGCGGCCGCGGCCCAGCTCGGCAGCAGCCCGCTCGGCGGCAGCGGCGGCGGCGTCCGCCGCGACGCGCGCCTCCTCCTGCGCGGCCTGCCGGACCTCGTACTCCTGCAGCGCGATCTGCGCGCCCCGGCGGGCGGCGTCCACCTGCTCCTGGGCCTGCGCGAGCTGCGCGCTGATCGCGCCGACGCGGGCGGCCGCGGCGTCGCGCTCGGTCTGCGCGGCGGCGACCTCGTCGTCCCCGGGGGCGGCCACGGCCGTCCCCGGCACCAGACCGGCCAGCACCAGGGCGGTGACCGCCGCCCCGGCTCCGCGCGCCAGCCACCCGGAGCGCCTCGGATGGCTCTCCCGCTCGTCCGTCCTGCCCACGTCCGACCTTCCTCACGACCTCGTCGACCGGCGCCCGGAGGCGCACTCCGGTGCCGATACGACAAGATCAAGGAAGGGGTTGAGCGGGCACTCCCCACATGGGGGGACGCCGCTGCCGGAACTGGGGTGTCGGGCGCGGCCCCTCCAGGAGGTCCTCTCACGCGCTCGGGGACCTCCTGGACGGGCCTCCTTCAGTTCACCTGGCGGTCGGAGTCCGACCAGAAGGCCTCGCGCAGCTTGAACTTCTGGATCTTGCCGGTCGCGGTGCGGGCCAGCTCGTCGCGGAACTCCACCCGCTTGGGGATCTTGTACCCGGCGATGCGGCCGCGGCAGTGGGCGACGATCTCCTCGGCGGTGACCTGCTGGCCCTCGGCGACGACGACCACGGCGGTCACCATCTCGCCCCACTTCTCGTCCGGGACGCCGATGACCGCGACCTCCGCGACCGCCGGGTGGCTGAAGACGACGTCCTCGACCTCGATCGACGAGACGTTCTCGCCGCCGGTGATGATCACGTCCTTCTTGCGGTCGGAGATCGTGAGGTAGCCACCGTCGTCGATGCTGCCGCCGTCCCCGGTGTGGAACCAGCCGCCCTCGAGGGCCTCGGCCGTGGCGTCGGGGTTGTTCCAGTAGCCGGCCAGCACCGTGTTGCCCTGCGCGAGGACCTCGCCGGACTCGCTGACCTGCAGCCGGGTGCCCAGCGCCGGCACCCCGGCGCGGGAGAGCCGCTTGGCCCGCTCCTCGCGCTCCAGGTCGTCGTACTCGGCGCGCGGCCGGTTGATGGTGATCAGCGGCGCGGTCTCGGTCAGGCCGTAGATCTGGTTGAACTCCCAGCCGAGCTCCGCCTCGACCCGCGCGATCGTCTTCGAGGGCGGCGGGGCGCCGGCCACGATGATCCGCACCCGGTCGCGCCCGGGGACCTCGCCGTCCCACTCGGCCGCGGCGTCCAGGACGGCGTTCCACACCGCCGGCGCCCCGGCCATGACGGTCACGCCGTGCTGCTCGACCCGCCGCAGGATCTCCGCGCCGTCGACCTTGCGCAGCACCACCTGGCGGGCGCCGACGCCGGCCGTGCTGTAGGGCAGGCCCCAGCCGTTGCAGTGGAACATCGGCAGCGTGTGCATGTAGACGTCGCGGTCGCTGAGCTGCATGTGCATGGCGAAGGTGACCGCGTTGACCCATTCGTTGCGGTGGGTCATCTGCACGCCCTTGGGCCGGGCCGTCGTCCCGCTGGTGTAGTTGATCGTGGCGGTGGCGTCCTCGTCGGGCTCGGACCACGGAACCGGCTCGGTGTCGAAGCGCAGCAGCTGCTCGTACTCCTCGCCGGTGGTGAACCGGTGCTCGGCCTCCACGCGCTTGAGCGAGGTCTCCAGCTCGGGGTCGACGAAGAGGACCCGCGCGCCGCAGTGCCCGACGATGTAGCTCACCTCGTCCGGCTGCAGCCGGAAGTTCACCGGGACGACGACCCGCCCGGACGACGGCAGCGCCAGCAGGCACTCCAGCAGCCGGCCGGCGTTGTGGCTGACGACGGCGATCCGCTCGCCCTCCCCCACGCCGAGCGCGTCGAGGCCGGCCTGGAGCGCGCGCCCGCGCCGGGCGACCTCCCGGTAGGTGACCTCTCCCAGCGAGGGCGCGGGCTGGTTGGGCTCGTCGACGATCCCGACGCGGTCGCCGTAGACCAGCTCGGCGCGGTCGAGGAAGTCTCGGGTGGTCAAGGGCACGCGCATCGGGGCTCCCGGGTCCTCGGGCCGACCAGCCGGCCGGCCGCTCGACGTGGTGCCGATCACGCTAGCGGCCGGTCCGGCTCCGGTGGTCCCCGGCTCAGCCGAGCAGCGCGGCCAGTGCGGTCGCGACCCCTGCCGTGGCCGCGACCGCGCGGCCGGTGTCGACGCGCAGGAGCCGCCGGTACGCCGCGTCGTCCCACGCCGTCCCGAGCCCGCGGTGCAGCGGGACGGCGCCCAGCGCGGTGGCCCCGAGGACGACGGCCAGGCAGGCCGCGCCGAGGAGGACCGGCAGCAGCGGCGTCCCCTCCGGGCGGGCGACGAGCAGCCACGCCGTCGTGACGCCCTGGCCGGCGAACAGCGGGCCCACGACCCGGGTGATCCGCTGCTGGTGGCGGCGCTCGTAGGCCGGGAAGGCCGCCGGCGGGACGAGCGCGAACTGCGGGTAGACCAGCGCCCGCACCGTCCACTGGAAGCCGGCGTAGGCGGCGGTCAGCGCCAGGTGGACGGCGAGCAGGGTCACCGCTTCGATCGCTTGCCGCGCCAGGCCAGGCTCCGCGCGTCGAGCGCACGCAGCAGCGGGTCGCCCTCGACGAGCACCCGCTCGGCCAGCGCGACCGCAGCGGCCAGCTGGGCGTCGTCCAACTGGGCGGAGGCCGGCGAGCGGCGCCGGTCCAGGACGTCGTACCAGCGCCCACCGACGGCGTGGTCGAGCAGGATCCGCCCGAAGCAGTGGTCGGCGGTCACCACCCAGCGGCCCTCCCGCGCCCGCCGCGGCAGCTCGTCGTCCACCAGCTCCCGGTAGCGGGCGAGCAGCGCGTGCCGGCGTGCCCGGCCCAACGGCTCGTCCCGCGTCACGGCGCCAGCAGCCGCGGGAGCGACGTCCCGATCGGCTCGCGCACGACCAGGTCGGCGAGGTGGTCGTAGGGGGTCGGCTCGGCGTTGACGACCACGACCCGCGCGCCGGACTGCTGGGCCAGGTCGGTCAGCCCGGCCGCCGGGTGCACGGTCAGCGAGGTGCCGACGGCGAGGAAGACGTCGCAGTCGGTCGCCGCCTCCGCCGCCGCCTCGACGACCGCGGGGTCCAGCGCCTGGCCGAAGCTCACCGTGGCCGACTTGAGGATGCCGCCGCAGACGCGGCAGGCCGGGTCGGGCTCGCCGGCGGCGACGCGGGCCAGCGCCTCGGCCATCGTCGTCCGGTCGCCGCAGGCCAGGCACTCGACGGCGTGCACCGTGCCGTGCAGCTCGACGACCAGCTCCGGTGACGACCCGGCCGCCTGGTGCAGCCCGTCGACGTTCTGGGTGAGCAGCGCCCGCAGCCGACCCTGCCGCTCCAGGTCCACCAGCGCGGCGTGCCCGGCGTTGGGGCGCGCGTCGGGCGCGGTGTCGCGGCGCATCAGCCAGGCCCGGCGGCGGATGTCGGGGTCGGCGACGTAGTAGGACAGCGTCACGAGCTTCTCGGCGTCCGGGTCGCGGGTCCACAGGCCGTCGGGCCCCCGGTAGTCGGGGATGCCGCTGTCGGTGGAGATGCCCGCGCCGGTGAGCACGGTCACGCGCCGCGCGCCGGCCAGCCAGCCGGGAGTCGTCACGTCGTCCACCGTAGGAGCCCCTCCCCCGAGGATCAGCCCGGACCACCGATCCGGCTCCTGGCTCACCACCGGTGCTGGCCAGGAGCCGGATCGATCAGCTCACCTGGTCGTCGAGGGGCCGCCAGGAGCGCCGCGGGACAGCCCTCGGGACGAGGAAGGGTCGCCTCACCTCCGCAGGGTGGCGGGGCCCTGGGATGATGCGGGGTGGCAAGCAGCGCGACGGACGAGCTGAGGGGTAGGCGCAGAGAAGTGGCAGCCAGCAAGGACAGCTTCGGAGCGCGGGCGACGCTGAGCGTCGACGGCACCGACTACGACATCTACCGGCTCGACGCGGTGGAGGGCGCAGAGCGGCTGCCCTTCAGCCTCAAGGTCCTCCTCGAGAACCTGCTGCGCACCGAGGACGGCGCGGACATCACCGCCGACCACATCCGCGCGCTGGCGAGCTGGGACCCGAACGCCGAGCCGGACCAGGAGATCCAGTTCACCCCCGCCCGGGTGGTCATGCAGGACTTCACCGGCGTCCCCTGCATCGTCGACCTGGCCACCATGCGCGAGGCCATGGCCGAGATCGGCGGCGACCCGCAGAAGATCAACCCGCTGGCCCCGGCCGAGCTCGTCATCGACCACTCGGTCATCGCCGACGTCTTCGGCACGCCGGAGTCCTTCGAGCGGAACGTCGAGATCGAGTACCAGCGCAACGGCGAGCGATACCAGTTCCTCCGCTGGGGCCAGGGCGCCTTCAGCGACTTCAAGGTCGTCCCGCCGGGCACCGGCATCGTGCACCAGGTCAACATCGAGCACCTGGCCCGCGTGGTCTTCCCGCGCCAGGAGGGGGACCGCGTCGTCGCCTACCCCGACACCTGCGTGGGCACCGACTCGCACACCACGATGGTCAACGGCCTGGGGGTGCTCGGCTGGGGCGTCGGCGGCATCGAGGCCGAGGCCGCGATGCTCGGCCAGCCGGTCTCGATGCTCATCCCCCGCGTCGTCGGCTTCAAGCTGACCGGCGAGTTGCCCGACGGCGCCACGGCCACCGACCTGGTCCTGACGATCACCGAGATGCTGCGCCGGCACGGCGTCGTCGGGAAGTTCGTCGAGTTCTACGGCGAGGGCGTCTCGGCGGTGCCGCTGGCCAACCGCGCCACGATCGGCAACATGAGCCCGGAGTTCGGCTCGACCGCGGCGATGTTCCCCATCGACGAGGAGACCATCGGCTACCTGCGCCTGACCGGCCGCAGCGACGAGCAGATCGCGCTCGTCGAGGCCTACGCCAAGGAGCAGGGCCTCTGGCACGACCCGTCCCGCGAGCCGGCCTTCTCCGAGTACCTGGAGCTGGACCTCTCCACCGTCGTCCCCTCGATCGCCGGCCCGAAGCGCCCGCAGGACCGCGTCGCCATCACCGACGCGAAGGCCTCCTTCCGCGCCGCGCTGGCCGACTACGTCCAGGACGACGAGACCGGCGGCGAGGACCGCAAGCCGGGTGTCCCGCAGCAGGAGCAGCCCTACGGCGTCGAGTCCGAGGCCGACGAGGCCTCGGCCGAGTCGTTCCCGGCGTCGGACCCGGTCAGCCCGTTCGCGCACGGCAACGGCGAGGCCGGCAAGCCGCACAACGCGGTTCCCGACCGGGTGCCCGACCGCCCCTCGAAGCCGACCAGGGTCGTGCTCGAGGACGGCACCGAGACCTTCGTCGACCACGGCCACGTGGTCATCGCCGCGATCACGTCGTGCACCAACACCTCCAACCCGCAGGTCATGATCGGTGCCGCCCTGCTGGCCAAGAACGCCGTCGAGCGCGGCCTGGTCAGCAAGCCGTGGGTGAAGACCACCCTCGCCCCCGGGTCCAAGGTCGTCATGGACTACTACGAGAAGGCCGAGCTCACCCCGTACCTGGAGAAGCTCGGCTTCTACCTGGTCGGCTACGGCTGCACGACCTGCATCGGCAACTCCGGTCCGCTGCCCGAGCCGGTCAGCCAGGCGGTCAACGACGCCGACCTCGCTGTCGTCTCGGTGCTCTCGGGCAACCGCAACTTCGAGGGCCGCATCAACCCCGACGTCAAGATGAACTACCTGGCCAGCCCGCCGCTGGTCATCGCGTACGCCCTGGCCGGGTCCATGGACGTCGACCTGAACAACGACCCCCTGGGCAAGGACACCGACGGCAACGACGTCTACCTGCACGACATCTGGCCATCCCCCCAGGAGGTCCAGCGGGTCATCGACCAGGCCGTCTCCGCGGAGATGTTCAGCAAGGACTACGCCGACGTCTTCGCCGGCACCGAGCAGTGGCAGAACCTGCCCACGCCCACCGGGGACACCTTCGCGTGGGACCCGGAGAGCACCTACGTCCGGCGTCCTCCGTACTTCGAGGGCATGCCGGCCGAGCCGGCCCCGGTGCAGGACATCACCGGCGCCCGCACCCTGGCGGTGCTCGGTGACTCGGTGACCACCGACCACATCTCGCCGGCCGGTTCGATCAAGGCCGACAGCCCGGCCGGGCAGTACCTGCGCGAGCACGGCGTGGAGCGGCGCGACTTCAACTCCTACGGCTCCCGGCGCGGGAACCACGAGGTGATGATCCGCGGCACGTTCGCCAACATCCGGTTGCGCAACCAGCTGGTGCCCGGCACCGAGGGCGGGGTCACCAAGAACCACCTGACGGGCGAGACGACGTCGATCTACGAGGCCTCGCAGGCCTACCAGGACGCCGGCATCCCCCTGGTCGTCCTGGCCGGCAAGGAGTACGGCTCCGGCTCGTCGCGCGACTGGGCGGCCAAGGGGACGGCGCTGCTGGGCGTCAAGGCGGTCATCGCCGAGAGCTACGAGCGGATCCACCGCTCCAACCTCATCGGCATGGGCGTGCTGCCGCTGCAGTTCCCCGCAGGCCAGAACCGGGAGTCGCTGGGCCTGACCGGCGACGAGGAGTTCACCATCACCGGGATCACCGCGCTCAACGACGGCGAGACGCCGCGCACGGTGAAGGTGAAGGCCGGGGACGTCGAGTTCGACGCCACCGTCCGGATCGACACCCCCGGCGAGGCGAACTACTACCGCAACGGCGGGATCATGCAGTACGTGCTGCGCTCGCTGCGCGGCTGATCCTCCGCATGGACCTGGGCCTGGGCGGCCGCGGATACCTGGTCACCGGCGCGAGCCGGGGGCTGGGGTTCGCGGCGGCCCAGGCCCTCGTCGCTGACGGGGCGCGCGTCCTGGTGAACGCGCGCGCCACCGACGCCGTGGACGCCGCCGTCGCCACGCTGGGCGGGCCGCCGGCGGCGCACGGCCTGGCTGCCGACCTCACCGCCGCCGACACGGCCGAGCGGCTGGTCGCGGCCGCCCGGGACCGGCTCGGCCGGGTGGACGGCGCGCTGATCAGCGTCGGCGGCCCGGAGCCCGGCACCGTGCTGGACACCCCCGAGGACGCCTGGCGGGACGGCGTGGAGGCCGTGCTGCTCGGCCCGCTCCGGCTGGTGCGCGCGCTGGTCCCCCACCTCGGCGCGGGCGCCGTGATCGGCTTCGTGCTCTCCACCTCCGCCCGCTCCCCGCTGCCCGACCTGGCGGTCTCCAACGGCCTGCGTCCGGGCCTGGCCATGACCGCCAAGCAGCTGGCCGACGAGCTGGCCCCCCGCGGGATCCGGGTGGTCGGCCTGCTGCCGGGCACCTTCGCCACCGAACTGGTCGTCGAGCGCGAGGACGCCTCCGGCGACCCGGCCGGCGCCCGCGCCTGCGCCGAGGCCGGCATCCCGCTGGGCCGGGTCGGCGAGCCCGCCGAGTTCGGCCGGGTGGCCGCCTTCCTGCTCTCCCCTGTGGCCTCCTACGTCACCGGCACCTCCGTGGCGGTGGACGGCGGCCGGCTGAGGACGCCGTGAGCCGACGGGGGCGTGAGCATGGCAGCGAGCGCCAGCGAGCGAGGAGCGGAGCGGCCGCGGAGGTGGACCCATGGACGCCGTGACCGATGCCCCGGTGCTGGTCGCCTGTGCGCACGGCACCCGCAACCCCGCCGGCCGACGGCTGATCGCCGAGCTGGCCCTCGCCGCCCGCGGTCTGCGCCCCGGATTGGTCACCACGGCGGCGTTCGTCGACGTGCAGCCGCCCACGGTGGCCGACGTCGTGGCGGGCCTGGCCGGGGACGGCCGGCCCGCGGTCGTCGTCCCCCTGCTGCTGTCCGGCGGCTACCACGTGCACGTCGACATCGCCCGGGCCGTGCGCGAGCACGCCGCGGTCCGCGCCGCCCGTCCGCTGGGCCCCGACCCGCGGCTGGTCGCCGTCCTGCACGACCGGTTGCTCGCCGCCGGCGCCGACCCCGACGACCCGACCACCGCCGTGGTGCTCGCCGCCGCCGGCTCCAGCGACCCGCGCTCGGTCGCCGACGTCGACGCCACCGCGGCGGCGCTCCAGGAGCGCTGGACCGGGCCGGTGACGACCGGCTACGGCTCAGCCGCGCAGCCCCCGGTGCCCGAGGCGGTCGCCGCCGCCCGGGCTGCCGGCGCGCGGCGGGTGGTGCTCGCCGCCTACCTGCTGGCGCCCGGCCACTTCCACGACAAGCTCGGCGGGGCCGGCGCGGACGCGGTCACCGCTCCCCTGCTGCCCGACGACCGCATGGCCGCCGTCCTGCTCGACCGCTACGACGCCGCGGTCGCCGCCTGGTCCGCCTGAGCGGAGCCCGCCTCCCCGCCCCCTCGGAGGAGGCCTGCGGGATCCGGGACGGGGCCGTCGAGACCTGTCCCCTCCCCGGTGCAGCTCCTACAGTGGCTGTACCGAGACGGTGAAGCCGCAGGTCACTGCGCCGCGAGCAGCCCCCGCAGCTCCTGGGTCAGCGCCTCGCGGCCTCCCGGGTGCTGCTGCCAGGCCGCGGGGGTGGCCTGGAGCAGGGAGATCCGCCAGCGGCCGGCGCCCTCGTCGACCGCGACCACCGTGTGGACCGTGTGGTAGCGCGGGTCGATGTCGTTGTCCCCCGGCGGGATCATCCCGGCGTGGGCCAGCAGCATCGCCACGCCCGGCGCCACCGGTCGCACGGAGCGGATCACCGCGACGTAGGCGGCCGTCGGGTGGCTCCCGAAGATCTGCCGGAAGTCGGCCGCGATGGCCAGACGCCCGTGGTGGTGGGTGCCGTCGTACCCGATGATGTCCCCGTCGTCGGCGAAGGCGGCTGCGACCGCGGCGCCGCTGCGCCGGTTCCAGCCGTCGAGGAACTGGGCGTAGAGACCGCGGATCTGGGCGTCGTTCGGGTGCGCGGACGTCACGCTGGCTCCTCCTGCGTTGCTGGGACAGGAGTGACGGTAGTGGTCACGCCGCGCCGACCGTTCGCCCCTCGCCGACGGCGAACTGGGTGCGGTAGAGGTCGGCGTACCGGCCTCCGAGCGCCAGCAACTCGGCGTGTGTGCCCGACTCCACGATGCGACCGCCGTCGACCACGAGGATCTGGTCGGCGCTGCGGATGGTGGACAGCCGGTGGGCGATGACCAGCGACGTCCGGCCCTCCAGCGCGGTGTCCAGCGCGTGCTGCACCGCCACCTCCGACTCGCTGTCGAGGTGCGCGGTGGCCTCGTCGAGGATCACGATGCCCGGCGCCTTGAGCAGCACGCGCGCGATCGCCAGCCGCTGCTTCTCCCCGCCGGAGAGCCGGTAGCCGCGGTCGCCGACGACGGTGTCCAGGCCGTCGGGCAGGGACCGCACCAGCCCGGCGATGCGGGCGCCGCCCAGCGCGGCCCACAGCTCGTCGTCGGTCGCCTGCGGCCGGGCGTAGAGCAGGTTGGCGCGGATCGTGTCGTGGAACAGGTGCGCGTCCTGGGTGACCACGCCGATCGCGTCGCGCAGCGAGGCCAGCGTGGCCCGCCGGACGTCGATGCCGCCGACCCGCACGGTGCCGCTGGTCGCGTCGTACAGCCGCGGTACCAGGTTGGCGATGGTCGACTTCCCGGCGCCGGAGTGGCCGACCAGCGCGACGAGCTGGCCGGGCTCGACGCGGAAGGAGACGTCGTGCAGGACCGCCGTCGGCCCGCCGTGCTCGGGCAGCGACACGTCCTCCAGTGACGGTAGCGAGACGTCCGCGGCCGACGGGTAGCTGAAGGAGACGTGGTCGAACTCGATCGACCGGTCGTCCGCGGGCACCGGGACGGCGTCGGGCTCCTCGCGGATCATCGGCTGCAGGTCGAGCACCTCGAAGACGCGGTCGAAGCTGACCATCGCGCTCATCACGTCGACCCGGACGTTGGACAGCGCCGTCAGCGGGCCGTACAGCCGGGACAGCAGCAGCGCCAGCGCCACGACGTCGCCGGGGCTCAGCGACCCGGTGAAGGCCAGCCAGCCGCCGAGGCCGTAGACCAGCGCGGTGGCCAGCGCTGCCACGAGGGTGAGCGCGGTGAAGAAGGTGCGGCCGTACATGGCCGAGAGGACGCCGATGTCGCGGACCCGCGCGGCCCGGCCCCGGAACCCCTCGGCCTCCGCCTCGGGCCGGCCGAAGAGCTTGACCAGCAGCGCGCCGGCGACGTTGAACCGCTCGGTCATCGTCGCGTTCATCGAGGCGTTGAGCCCGTAGGACTCCCGGGTGATCTCCTGCAGCCGCCGGCCGATCCGGCGCGCGGGCAGCACGAACACCGGCACCAGCACCAGCGAGAGCGCGGTGATCTGCCAGGACAGCGAGAACATGACGCCGGCGGTGAGCACCAGGCCGATGGCGTTGGACAGCACCCCGGACAGCGTCGAGGTGAAGGCCTGCTGGGCGCCGATGACGTCGTTGTTCAGCCGGCTGACCAGCGCTCCGGTCTGGGTGCGGGTGAAGAAGGCGACCGGCATCCGCTGGACGTGCTCGAACACCCGGCTGCGCAGGTCGTAGATGACGCCCTCGCCGATGCGCGCGGAGTACCAGCGGGTGGCCAGCGAGATGCCGGCGTCGACGACCGCGAGAGCGGCGATGAGCAGCGCGATGCGGACGACGTCGCCCGCCGTCCCCTCCAGGCTCGCGATGTGGTTGACGATCCGCCCCGCCAGCAGCGGGGTCAGCACCCCGATGACCGACGAGCCGACCACCAGCAGCACGAACCAGGTCAGGTCGCGCCGGTAGGGCCGGGCGATGCCGAGGATGCGCCGGACGGTGCCCTTGGGCAGCTCCCGCGCGACGACCGACGGGTCGCGGCGGAACGACCGCATCGCCGCCATGGAGGTCATGGGACCGCTCACGTCCATGCCACCCCCTCTCCCGACCGGCCAACACCCCCACCGGGCGGGCTGTTCCGGAGGCAGTCTGGCAGTGCCCTCCGACGGTTCAGCGGCCGCCGACCAGCTCGGCCAGGCGCCGGGTCTGGGCCGCCCGCTCGGCGGCGTCCTGGGTCTCCGGGTCGTTGCGGACGGCGGAGCGGACCAGCGCCGCGGTCTCCCGGCTGGCCCCCACGGGCGCCGCCGTGATCGCGGCGACCAGCGCGCCGACCGCCCCGTCGAGCGCGTCGGCGGGGACGACGGCGTTGGCCAACCCGAGCGCGAGCGCCTCGGCGGCCGGCACCGGCCGGCCGGTCAGGCAGATCTCCATCGCCCGCGAGTAGCCCACCAGCTCGGTGAGCGTGCTCGTGCCGGTGAGGTCCGGCACCAGCCCGAGGGTGGCCTCGGGCAGCCGCAGGTCGGCGTCCTCGGTCAGCACGCGCAGGTCGCAGGCGAGCGCGAGCTGCGCACCGGCGCCGATGGCGTGCCCCTGCACCGCCGCGACGGAGACGATCCCCGGCGAGCGCAGCCACCGGAACCCGCCCTGGTAGCGGCGGATGCGCTCCTGGGTCTCCTCGGCGGGCAGCCGGCCCAGCTCGCCGAGGCCGCCGGCGGTGCCGGGGTCGGTGCTGAACAGGCTGCGGTCCAGACCCGCGGAGAACGAGCGCCCCTCGCCGCGGACGACGACGACCCGCACGTCGTCGTCCAGGGCTGCTCCCACGGCGGCGAGCGCCGCCCAGGTGGCCGGGGTCTGCGCGTTGAGCCGGTCCGGCCGGTCGAGGGTGACGGTGAGGACGGCGCCGTCGCGAGCCGTCCTCACCCGCCCGTCCAGGTCGGGACCGCTCAACTCTTCTTGCTGTTCCGGTTGGCTCCCCCTCGGCTGCGCAGCGTGGCACCGGACTCCGACAGGAGCCGGTGCACGAAGCCGTAGGACCGGTTGGTCGACGACGCCAGCGACCGGATGCTCTCCCCGCCGTCGTAGCGCTTGCGCAGCTCGTCGGCCAGCGACGTGCGGTCGCCCCCGGTGATGCGCTTGCCCTTGCCCAGGTCCGCGGTGCTCGAGTCGGCCATGACTCCCCTCCGTCAGCAACCAGCCGCGGGCCCGTGGCCCGTCGAGGCTGCTCGTCCCGTCGGCGCCGGGCCCCGCTGACCTCGGCGTCCCACCTCCTCATGATCACCCACGAGGGCGACGTCGGCCACGCGAACGGGTGACTGGGTGGACCGACTCCACCGACGTGCGGAGGGCTGCCCCGGAGGGCGGCCGTCCCCGTGGCTCAGGCCAGCTCGACCAGGTCGGCGAGGTCCTCGCTCCAGGCGTCCTCGGTGCCGTCGGGCAGCAGGATCACCTTGTCCGGGTCGAGCGCGCGCACCGCGCCCTCGTCGTGGGTGACCAGCACGATCGCCCCGGTGTAGGTGCGCAGCGCGTCGAGCACCTGCTCGCGGCTGGCCGGGTCGAGGTTGTTGGTCGGCTCGTCGAGCAGCAGCACGTTGGCGCCGGAGACGACGAGCGTGGCCATCGCCAGCCGGGTCTTCTCTCCGCCGGAGAGGGTGCCGGCACGCTGGCCGGCGGCGTCCCCGGAGAACAGGAACGCGCCGAGGATCCGGCGGAGCTCGGTGTCGGTGCTCTGCGGGGCGGCCGCGCGCATGTTCTCCAGCAGCGAGCGGTCGTGGTCGAGGGTCTCGTGCTCCTGCGCGTAGTAGCCGATGCGCAGCCCGTGCCCGGGCTTGACCTCGCCGGTGTCGGGCACCTCGGTGCCGGCCAGCATCCGCAGCAGCGTCGTCTTCCCGGCGCCGTTCAGCCCGAGGACGACGACCCGCGCGCCCCGGTCGACGGCCAGGTCGACGTCGGTGAAGACCTCCAGCGAGCCGTAGCTCTTCGACAGCCCCTCGGCGGTCAGTGGCGTCTTCCCGCACGGCGCCGGCGTCGGGAACCGCAGCTTGGCCACCCGGTCGGCGACCCGGACCTCCTCGAGCCCCGCGGCCAGCCGCTGCGCGCGCTTGTCCATGCTCTGCGCGGCCTTGGCCTTGGTGGCCTTGGCGCGCATCTTGTCCGCCTGCGCGGTCAGCGCGTCGATCTTGCGCTCGGTGTTGGCCCGCTCCTGCCGCCGCCGGCGCTCGTCGGTCTCCCGTTGGGCGAGGTAGGGCTTCCACCCGAGGTTGTAGACGTCGACCGTGGCCCGGTTGGCGTCCAGGTGCCACACCTTGTTGACGACGGCGTCCAGCAGCTCGACGTCGTGGCTGATGACGATCAGGCCGCCCTTGTGCGCGGCCAGGAACGTCTTGAGCCAGGTGATCGAGTCGGCGTCGAGGTGGTTGGTCGGCTCGTCGAGCAGCAGCGTCTCGGCGTCGGAGAAGAGGATGCGGGCGAGCTCGACGCGGCGCCGCTGACCGCCGGACAGGGTGCGCAGCGGTTGGGCCAGCACGCGGTCGGGCAGCCCGAGCGCGGTGCAGATGCGCGCCGCCTCGCTCTCCGCGGCGTACCCGCCGAGCGCGGCGAACTGGTCCTCAAGACGCCCGTAGCGGCGCACCGCCCGGTCGCGCTCGGCGTCGTCGGCGGGCTCGGCCATCGCGACCTGCGCCTTGGTCATCTGCGCGCGCAGCACGTCGAGCCCGCGGCCGGACAGCACGCGGTCGCTCGCGGTGGTGTCGAGGTCGCCGCTGCGCGGGTCCTGCGGCAGGTAGCCGATCTCCCCGGTGACCTCCACCTTGCCGGCGTGCGGGAGACGCTCCCCGGCGAGCGTGGTGAGGGTGGTGGTCTTGCCGGCGCCGTTGCGGCCGACGAGGCCGATGCGGTCGCCGGGCTGCACGCGGAGGTCGGCGTCGCTGATGAGGACGCGTGCCCCGGCGCGCAGCTCGAGGCCGGTCGTCGTGATCACTGATCCCAGGATAGGCGCTCGACGGCCCACGCCCGACCGAGTTGCGGGTGACGTCGGCGGCAGCCTGTCGTCCACAGACGGCCGGTGCGGCTCCCACGCGGACCCCCGGCACGCCACCATCCCGGCCATGACCTCGACGTCCGGCCCCTCGTGGGGCCCGCCGTGCCCGGTGTGCGGCCTGCCGAGCGCCGGACCGGGGCCGGCACCCTGCCCCTCCTGCGGGCTGCCCGCCGTCGGCGAGGCGGCCCGCGTCGTCGCCCGCATCGGGGCGACCATCGACGAACTGGCGCGCGACCGCGACCGGCTGCTGGCCACCCTGCGCGCGGCGGCCGCGCCGCCACCCCCGATCCCGGCCGCCGTGCCCGTCCCCCGCGTCGCCGGTCCCGTTCCCCCGGCGCCACCGGTCGCCGCTCTCCCGCCGGTGTCCCCCGCGCCCGGCCGGCCGCCGCGCCGGGTCAGCCCGCAGCAGGTGCTCCTGGGGCTGGGTGCGCTGCTCGTGGTCGCCGCCGGCATCGCGTTCGTCGCGGTCGCCTGGACCCGGCTGGGCCTGGTCTTCCAGTCCGCGGTGATGGCGACCGTGACCGCCACCGCCTGCGGCGTCTCGGCGTGGACGGCGCGCCGCGGCCTGCGGGCCACCGAGGAGGCCCTGGCCGCGGCGGGAGCGGCGCTGCTCGCCGTCGACCTCGGCGCGGCGCACGCGCTGGGGTTGTGGGGTCTGGACGGCGTCCCGGTGCGGCTGTGGACCGCGGTCTCCTGTGCCGTCGTCGCCGCGGTGGCGCTGGGCCTCGGCCGGCTGACGCGCGGCACGGTCACGTGGCCGCTGGCCGCCCTGCTCGCGGTGCAGCTCGTCCCGCTCCTGCTCCTCCCCGAGGACGCGATCGCCGGGGCCGCCGGGGTGGCGGCCGTGCTGGGCAGCGCGCTGCTCGACGTGGTGGTCCTGCTGCGCCTGCGCCGGGTGCAGGCACGGGTCGCGCAGGTGCTGGCCGCCCTGTGGGCGGCCGCGGCGGCGGCCGTCGGCGTGCCCGTGGCCTGGGTGGGGACGGCGGTCGACGCGTGGACCGGAACCGCTCTGCTGGCGGTCGCCGGCGCGGTGGGGCTGCTGCTGCGGCAGGACGCGCGGCTGGCCGATCGGCTGCCCGCCGCCCCGGTCGTGGCCGCCGCGGGTGGCGCCGCCACCGCCCTGGCGCTCACCGGCGCGCTGGCCCGTGCCGACCTGCCCGGCTGGGTCGCCGCCGCCGCGCTGGGACTCGTCCTGCTCACCGCGGCCGTGCCCGCCGCGCCGCACCGGACGGCGCTGGCCGCCCTGCTGTCCTCCGGTGGGCTGCTCACCGCGGGCGGCGCGGCGCTGCTGGCGGTGGACGCCCGCGCCGGCGTCCTGGGTCTCGTCGTCCTCGCCGGCACGGTGCCCGCGGTGCTGGTCGCGGTCCGGCTGCCGGCGCTCCGGCAGCCGGCCACCGCCGCCGCGCTGCTGTGCCCGGTCGCAGCGGTGCTCCTCGCCCGCGAGGACGGGTGGCTGGCCACCTCCGTCGCCGGCCTGCTGGTCGTGCTGGTCGCCGCGGCCGGGTTCGCGCTGGCCGCCGCCCGCGCCGGCCGGCCGGAGGAGTGGGCCGCGGCGGGGGCGGCGGCCGTCGCCACGCTGCTGGCCGCGGGGTCCACGGCGGGGACCGGGGCCTGGGGCCAGGTGGCCGTCCAGCTCGCGGTCGCCGGCGCCGCCGCCGGGGTCTACGCGCTGGTGGCGCACCGGCGCGACGTGGCCGTGCTCGCCGTCGCCGACCTCGTGGTGGCCTGCTGGGTGGCCGCGGGCGGCGCGGCGGTCCAGACGGTGGAGTCCTACACGCTGCCGGCCGCCGCGGGTCTCCTCGTCGTGGCCGTGCCGCGGCTGCGGGCCGGCGCCCGGTCCTGGGCGGCGGAGGGCGCCGCGGTGGCCACAGCGCTGGTCCCCTCGGCACTGGCGGCGGTCGCGGAGCCGTCGGCGCTGCGGCTGGTGCTCGTCGTCCTGGCCGCCGGTGCGCTGACCATCGTCGGCACGCTGACCCACCGGCAGGCACCGTTCGTGGTGGGCGCCGCGTCGCTGGCGTTCGTGGTACTGGGCCGGCTGACGCCCTACGCGCCGCTGGCCCCGCGGTGGCTGACGCTGGCGGTCGTCGGCCTGCTCCTGCTGGCGCTGGGCGCGACCTACGAGCGCCGGCGGCAGCAGGCCCGCGAGGCGGTGGCGTGGGTGGCGCAGATGCGCTGAGCGACCGGAGCGCGCCGGGGGTCGCCCCGCCCTACCGTGGACCGGTCGCACGGACGCGGGAGGGGGAGGTCGTGGGCTCAGCGCCTGTGCCGTCGCTCCCCTACCGCGCCCGTCCGTCGCAGTTGCTGCTGGTCGTCGGCGCCGTGCTCGTCGTCAGCGCGGGCGGCGCAGCGGCCGCGGTCTACGGCGGCGGGTCCGCGCGGGTGCTGCTGCTCGCGCTCGCCGCCGCGGCCGCCGGTGCCTCGGCCTGGGGGTCGCACGCCCGGCTGCGCGCCACCGAGGAGACGCTCGCCGCCGCCGCGGTGGCGCTGGCCGTGCTGGGTGCCGACGCCGGGACGCCGCTGCTGCGCGGCTCCGTCCTCCCGCCGCTGGTGCTGGGCGGGGTCTTCCTCGTCCTCGCCCGCCTGCTCCCGCGCCCCGTCACCTGGCCGTTGGCGGCCTGGCTGGCCCTGCAGCTGGCCGCGGTGCGCGCCCTGGACGGGTCCGAGACCGGCGTCGTCCGCACCGCCGAGGTGCTGACCGTCGCACTGGTCGGGCTCGGCGTCGCGCTCGGCGCCCGTCGGCTCGTGGCACGGGTCGCCCTGGTCACCACCGCGCCGTGGTGGGGAGCCGGTGTGGTGAGCGCCCTGGGGACGGCGTGGAGCGACGACGCGGCCGCCCGCTGGACGTCGGCCGCGCTGACCGTCGCGGCTGCGCTGGAGCTGCTCGCCGCCCGGCTGGTGCGCCACCTGGAGCCACTGCTCGGGCCACCGGTCGCCGTCCCCGTGCTGGCCGGCGCGGTCTCGGGCGCGGCGCTCGGCGGCGCCCTGGGCGCCCCCGGACCCGGTGCGGTGCTGCTCGCCGGCTACACCGGGGTGCTGCTCGCCGCGGCCGCCGCGGCGCTGCTGACCGGCTGGGTGCGCGGACTGCTCCTGCCGGCGGCCCTCGCGGCCGGCGGCACGTTGGTGGCGCTGAGCGTCGGCCAGCTGGTCGCCGGGGCGCGGTGGCTGGAGCTGGTCCTCCTGCTGGTGCTCACCGCGCTGCCGTGCGTGCTGGTCGCGGCGCTGCGCGGGGACGACCGGCCGGTGGCCGTCCCCGCGGCGGTCGGCTGCCTCGCCGCCGCCGCACTGGTCGCGGCCGCGAGCGGGCTGGTCGGCGTCGGCGGAGCCGCGGGCTTCCTGGGCGTGCTCTACGCGGCGTCGCTCGGCGCGGGCCTGGCGCTCGACCCGCAGACCCGGCGGGCCACCGTCGTCACCGGCGCGGTGTGCGCGGCCCTGGCCGTGGTGCTGCTGGTCCTCGCCCGGGACCGGGGGATGCTGGCGGTGCAGCTGGCCGCGCAGGGACTGCTGACAGGCGCCTGGGGCTGGTCGGTGTGGCACACGCCGGACCCGCGCAGGGGCGCACCCGAGGGCTCCCCCGCGTGGCGGGCGGGCTCGGCCCAGCTGGTCGTGGCCGCGTGGACGGTCGCCGCGCTCGCGGGCTGGTCGGTGCTCGAGGCGTACACGCTGCCGGCGGCGCTGGGGCTGCTGCTCGCCGCGGGACCGCGGCTGGCCGGCGGACCGTCCTGGCCGGCGTGGGGTCCGGGACTGCTGGTCGCGGCGGTGCCGTCGGTGGCGTGGGCGGTCGTGGCGCCCGGGAGCACCCGCCCGGTGCTGGTGCTGCTCGTGGCCGCCGCGGTGATGGCCGTGGCCGCGTGGCGGGCGGTGCGCGCTCCCCTGGTGATCGCCGCCTGGACCACGGTGGCGCTGGCCCTCGGCCTGGCCGTGCTGGCGCTGCCGCTGCCCGTGTCTGGGGCGCTCGTGGTGGGCGTGGTGCTGCTGGCGGTCGGCGCCCGGCGTGAGCGGTACCCCGTCGCCGGCTTCGACGCCCGTCTGGCCGACATGCGCTAGACGCGACGACGGCCCGCACCCCGGAGGGGTGCGGGCCGTCCCGGCCTCAGAGGCGGCCCCTCCGCAGGGCCCCGCCCCGAGCGTGCGAGGGGTGAGGGGTGGAGGGGTCCTTCCTCAGACGCGGAAGCCGAGGGCGCGCAGCTGCTCGCGGCCGTCGTCGGTGATCTTGTCCGGGCCCCACGGGGGCATCCAGACCCAGTTGATCCGCACGTCGTCCACCAGGCCGGGGCCGGGGCCGCCGGTGAGGGCCTGCCGGGCCTGGTCCTCGATGACGTCGGTCAGCGGGCAGGCCGCCGAGGTCAGCGTCATGTCGATGACCGCGACGTCGTCGACGACGTCGATGCCGTAGACCAGGCCGAGGTCGACGACGTTGACGCCGAGCTCGGGGTCGACGACGTCGCGCATGGCCTCCTCGACGTCCTCGAGCAGGGCCGACTTGTAGGCCGGCAGGTCGCCGGGCGCGCCGTCGGTCGCCGGCGTGGCGTTCTCGGTGGTCTCGCTCATGCCTTCTCGCCTCCGGTGGGGTGGGTGGCCGACGCGGGGGTGGCCGCCAGGGCCCGGGCGGACGCGTCCTTGAGGGCCATCCAGCTCATCAGCGCGCACTTGATCCGCGCCGGGTACTTGGACACGCCGGCGAACGCGATGGCGTCCTCCAGCTCGTCCTCGAGCTTCTCGGCCACCGCCGCGTCGCCCTTGCTCTGCATCAGCGTCATGAAGTGCTCGCCGGTCTCGAGTGCCTCGGGCAGCGACTTGCCGATGACGAGCTCGTACATCGCCGACACCGACGCCTGGCTGATCGAGCAGCCCATCCCCTCGTAGGAGACGTCGGCGAGGGTGTCGCCGTCCAGGTGCACCCGCAGGGTCACCTCGTCGCCGCACGTCGGGTTGACGTGGTGCACCTCGGCCTCGAACGGCTCGCGCAGCCCGCGGCCGTGCGGGTTGCGGTAGTGGTCCAGGATGATCTCCTGGTACATCGACGCCAGCTGCATCAGTTCGCCTCACCCGGTGTCACGGCAGGTGCAACGCCGAAGAAGCGCTGGGCTTCCCGGACGGCGTCGGCCAGCGCGTCGATGTCGTCGTAGCCGGTGTGCACGTAGAAGGTGGCCCGTGTCGTGGCCGGGACGCCGTAGCGGCGCACCACCGGCCAGGCGCAGTGGTGGCCGACCCGCACCTCGACGCCGAGGTCGTCGAGGACCTGGCCGACGTCGTGCGGGTGGATGCCCTCGACGGTGAAGGAGATCGCACCGCCGCGGGCGACGGTGTCGGGCGGGCCGATCACCGTGACGCCGGGGATCTCGGCCAGCTTCTCCAGCGCGTAGGCGGTGAGCGCCTCCTCGTGCGCCTGCACCCGGTCCATGCCGAGCTGCTGCAGGTACTCGACGGCGGCAGCGAGCCCGATCGCCTGCGCGGTCATGGGGACGCCGGCCTCGAAGCGCTGCGGCGGCGGCATGAAGGTGCTGCCCTCCATGCGCACGACCTCGATCATCGAGCCGCCGGTGAGGAAGGGCGGCAGCGCGTCCAGCACCTCGTAGCGGCCCCACAGGACGCCGATGCCCGTCGGCCCGAGCATCTTGTGCCCGGAGAACACCAGGAAGTCCGCGCCCAGGGTGGTGACGTCGACCGGCTGGTGCGGCACCGACTGCGCGCCGTCGACCAGCACCAGGGCACCGACCTCGCGGGCCCGGGCGACGATGTCCTCGAGCGGGTTGATCGTGCCGAGGATGTTCGACTGCTGGGTGACCGCGACCAGCTTCGTCCGCTCGTTGACCACGGTGCCGAGGTCGGAGAGGTCGAGGCGGCCGTCGTCGGTCAGCCCGAGCCAGCGCAGCGTGGCGCCGGTGCGCTCGCACAGCTGCTGCCAGGGCACCAGGTTGGCGTGGTGCTCCATCTCGGTGACGACGATCTCGTCGCCCTGCCCGACGGCGTACCGCCGGAACTGCTCCTCCTTGGCCGTGGCCGCGTTCGACAGCGCGTAGGCGACCAGGTTGATCGCCTCGGTGCTGTTGCGGGTGAACACGACCTCCTCGGCCGGCGCCCCGATGAACGCCCCGATGGTGGCGCGGGCCGCCTCGTAGCGGGCGGTCGCCTCCTCGGCGAGCTGGTGCGCGCCCCGGTGCGGCGCGGCGTTGCAGGTCAGGTAGAAGTCACGCTCGGCGTCGAGCACGCTGAGCGGCTTCTGCGAGGTGGCCCCGGAGTCCAGGTAGACCAGCCGCTTCCCGTCCCGCACGGTGCGGGACAGGATCGGGAAGTCCGCCCGGATCGCCTCGACGTCCAGAGGCAGGGGCGCCTTCTGCGCCCCGACTTCGGGACGCGAGACGGTCTGGGTCATGCCTTCGCAGTCTCCTTCGAGCCCTTGATGTAGGCGGCGTAGCCCTCGTTCTCCAGCTTCTCCGCCAGCTCCGGGCCGCCCTCCTCGGCGATCCGGCCGTTGACGAACACGTGCACGAAGTCGGGCGTGATGTAGCGCAGGATGCGCGTGTAGTGGGTGATCAGCAGGACGCCGACGTCGCCCTCCTCGCGGGTGCGGTTGACGCCCTCGGAGACGACCCGCAGCGCGTCGACGTCGAGGCCGGAGTCGGTCTCGTCGAGGATCGCGATGGCGGGCTTGAGCAGCCGCATCTGCAGGATCTCGTGGCGCTTCTTCTCACCGCCGGAGAAGCCCTCGTTGACGTTCCGCTCGGCGAAGGCGGAGTCCATCTCGAGCAGGTCCATCTCGCTCTTGACGTCCTTGACCCAGGTGCGCAGCTTGGGGGCCTCGCCCTTGACCGCGGTGGCCGCGGTCCGCAGGAAGTTCGAGACCGAGACGCCGGGGACCTCGACCGGGTACTGCATGGCCAGGAACAGGCCGGCGCGGGCGCGCTCGTCGACGCTCATGGCGAGGACGTCCTCGCCGTCGAGGGTCACCGTGCCGCCGGTGATCGTGTACTTCGGGTGGCCGGCGATCGAGTAGGCCAGGGTCGACTTGCCCGACCCGTTCGGCCCCATGATCGCGTGCGTCTCGCCCGAGCGGACGGTCAGGTCGACGCCCTTGAGGATCTCCTTGGCGTCGTCACCCTCCCCCACGCTGACGTGCAGGTCGCGGATCTCCAGAACGGACACTTCTCTTCTCGCTCCTCAGTTGCCGGCCGCGAGCGGGAGGCGGCCGTCGGCTTCGGTGTCGACGAGCACGTCCTCCCCCTCCACGCGGACCGGGTAGACGTCGACCGGCTCGGTGGCCGGCAGGTTGGTGGGCTCGCCGGTGCGCAGGTCGAAGCAGGACCCGTGCAGCCAGCACTCGATGGTGGGGGCGCCGTCGAGCTCCTCGACGTCGCCCTCCGACAGCGGGACCTCGGCGTGGGAGCAGACGTCCTGGAGGGCGTACACCTCCCCCTCGAACCGGACGACGGCGATGTCGATGTCGTCCAGCTCGACCCGCAGGGCGCCGTTCTCGGGCACCTCGGAGAGCGCGCAGACCCGCTCGAAGGCCATGGGTCAGGCCACCTCGACCGGCTGCTCGTCCAGGCCCGGCAGCGCACCGAGACGGGTCTCGATGGTGCGCATGAGCCGGTCCTGCAGCTCGTCGATGCCGATGCGCTGGACGACGTCGGCGAAAAAGCCGCGGACGACCAGGCGGCGCGCGGTCTCGGCGTCGATGCCCCGGGAGCAGAGGTAGAACAGCTGCTCGTCGTCGAACCGGCCGGTGGCGCTGGCGTGGCCGGCGCCGACGATCTCGCCGGTCTCGATCTCCAGGTTGGGCACCGAGTCGGCGCGGGCGCCGTCGGTGAGCACCAGGTTGCGGTTCAGCTCGTAGGTGTCGGTGCCGGTGGCCGCGGGGCGGATCCGGACGTCACCGATCCACACCGTGCGCGCGCCCTCGCCCTGCAGCGCGCCCTTGTAGAGCACGTTGCTGGTGCAGTTGGGCACCGCGTGGTCCACCCAGAGCCGGTGCTCCTGGTGCTGGGTCTCGTCGGAGAAGTAGACGCCGAAGAGCTCCGCCGTCCCGCCGGGACCGGCGTACTGCACGTTGCTGACCAGCCGGACCAGGTCGCCGCCGAGGGTGGCCACGACCTGCTGATAGGTCGCGTCACGGCCGACGACGGCGTCGTACTGCGCGCCGTGGACGGCACCGGGCGCCCAGTCCTGCACCGAGACGAGGTTGACGTGCGCGCCGTCACCGACGAGGACGGCGATGCCGCCGGCGTACCTGGCCAGGCCGCTGTGGTCGAGGACCACCGTCGCCTGGGCGAAGGCCCCGACCTCGATCACCAGCTGGCCCCAGACGACGTCGTCCGAGCCGGTGCCCGACAGCCGCACCGTGACCGGGCGGTCCAGCTGGGCCTCGGCCGGCACGCGGACGACGGCGGCCCCGCCGCTGCGCTGCCGGGCCAGCGCGGCGAGGCGGTCGACCGGCTCGGGCAGGCCCTTGAGCAGCGGGTCGTCGACCTCGACGCTGGTGAGCTCGACGCCCTCGGGCAGGTCGGTGTCCCACTGCAGGTGGGCGTCCGACGGGGCGCCGTCCAGCAGCGGGCGGATCCGCTTCATCGGGGTGAAGCGCCAGGTCTCCTCGCGGCCGGTGGGCACGCCGAAGGCGTCCGGGTCGGTCGAGGTGAACCGCTCGGCCGGCGAGCCGGTCGGTGCCGGGCCACCGTGCGAGTGCGCACCCGGCGCGGCCTGCCCGGCGGTGCCGGTGCCGGCGGCCGGGGTGGTGGGCGGGCCGGCCTGGGCGCCGACCCCCTCGCCGAACAGCTCGCCGGCGAGGGTGGCCGACTCCGTGGTCAGGCCCGTGGTGTTGCTGGGCGTGTTGTCGGACGGCATCAGCCGACGGCACCTTCCATCTGCAGTTCGATCAGGCGGTTCAGCTCGAGGGCGTACTCCATCGGGAGCTCGCGGGCGATCGGCTCCACGAACCCGCGGACCACCATCGCCATCGCCTCGTCCTCGGACAGCCCGCGGCTCATCAGGTAGAAGAGCTGGTCCTCGCTGACCCGGGAGACGGTCGCCTCGTGGCCCATCGCGACGTCGTCCTCGCGGACGTCGACGTAGGGGTAGGTGTCCGACCGGCTGATCGTGTCGACCAGCAGCGCGTCGCACTTCACCGTCGACTTCGAGCCGTGCGCGCCCTCGTCGACCTGGACCAGGCCGCGGTAGGACGTGCGGCCGCCGCCGCGGGCGACGGACTTGGACACGATGGTCGAGGAGGTGTTCGGCGCGGCGTGCACCATCTTGGCGCCGGCGTCCTGGTGCTGGCCCTCACCGGCGAAGGCGATGGAGAGCACCTCGCCCTTGGCGTGCTCCCCGGTCATCCAGACCGCCGGGTACTTCATGGTGACCTTGGAGCCCAGGTTGCCGTCGACCCACTCCATGGTCGCGCCCTCGTGGGCGATCGCCCGCTTGGTGACCAGGTTGTAGACGTTGTTCGACCAGTTCTGGATGGTCGTGTACCGGCAGCGGGCGTTCTTCTTGACGATGATCTCGACGACCGCGGAGTGCAGCGAGTCCGACTTGTAGATCGGCGCGGTGCAGCCCTCGACGTAGTGCACGTAGGCGCCCTCGTCGACGATGATCAGCGTCCGCTCGAACTGGCCCATGTTCTCGGTGTTGATCCGGAAGTAGGCCTGCAGCGGGATCTCGACGTGCACGCCCTTCGGCACGTAGATGAACGAGCCGCCCGACCAGACGGCGGTGTTCAGGGCGGCGAACTTGTTGTCGCCCGAGGGGATCACCGAGCCGAAGTACTCCCGGAAGATGTCCTCGTGCTCCTTGAGGGCGGTGTCGGTGTCGAGGAAGACGACACCCTGCTCCTCGAGGTCCTCACGGATCTTGTGGTAGACGACCTCGGACTCGTACTGCGCCGCGACACCGGCGACGAGCCGCTGCTTCTCGGCCTCCGGGATGCCCAGCTTGTCGTAGGTGTTCTTGATGTCCTCGGGCAGCTCCTCCCACGAGGTCGCCTGGGCCTCGGTCGAGCGCACGAAGTACTTGATGTTCTGGAAGTCGATCCCGGACAGGTCCGAACCCCAGTCGGGCATCGGCTTGCGGCCGAACAGCTTGAGGGCCTTGAGCCGCCGCTCGAGCATCCACTCGGGCTCGTTCTTGCGGCGGGAGATGTCCCGGACGACGTCCTCGTCCAGGCCGCGGCGGGCGGAGGCCCCGGCGACGTCGGCGTCGGCCCAGCCGTACTGGTAGCGGCCGAGCTGCTCGATCTGCTCGTCCTGCGTCAGCGGCGTGCCGGTCACCGGCTGCTGGGTGCTGGTCATGCGGGCGTCCTCTCCCGGTCGTTCGTGGGGGTGCTGCTGGTGGACGGTGCGGTGCGCCCGCCGGCTCGGAGCCGGTGCGCCGCGCGCTCGTCCGGTACAGGGCTCGCGGGGCCCGATCTGTTCCCCGCGCGCGTGTGAGCAAGGACCCGGTCCCCACCCCGCGCGCGCTCGGGGTGAGCCTCTGGACCGGGCCACGGGTCGGTGCGGCGGACCGGCCCCGGGATGTGCGTGGTGCACACCCCGTCGCCGTGGGCGATCGTGGCCAGCCGCTGCACGTGCGTGCCGACGAGCCGGCCGATCACGGCCGTCTCGACCTCGCACAGCTGCGGGAACTCCGCCGCCACGTGCGCGACCGGGCAGTGGTGCTGGCACAGCTGGCCGCCACCCGAGATCGCCGAGGCCGACGCAGCGTAGCCCTCGGCCGTGAGCGCCGCGGCCAGGGCCTGGGCGCGGTCGACCGGCGGCCCCGGCACGGTTTCCACCGCGGCCGAGCAGCGCTGCTCCAGCCCGGCGAGCTGGGCCTCGGCCACCGCGCGGACGGCGTCCGGCCCGCCCTGCGCCGCGACGAACCGCAGCGCGGTCAGCGCCAGGTCGTCGTAGGCGTGCGGGAACGCCGAGCGGCCGGCGTCGGTGAGGTGGAACAGCCGGGCCGGGCGGCCCCGGCCCCGGGGCGCTCTGCTGGTCCCCGCCCCACCCTGCCGCTCCTCGACACGGCCGGTGGACACCAGCGCGTCGAGGTGCCGGCGGACGGCGGTCGGCGAGACCCCCAGCCGCCCGGCGAGCTCGGTCGCGGTCTGCGGACCGTGCTCGAGCAGCAGGGCGGTGACGCGGTGCCGCGTGCGCCCGTCCTCGGCGGACGGCGAGGGGCGCGACGGGTTGCTCGCCCCGCCGCCGACCTGCACCGCACTGCTTTCCACAACACGAGTCTCACCTAATTCCGGCGGCGTGCAAGCAAGGGCAACCTAAGCCGGGCACGGACCCTGGCCTGAGCCGGAGCCGCGGCCGGGCCGGCGGGAGCGGTGCGGCACACCTCCCCCGCCGGCCGTGTGACCGGGAACACGTCCGGTGGCTACACGCCCGCCGGCGCGGGCTGGTCGACGGCGAAGTCCAGCCGGCCGTCCCGGACGCCGACGGTGACCCGCCGGCCCCGCTCCAGGCGGCCGTCGAGCAGCAGCCGCGCCAGCGGGTTGTCGACCTCTCGCTGGATGGCGCGGCGCAGCGGCCGGGCGCCGAACTGCGGCTCGAACCCGTGCTCGGCGATCCAGGTGACCGCCTCGTCGGTGAAGGCCACCTCGATGTCCTGGGCCGCCAGCCGACGGCGCGTCTCGTCGAGCAGCAGCCGGGTGATCCGGGCCAGCTGCTCGGTCTCCAGCTGCTGGAAGACCACGATCTCGTCGATGCGGTTGAGGAACTCCGGCCGGAACTGCTCGCGCAGCCGCCGCATCAGCCGCTCGCGCAGCCCGGCGTCGGCGGCCGCGCCGTCGCCGGAGCCGAAGCCCAGCGGGGTGTTGCGGCCCTGGATCAGCTCCGACCCCAGGTTGCTGGTCATGATCAGCACGGTGTTCTTGAAGTCCACCGTGCGGCCCTGCGAGTCGGTGAGCCGGCCGTCGTCGAGCACCTGCAGCAGGGTGTTGAAGACGTCGGGGTGCGCCTTCTCGATCTCGTCGAGCAGCACGACCGAGTAGGGACGGCGGCGCACCGCCTCGGTGAGCTGGCCGGCGTCCTCGTAGCCCACGTACCCGGGCGGGGAGCCCACCAGCCGGCTGACCGTGTGCCGCTCCTGGAACTCGCTCATGTCCAGCCGGATCATCCGGTCCTCGTCACCGAAGAGCGCCTCGGCCAGCGCCCGCGCCAGCTCGGTCTTGCCGACGCCGGTGGGCCCGAGGAACAGGAAGCTGCCGATCGGCCGGTCGGGGTCGCCCAGGCCGACGCGCGAGCGGCGCACCGCCTCGGCGACCACCCGGACGGCGTCCTCCTGGCCGACGACCCGCTGGTGCAGGTGCTCCTCGAGCTGCAGCAGCCGCTGCACCTCCTCCTGCGTGAGCTGGCTGACCGGGATGCCGGTGGCCCGGGAGACCACCTCGGCGATGTCCTCGACGCCGACCTCCGGCACACCCGACCCACCCGGGCCGGACTGCCCGCCGCCGGTGCGGGCCTGCTCCAGCCGCTCCTGGGCCGCGCTGAGCTGGTCGCGCAGCTCGGAGGCGCGCTCGTACTGCTCGGCGGCGACGGCCTGGTCCTTCTCCCGCTGCAGCCGCTCGACCTCCTGCTCCAGCCCGCGCAGGTCGGTGGGCGGGGTCTTCACCCGCCGGCGGACCCGGGCGCCGGCCTGGTCGATGAGGTCGATGGCCTTGTCCGGCAGGTGGCGGTCGGTGACGTAGCGGTCCGAGAGCTCCACCGCGGCCCGGATCGCGTCGTCGGTGAAGCGCACCTCGTGGTGGGCCTCGTACCGGTCCCGCAGCCCGCAGAGGATCTGCACGGTGTCCTCGACGTCGGGCTCGCTGACCAGGATGGGCTGGAACCGGCGCTCCAGGGCGGCGTCCTTCTCGATGTTGCGGCGGTACTCGTCGAGCGTCGTCGCGCCGATGATGTGCAGCTCCCCGCGGGCCAGGGCCGGCTTGAGCATGTTGCCCGCGCCGCCGGAGCCCTCCGAGGCGCCCGCGCCGACGACGGTGTGCAGCTCGTCGATGAAGACGATGACCTCGTCGCTGTGCTCGCGGATCTCGTCCATGATCTTCTTGAGCCGCTCCTCGAAGTCACCGCGGTAGCGGGTGCCGGCCACCAGGCCGGTGAGGTCCAGCTCGACCAGCCGCCGTCCGCGCAGCGTCTCCGGGACGTCGCCCTCGACGATCTGGGCCGCGATGCCCTCGACGATCGCGGTCTTGCCGACGCCGGCCTCGCCGATGAGCACCGGGTTGTTCTTGCGCCGCCGGGAGAGCACCTCGACGGTCTGCTCGATCTCGGCCTCCCGGCCGATCACCGGGTCGATCTGGCCGTTGCGGGCCATCTCGGTCAGGTCGCGGCCGTACTCGTCGAGCGTCGGGGTGCTCGACTGGCCCTGCCCGGGGCCGCCGGGGCGCCCGCCGCCGGGCTGGCCGCCGCCCATGGCGACCTGCTGCAGCGCCTCCGGCGTGACGCCGCGCTCCCGCAGCAGCCGCCCGCCCGGGGAGTCCGGGTTGACCGCGAGGGCGAACAGCAGGTGCTCGGGGCCGATGTAGGTGGAGCCGAGGGCGCGGGAGACGCGGTGGGCGTCGAGCAGGGCGCGCTTGGCGGCCGGGGTGAGGGACGGCGACTCGTTCCGGGGCTCGCCCCGGGTGAGCTGCTGCTCGAGCTCGGCACGCAGCCGGTCGGGGTCGGTGCCGGAGCGGGACAGGAACTGGCGGGTGGTCTCGTCGCCCGTCATGGCCCACAGCAGGTGCTCGGTGTCCAGGTCGGCGCTGCCGGTGGACACCGCCTCGCGCGCGGCCGCGTTGACCAGCTCCCGCGCCTGCTGGCTGAGGAACTGGGTGATGTCGACGCGCTGCCGCGGCGTGCGCTGCTCCCCGCCCAGGTACCGGGCGAAGAAGTCGTCGAAGGGGCTCCCGTAGGGCCCCGGGAAGAAGGGGGTGGTCATGCCTCACGTCCAGGGGATCGGATCGGTCGGTGGGGCGCCCGGGAGGTCCCGCGGGACTCGGGGAGCGACTCGCGGGGCGTTCCCGCTGCGGCTCCCTTACCCGGGTGGGCGCACCGACACCGGTGGCGGCGACTCGGCCGCTCGCGTCGCGTACAGCGCAGGACAGCGGCCCGTCCTTCCGCCCCGCGCTCCGCTCTCGGCGAACCGAGGAGCGTCCGTCCGCGCGGCTAGCATCGGCCCGTGCCGGTCCTCCCCACCGCCTTCTCCCCCGCTGCCATCTCGCGTCTGGCCCTGGCCAACGTGGTCGCCAACGGCGCGATCATCGTCACCGGCGGCGTCGTCCGGCTCACCGGCTCGGGGCTCGGCTGCCCGACCTGGCCGCGGTGCACCGAGGAGAGCTTCGTCACGACCCCCGAGCTCGCCGGGCACGGCGTCATCGAGTTCGGCAACCGGCTGCTGACCTTCGTCCTCACGGCCGTCGCCGTCGCCCTGCTCGTGGCGGTCTTCCGCTCGCCCCGGCGCGACCTGCGCCCGCTGGCCGTGCTGGCCTTCCTCGGCATCCCGGCCCAGGCGGCCATCGGCGGCGTCACGGTGCTGACGGGGCTCAACCCGTGGACGGTGGCGGTCCACTTCCTGGTCTCCGTCGTCCTGACCGCAGTGGCCACGGTGCTGTGGCTGCGGTCCCGGGAGCCCGGGGTGGGTCAGCCGCTGGTCCGCCGTCCGATCGCCCTGCTGGTCGGCGGGATCGCCGCGGTCACCGCGGCCGTGCTGGTGCTGGGGACGATCGTCACGGGCAGCGGCCCGCACAGCGGCGACGTCGACGCGAACGACGTCCCGACCGGCGACCGGATGGGCTTCGACATCGAGCTGGTCAGCCAGCTGCACGCCGACGTCGTCTTCCTGCTCGTGGGCCTCACGATCGCCCTGCTGGTGGCCCTCCACGCCACCGACGCCCCGGGCCGGGTCCGCCGTGCCGCCCGCGACCTGCTCGTCATCCAGTTGCTGCAGGGCGTGATCGGCTTCGTGCAGTACTTCACGCACCTGCCGGTCGTGCTGGTGCTGCTGCACATGCTGGGCGCGGTGCTGGTGACGGTGTGGACCGCCCGGCTGGTGTGGTCGGTGCGCGGCCCGGCGTCCGAGGCCCCGCTGAGCACCTCACAGGTCCCGGCATCCGCCACTCGCTGACGAGCGCGGGCCCCTCTCGCGCTGCTTCCCACGCCCTTGCGCTGGTGCACGAGCGCGAGGGCGGCGGGAACAGCGCAGGAGTCCGCCCAGCGTCAACGGGGCCCTGCTCCGCGATCCGGGGTCCCACGGGCGTGCCCCGTGGGCGCTCCGGCGTGCCGAGAGCCGACCGGCTCCCTCGGCGCGAGCAGCCCCACCGCTCGTGGCCGGCCGACCCGTCTCACCAGCGGAGCCCGGCCGCGTCAGCGGTGCCGGCCGCCGGGCAGGTCCTCGATCCGCCAGACCTCACCGTCGTAGGTGACCACGTAGGCGTTCCCGTGGACGACCTCCATCGACGTCGGGCGGTCCAGTCCGGCGGCGACCACGTCGAAGCCGCCATCCCGGTTCGCCACGAGCAGCTGACCGGTGTCCGGCAGGGCCGGTGACCCCTCCAGCGCGCCCTCGGGGAAGTCGCCCTGCGCGAGCGCGTACAGCGCGTCCCGGCCGGTCTCCACGTCGACGAGCAACCGTCCACCCGAGGCGACGAGGGTGACCTGCAGCAGGCGGTTGGCGTGCCCGTCGGTGACCAGGAAGCCGCCCTCGTACGCCTCCGTCGCGTACGGCACACCCGTGGGCACGAAGAAGTCGAAGTCCGGGGGCGGCGGGTTCTCCATCGTCCACGCGCCGATGTCGGCGACGACCTCGCAGGCGTCGTCCTCGACGCGGAGGACGCCGGTCACCTCGGTGCCACCGACGTCCTCGCTGACCATCGAGGTGAGGGCGTACATCGACGAGCCGAGGAACGCGACGTCCGTGGCGCCGCCGGCGTCCCCCACCAGCACCTGCCGGGGCAGGCACGAGGCGACGACCGTCGTCGCCCGGTGCCCGGGTCGATCCGGGTCACCTCGCCCGAGACGGGTTCGGGCACGTACAGCGCACCGTCGGGACCGACCGTGCTGCCCGAGCCGCCCGCCAGGCCGGTCACCAGGAGCTCGGGGTCGCCGGCCTCCGGGGGCGGCCCCGCCTGCGCCCCCGCCGGGGCGGGGTCGTCCGGCTCAGACCAGGACGTCGACGATGATCGCGATGGAGAGCAGGGTCATGTAGGTGATCGAGACGTGGAACAGCTGCATCGGTCTGGTCTCCGCACCCGCGCGGATGCGCCGCAGCAGCCGGTGCGCCTCGACGACGAACCACAGCCCCAGCGCGGCCGCGGCGACCGTGTAGACCCAGCCGATCCCGAAGCCGTCGGCCACGGGCCACAGCAGCAGCGAGACGACGACGGTCAGCCAGGTCCAGACGACGGTCTGCCGCCCGACCGACAGCGGAGCGGCCACCACCGGGAGCATCGGGACGTCGGCGCGCGCGTAGTCGGCGCGGAACCGCATGGCGAGGGCCCAGAAGTGCGGCATCTGCCAGCAGAAGACGACGCCGAAGAACACCACCGCCGGCCAGGCCAGCGTGCCGGTGACCGCCGCCCAGCCGATGAGCACCGGCGCCGCCCCCGGCACCCCGCCGAACTCGGTGCTGCGGCGGGTGTACCGCTTGAACACCATGGTGTAGAGGACGGCGTAGTAGAAGATCGCCCCCGCGGCCAGCAGGGCCGCGAGCGGCGTCGTCGTCGCGTACAGCAGCGCGACCGACAGCACGGACAGCACCAGGCCGAACACGAGCGCGGCCCGCGGGGTGACCTCGCCGGTCACCAGCGGGCGCCGCTCGGTGCGGTGCATGAGCCGGTCGATGTCGCGGTCGTACCAGCAGTTGACGACGTTGGCCGCGGCCGCGGCGAGGGTGCCGCCGGCCATCGTGGCCAGGAGCAGCTCCCACGACGGCAGCCCGCCGGAGGCCAGCATCATCGCCGGCAGGGTGGTGACCAGCAACAGCTCGATGATCCGTGGCTTGGTCAGCGCGACGTAGGCGCGCAGCGTGGCCGACAGCCGGCGGGCCTGGACCGTCGGGCGTTCGGAGAGCGTCGTCACCGGGCGGCCACCGACGGGGAGTCGGCGCGCGCACAGGGCACCACCGGGCACCTGGACAGCACGGGGTCCCTTTCGACCGGGGACGGGAGAACGGACCAACTGTAGCCCGCGGCCACCCCTGCCCACGGTCGGCATGACCAGGGTCTCCTCCCCCGTGCAGACCACTAGGGTCGATCACGTTGGTGCTGCGCACCCAGCGGGTAGGGCCGACGTCGACGACGACGGTGCGTCCTGGTGAGGAGCAGCCGGGCCGTGACTGACGCGAGGCCGGTCGCTGGGGCCAGGCACCGCCGTCCGCCCGGGTCCGACAGGTCGCCGCTGATCGCCCGGGCGGGTCCCGCACGGCCGACCCGAGGGAGCACGACAGACCGATGACCACCGACGACGCGACGAAGGGCACCGAGGCCGAGGCCCCGGCCGAGGCCGCCACCGACGCACCCACCGGCGACCCGCGCCAGCCGCACCCGACACTCCCGGAGGGCTTCGGGGAGCTCGACCGCCGCGCCATCGACACCGCCCGTGTGCTGGCGATGGACGCCGTCCAGAAGGTGGGCAACGGCCACCCGGGGACGGCGATGAGCATGGCCCCCACCGCCTACCTGCTCTTCCACAAGTGGCTCCGGCACGACCCCAGCGACCCGAACTGGATCGCCCGCGACCGCTTCGTGCTGTCCATGGGCCACTCGAGCCTGACCCTCTACATCCAGCTCTACCTCTCCGGCTACGGCCTGGAGCTGGAGGACCTGGAGGCGCTGCGCACCTGGGGCTCGAGGACCCCGGGCCACCCCGAGGTCAACCACACCCCCGGCGTGGAGACGACGACCGGTCCGCTGGGCCAGGGCGTCGGCAACGCCGTCGGGATGGCGATGGCCGCCCGCCGCGAGCGCGGCCTGTTCGACCCCGACGCCCCCGAGGGCGAGAGCCTCTTCGACCACACCGTCTGGTGCTTCGCCTCCGACGGCGACATGGAGGAGGGCGTCAGCGGCGAGGCGTCGTCCCTGGCCGGCACGCAGCAGCTGGGCAACCTGGTGCTCGTCTACGACGACAACCACATCTCCATCGAGGACGACACGAACGTCGCCTTCACCGAGGACGTCGGCAAGCGCTACGAGGCCTACGGCTGGCACGTGCAGCACGTCGACGACGGTGAGGACCTCGCCGCGGTCGACGCCGCGTTCGCGGCGGCCAAGGCCGAGACCGGCCGGCCCTCGCTCGTCGTGCTCCGCACGATCATCGCCTGGCCGGCGCCGAACAAGCAGAACACCGGCGCGGCGCACGGCTCGGCGCTCGGCGACGACGAGGTGCGCGCCACCAAGGAGGTCCTCGGCTTCGACCCGGACAAGACCTTCGACGTCGACGAGGAGGTCCTCGCCCACGCCCGCTCGGTCGTCGAGGAGGGCCGCAAGGAGCGCGCCGCGTGGGACGAGCGGTTCGCCGCCTGGGCGCGGGACAACGCCGACGCGGCGGCACTGCTCGACCGGATGCGCACCCGCACCCTGCCCGAGGGCTTCGGCGCGGACCTCCCGAGCTGGGACGCCGACCCGAAAGGCGTGGCCACCCGCAAGGCCTCCGGCGAGGTGCTCGCCGCGCTGTACCCGGTGGTGCCCGAGCTGTGGGGCGGCTCGGCCGACCTCGCGGAGAGCAACAACACCGCGGTCAAGGGCGAACCGTCGTTCCTGCCGGCCGACCGCCAGACCAAGATGTGGTCGGGCGGGCCGTACGGGCGCACGCTGCACTTCGGCGTCCGGGAGCACGGGATGGGCGCGATCATGAACGGCATCGCGCTGCACGGCGGCACCCGCGTCTACGGCGGCACCTTCCTCACCTTCTCCGACTACATGCGCGGCGCGGTGCGGCTGGCCGCGCTCATGCAGCTGCCGGTCACCTACGTCTGGACGCACGACTCCATCGGCCTGGGCGAGGACGGCCCGACCCACCAGCCGATCGAGCACGTCGCGGCGCTGCGGGCCATCCCCGGCCTGGACGTCGTCCGCCCGGCCGACGCCAACGAGGTCGCCGTCGCCTGGCGGACCGTGCTGGAGAACAACGACCGCCCGGCCGGCCTGCTGCTGTCGCGGCAGAACCTGCCGGTGTTCGACCGCTCGGAGTTCGGCTCCGCCGAGGGTGTCGCCCGCGGGGCCTACGTCCTGGCCGAGGCGTCGAACGGCAGCCCCGAGGTGATCCTGCTCGGCACCGGCTCCGAGGTGCAGATCGCCGTCGCGGCGCGCGAGCGCCTGGAGGCCGACGGCGTGCCCACCCGGGTCGTCTCGGTGCCCTGCGTCGAGTGGTTCGCCGACCAGGACCAGGCCTACAAGGACGAGGTCCTGCCGCCCACCGTCCGCGCCCGGGTCAGCGTCGAGGCCGGCGTGCCCATGGGGTGGCGCGAGTTCGTCGGCGACGCCGGCCGGATCGTCGGCCTGACCCACTACGGGGCCAGCGCCGCCTACTCCGTCCTCTACGAGCAGTTCGGCCTCACCGACGAGGCCGTCGTCGCCGCTGCCCGCGAGTCGATGGAGGCCGCGCGGGCGGGGAACGCCGTCCCCGCCGGCCCGGTTGCAGCCACCGGGGGCCTCCCCCACCCCACCGGCGACCGATGAAGGACCACCCTTCCTCCCACGCCCCGCAGGCTCGGCGCGGGACCCTGGAGGGTGGCCGTTCCAGCACCTCACCAGGAGGACCTGACATGGCAGAGAACGAGAAGCTGGCCGAGCTGTCGTCGGCGGGGGTCGCCGTCTGGCTCGACGACCTCTCCCGCGACCGCATCCGCAGCGGCAACCTGCAGTCCCTGGTCGACGAGTACTCCGTCGTCGGCGTCACGACCAACCCGACCATCTTCGCCGCGGCGATCAGCGGGTCGGAGTCCTACGACGACCAGCTGCACGCCCTCGCGGTGCGCAGGGTCAGCGTCGAGGAGGCGCTGCGCACCATCACCGCCTCCGACGTCCGGGACGCCTGCGACCTGCTCGCGCCGGTCGGGCAGCGGCAGCCCGGCGACGGCCGGGTGTCGCTGGAGGTCGCCCCCGGCCTGGCGCACGACACCGACGCCACCGCGGCCGAGGCGGCGCACCTGTGGTGGCTGGTCGACCGGCCCAACCTGTTCATCAAGATCCCGGCGACGGAGGCCGGCCTGCCGGCCATCACGACGTCCATCGCGCGGGGCATCAGCGTCAACGTCACCCTCATCTTCAGCCTCGAGCGGTACCGGGCGGTCATGGACGCCTACCTCGCCGGGCTGGAGCAGCGGCTGGCCGAGGACGCCGACGCCGACCTGTCCGGCATCGCCTCGGTGGCGTCGTTCTTCGTGTCCCGCGTCGACACCGAGATCGACAAGCGGCTGGAGAAGGCCGGCGCCGACCAGCTCAAGGGCAAGGCGGCCCTGGCCAACGCCCAGCTGGCCTACCAGGCCTACGAGGAGGTCTTCTCCTCCGACCGCTGGCAGGCGCTGGAGGCCAAGGGCGCCCGCCCGCAGCGGCCGCTGTGGGCCTCGACCGGCGTGAAGAACCCCGAGTACGCCGACACGCTCTACGTCAGCGAGCTCATCGCCCCCGGCACCGTCAACACGATGCCGGAGAAGACGCTCAAGGCCTACGCCGACCACGGCAGCCCGGGCACCCCGGTGCAGAAGACCTACGACGACGCCGCGGCCACGATGAAGGCCATCGCCGACGCCGGGGTCGACCTCGACGACGTCTTCCGCGTGCTGGAGGACGAGGGCGTGCAGAAGTTCGTCGACTCGTGGGACGAGCTGACCGAGTCGGTGCGGACCCAGCTGGAGGACAAGGCCTGACCCCCGGGGCCCCGCGCACCCCGCCTGGTCGGCGGGTGCGCGGGGCCCCGCTCCGTCGGCCGGGAGCCGAGCGGGGGCTCCCGGTCCGTGGTCCGCCGCGCCGCGGGAGGCCGCTCGCCGCGCGGATCCGCCGCGGAGACGGAGAATCGACGCAGTTCCCGCACGCTCCCGTCGCCCGGTGCACCGCCGCGCCGGAGCGCGGGTCCCTCCCGACCTCGAGGACGGACATGATTCCCAACCCGCTGCGCGATCCGCGGGACCGGCGGCTGCCCCGCGTACCCGAGCCCTGCGCCCTGGTCGTCTTCGGCATCACCGGGGACCTCGCCCGCAAGAAGCTCCTCCCGGCCGTCTACGACCTGGCCAACCGCGGGCTGCTGCCCACCAACTTCGCCCTGCTGGGCTTCGCGCGCCGTGACTGGGGTGACGAGGACTTCGCCGAGCTGGCCCGCGACGCCGCCCGCAAGGCCGCCCGGACCCCGTGGCGGGAGGAGGTCTGGGAGCGGCTGGCCGGCAGCGTGCGCTTCGTGCAGGGCTCCTTCGACGACGACAACGCCTTCGACGAGCTGGCCGCGACCCTCGGCGAGCTCGAGGGCAGCCACGGCATCGGCGGCAACGCGGCGTTCTACCTGTCCATCCCGCCGGCGATGTTCCCGGTCGTGCTCAAGCAGATGCAGCGCACCGGCATGGCCGACAGCACCCCCGGACGGTGGCGCCGGGTCGTGGTGGAGAAGCCGTTCGGCACCGACCTGGCCTCCAGCAGGGAGCTGAACGAGCTCGTCGACTCCGTGTTCACCGCCGAGGACGTCTTCCGCATCGACCACTACCTGGGCAAGGAGACCGTCCAGAACCTGATGGCGCTGCGGTTCGCCAACGAGCTGTTCGAGCCGGTCTGGAACGGCCACCACGTCGACTCGGTGCAGATCACCATGGCCGAGGACGTCGGCATCGGCGGGCGGGCGCAGTTCTACGAGCAGACCGGCGCCGCCCGGGACGTGCTGCAGAACCACCTGCTGCAGCTGCTCGCGCTCACCGCGATGGAGGAGCCGGTCGAGTTCTCCGCCGAGGAGATCCGCACCGAGAAGCTCAAGGTGCTGCGCGCGATCTCGCTGCCCGAGGACCTCTCGACCTTCGCCGTCCGCGGCCAGTACGAGCAGGGGTGGCTGGCCGGCCAGCGGGCCACCGGCTACCGGCAGGAGGAGGGCGTCGACCCGCACTCCAGCACCGAGACCTACGCCGCCGTCCGGCTGGGCGTGGAGACCCGGCGCTGGGCGGGCGTGCCGTTCTACCTGCGCACCGGCAAGCGGCTGCCGCGGCGGGTCACCGAGATCGCGCTGGTGTTCAAGCGCGCGCCGCACCTGCCCTTCGCCGACACCGACACCGAGGAGCTGGGCCACAACCAGCTGGTCGTGCGCGTGCAGCCCGACGAGGGAGTGACCCTTAAGTTCGGGTCGAAGGTTCCCGGCAGCGTGATGGAGGTCCGCGACGTGTCGATGGACTTCCTCTACGGCGAGCAGTTCACCGAGGCCAGCCCCGAGGCGTACGAGCGGCTGCTGCTGGACGTCCTGCTCGGGGACGCCACGCTGTTCCCCCGCAACGCCGAGGTCGAGGCCTCGTGGTCGGTGATCGACCCGCTCGAGGAGTTCTGGGCCGGGACGACGCCGCAGCCGTACCGGGCCGGCGAGTGGGGGCCGCGGGCGGCCGACGAGATGCTCGCCGCCGAGGGCCGCCGGTGGCGGCGTCCGTGAGGCGGGTACCGGCTACCGCCGCCCGACGGGAGGGAACCCGATGACGACCCTGTGGGACACCACCGGCTCCGCGGTGGTCAAGGAGCTCGCGGCGCAGCGGCGCACCGGCGGCGCGGTGCTCTCCGGCGTCGCGCTGACCCTCGTGGTCGTGGCCGACGAGAACCGGGTGGCCGAGGCCGAGGAGGCCGCGACCGCCGCCGCCGAGCAGCACCCCTGCCGGCTGCTGATCGTCGTCCGCCGGCAGATCGAGGCGCCGACGCCGCGGCTGGACGCCGAGGTGCTGATCGGCGGGCGGCTGGGCCCGGGCGAGGCCGTGGTCATGCGCATGTACGGCCGGTTGGCGCTGCACGCCGAGTCGGTCGTGCTGCCGCTGCTGGCCGCCGACGCCCCCGTGGTGACCTGGTGGCACGGCACCCCGCCGGACCAGCTGGCCACCGACGCGCTGGCGGTGATCGCCGACCGGCGGATCACCGACAGCTCGCTGGCCGAGGACCAGCTGGCCGCGCTGCGCGCCCGCGCCGAGGACTACGCGCCCGGCGACACCGACCTGGCCTGGACCCGCAGCACGCCGTGGCGGTCCACGCTCACCTCGACGGTCGACTCGGTCTCCGGGCGCCGTGGGGACGCCGTCCGGGTGCTCGGCGGCCGGGTGGAGGGCGACCCGGGGCACGCGACTGCGCTGCTGCTGGCCGGCTGGCTGAGCGCGCGCTGCGGCTGCGCGATCCCGGTGGTGTCCGGCGAGCGACGCCCCGGCCCCAGCGGCGTCTCGGCCGTGGTGCTGGAGCTCGACCAGGACGAGCAGGTGCGGGTGGAGGCCACCCGGCGCGGCGGCGCGGTCATCCACCAGCCCTACCGGCCCGAGGCGACCGTGGCCCTGCCCGACCGGCAGCTCGGCGACCTGGTCGGTGAGGAGCTGCGCCGGCTGGACCCCGACGAGCCGTTCGCCGACGCGCTGGAGGCCACGACCGGCGTCCCGGACCTGGCGTACCGCTCCCCCGTGCGCGAGTACGTGTGGTTCGACCCCGCCGAGGAGAACGCCGGCAGCGGCGGGCAGACGCTCCCCGCCGTCCCACCGGACTCGGAGGGCACCGACGAGGTGGCCCAGCAGGGCGTGGACGACCCCGACCAGGGCGCCCGCGACGCCGGGCAGGCCGTCCCGTGACGCTGCCTCCCGGGGACCGGATCGCCGCCCGGCTGGCCGAGGAGGGCCGGCCCGTCCCGGACGTCGTCGTCGAGCCCGACGCCGACCGGCTGGCCCGCGCGGTCGCCACGGCGCTGGTCGCCCGGCTGGCCGCGGCGCAGGCGGTGCACGGGACGGCGTCGGTCGTCCTCACCGGCGGGGGCATCGGCACCGCCGTCCTCGAGCGGGTCGCCGACCTGGTCCGCGAGCCGGCGCGGGAGCGGGTCGACTGGACCGCCGTCGACGTCTGGTGGGGCGACGAGCGCTGGGTCCCGGCCGACGACGACGAGCGCAACGAGCTCGGCGCGCGGCGGGCACTGCTGGACCCGGCCGGCGTCCCGGCGGAGCGGGTGCACGCGATGCCGGCCTCGGACGCCGGGTTCGCCGAGCCCGAGGACGCCGCCGCCTGGTACGCCGAGCAGCTGGCCGCCGCGGCACCGGAGGGCGGGGCGCTCCCCCGCATCGACGTGCTGCTGCTGGGCATGGGCCCGGAGGGGCACGTGGCGTCGATCTTCCCGGGGACGCCTGCGGTCTCCGACGAGCGCACGGTGGTCGCGGTGCGCGATTGCCCCAAGCCGCCACCCACCCGGGTCAGCCTGGGCTTCCCTGCGATCAACGCGGCCGAGGAGGTGTGGCTGCTCGTCTCCGGCTCGGCGAAGGCACCGGCCGTGGCGCGGGCGCTGACCGCCGGCACGACGCCGGACGAGCTGCCTGCGGCCGGGGTGCACGGACGCCGGGCCACCCGGTGGTTGCTGGACGCCGAGGCCGCTGCGGAGCTCGACGGGCGGAGCTGAGCCGGGGTCCGGCGACCCTGGCGGGGAGGCCGGGCGGCGAGCAGACTGCGGTCCGCGACCGCAGCCACCCGGCCGCCGGCCCTCCCCGTGGAGCCCGCGATGACGCGCCCCGCCCCCGCTGCCCGCCGCACGCCTCGTCCGGTGCGGGAGGTCGTCCCCGTGGCACCGCCCGGGCACCGGGGGTGCTACTGGAACTGGGAGCGGGCGGCCTGGGTGGTCTGGACGACCGTGCCCCAGCCGCGACCGCCGCGCGAGTAGGACGGGGCCTCAGGGGTGGCCCGTCCGGGACCCTGGCCCCTGCAGGGTCCCGGGTCCGCTCTCAGGCGCCGCGGCGGGCCCGCAGCTTGGCCAGCGCCTCCTCGAGGAGGGCGTCACCGTCGGCGTCGCTGCGCCGCTCGCGGACGTAGGCCAGGTGGGTCTTGTAGGGCTCGGTGCGCGGTGCGGGGGGCGGCGCCGCCTGGTCCTGGCCGGCCGGGAGGCCGCAGCGGGGGCAGTCCCACAGCTCGGGTACCTCGGCGTCGGAGGCGAAGGACACCTGCGTCTCGTGGCCCTGGGCGCACCAGAACGGCACCCGCCGGCGGGGCGCTGCCTCCCCGCGCTCGGCCTCGCCCATCGGGCCCGCTCCCACCCGCGTCCCCCGGATCGCGTTACCACCAGCCACCAGTGCCCCCTGCGCGTCTCGGCGATCTGCGGCGACGAGTGGCCGCCGGGGCAGTCTAGAACCTGGATCTTGCCACGGAGAGGACTTTGGTCCCGGTGACCTCGGCATTCACCGGACGCCGAGGCGAGCGCTGGGCGTGCTGAACGGCCTCGTCAGAGGCTCGCCGCGAACCTGGTGACGTGCTGGAACGGCCCCGTCCTGGGCACCGCCCCGAGCGCGCGAGGGATGGGGCGAGGACGGGGTCCTCGTTCAGACCTTGAGCAGGATGCCCAGGGCGATGATGCAGACCGTCCAGATCAGGCCGATGAAGACGGTCAGCCGGTTGAGGTTCTTCTCCACCACCGAGGAGCCGGACAGCTGCGAGGAGACCGCACCGCCGAACATCGAGGACAGGCCCCCGCCCTTGCCGCGGTGCAGCAGGATCAGCACCACGAGGAGCACGCTGGTGAGCACCAGCAGCACGTTGAGGACCAGCTCGACCATGCCCCGAGGGTAACCGACCGGCCGCGGGAGGCCGTCGAGCCGACCGTCCCCGGCCGCCCGCGTCCCCGGGCGGTCAGCGGCTGTGCACACGGTCCGCTCCCGCGCCCGGGTCCGCTCCTCGCTCGCTGGCGCTCGCTGCGATGCCCCCGCGCTGTCAGCGGACGCCGGCGGTCGCCAGGTCGTAGCTCGTGTACGGGCCCATCACCACGCCGTTGCGCAACCGCTGGCCGGCCAGCAGCTGCACCCGCGACTCGGCGAGCGGCACGTACGCGCCGGTGGCGGTGGCGGCGGTCGCCACCTCCCGCCAGGCGGCGCGGGCGGCCTCCGGGTCGCCGGCGGCCGCGCGCGCCGCGTCGATGAGTCCGTCGATCCCGGGATCGGCGAGCCGGGCGAAGTTGGTGTTGCCGACGGTGCTCACCGACCGGCCGTCGACCAGCGGGACGAGGAACGAGCCGGGGGTCGGGAAGTCGGCGGTCCAGGTGGCCAGCACGATGCCGATGCCGTTGTCGCGGACCCGGTCGGGGTTGCCCACCTCGGTGGCGTAGAAGCTGGGCGCGTCGAGTGGGCGGACCTCGGCCCGGATGCCGACGCGCGACAGCTGCTCGGCCACCTCCTCGGCGACGGCCACACCGGTGGGGGCGTCCGGGACGGCGAGCACGGTGTCGAAGCCCTCCGGCTGCCCGCAGGTGGTCAGGGCCTCCTGCGCCGCGGCCGGGTCGGGCGTCGGGTCGGGTTCCTCCGGCCCGTCCTCCACACCGCGCGGCCACAGCTGCGAGGTGCGCACGGCCTCCGTCGGCCCGCCGAGCACCTCCTGCACCGCGACGCGGTCCACCACGGCGGCGACCGCGGCCCGGCAGGCCGGGTCGTCGAACGGCGCGACGTCCGTCGGCAGCGCGAGCAGCCGGACGACGTTGTTCGTCACCTCGTCGATGCGGTCGACCAGCGGGACGTCGCCGCCGGTGTCCTCACCCAGCCGGGCCGTCGTCGGGGCCTGGATGCCGGCGCCGGAGATGTCGACGTCGGCGGACCCGGCCAGCAGCGCCTGGTCGCGCTCCACGCCGGTCAGCCCGGTGCGCACGACGACCCGGTCGGGCAGCGCGGTGCGGACCTCGTCGGTCGCCGGATCCCACTGCGGGTTGCGCTCGAGCACGATGCCGGTGACGTCGTCGCGCGTGGCGACCGCGTACGGGCCGGAGGACACCGGGTCGCCGCCGTAGTCGGCGCCGGTGTCGCTGTCGGCCGGGACCGGGCTGCTCGAGGGCAGCCCCATGACGTACGGGAAGTCCGGCTGCGGCGAGCGCAGCCGGAAGGTGATCGTGCGGTCGTCGGGGGTCTCGACCGAGGCCAGCCCCAGCCGGCCGGGGGTCTCGTCCTGGTACGGCCCGGCGTAGGGGTTCTCCGGGTCGTCGAGCAGCTCGACCACGCGGGTGGGGCCGCCGACGACGACGTCCGAGGCGAACGAGCGCTCGATGCCGTACTTGACGTCGCGCGAGGTGATCGGCGCGCCGGTCTCGAAGCGGACGCCCTCGCGGAGCGTGAACGTCCAGGTCGTGCCGCCGTCCGGCGTGGTGCCGAGGTCCGTCGCGAGGTCGGGCACCAGCTCGCCGGTGCGGCCGGGCTCGGAGGAGTAGCTGACCAGCGTGCGGGTGTAGAGCCGCATGAGGTTCCACACGCCGGGGAGGTAGGAGCGCTGCGGGTCGAGGTTGTCGACCTCGCCGGTCACCACCCGCAACGTGCCGCCGGTGGCCTCGGACGGCGCCCGGACGCCGGTGACGCCGGTGTCCGGGCCGCCGCCGAAGACGGGGAGCGTGGAGCTGTCCTCACCGGCGTTGGCGCAGCTGACCGCCACCCCGACCACCAGCAGGACGACGGCGGCGATGCCGGCCACCCGGCCGCGGGTGCCCCGCGCCCAGGCGGGGCCCCGCTCCAGCGTGCTGTCCAACCCCACCCGCTCCCCGCCCGTCCGGCGGCGGCGGTCAGCCGACGTCGGCGGCTGTCCGACAGATCTGCGCGAACTCGTCGCCGTCCAGGCTGGCACCGCCGACGAGTGCACCGTCGACGTCCGGCCCGGCCAGGATCCCGGCCGTGTTCGCGGCCTTCACCGACCCGCCGTAGAGGATACGGACGATCCCGGCGGTCTCCGCGCCGAAACGCTCGGCGAGCCGTGACCGTACGGCACCGCACACCTCCTGGGCGTCCTCGGGCGTGGCGACCTCGCCGGTGCCGATCGCCCACACCGGCTCGTACGCGATCACGATGCCGGTCCCCTCCCCCGGGCTCGTGAGCTGCTCGGCGGTCAGCCCCTCGAGCGCGGCGTCGAGCTGGGTGGTGCAGTGCGCGACGTGCTCGCCGGCCCGGCGGACCTCCAGCCCCTCCCCCACGCAGAGGATCGGCACCAGCCCGTGCCGCAGCGCCGCCTGCACCTTCGCGGCCACCACGGCGTCGTCCTCACCGTGCAGCGCGCGCCGCTCGGAGTGGCCCACGACGACGTAGCGGCAGGCCAGCGCCGCGAGCATCGCGCCGCTGACCTCGCCGGTGTAGGCGCCGGAGTCCTGCGTCGAGAGGTCCTGAGCGCCGTAGCCGATCCCGAGCTTGTCGCCGGTCACCAGCGTCTGCACGCTGCGCAGCGCGGTGAACGGCGGCAGGACGACGACCTCGGCGGCCTCCAGCTCGGGCTCCTTGAGGCTGAAGGCCAGCTTCTGCACCAGGCCGATCGCCTCGAGGTGGGTGAGGTTCATCTTCCAGTTGCCGGCGATGAGCGGCCGGCGTCCCCCACGGCGTGCGGGAGTGCCCCTGCGTGCCACGTCCGTCCTCCTCGGTCAGTCGGCCAGCACCGCGAGGCCGGGCAGCTCCCGGCCCTCGAGGTACTCCAGCGACGCGCCACCGCCGGTGCTGATGTGGCCGTAGGCGGCCTCGTCGAGGCCGAGCTGGCGCACCGCGGCGGCGGAGTCGCCGCCGCCGACGACCGACAGGCCGTCGACCGCGCCCACCGCCTCGGCCACCCCGCGGGTGCCGGCCTGGAAGGTGCTGAGCTCGAAGACGCCCATCGGGCCGTTCCAGAAGACGGTGCGGGCACCGCCCAGCTCGCGGCCGAAGGCCTCCACCGTGCGCGGGCCGACGTCCAGGCCCATCTGGTCGTCCGGGATCTGGTCGACGGGGACGGTGGTCGTCTCCACCTCGGCGCTGAACTCCGGCGCGCAGACCACGTCGAGCGGCAGCACGATCCGCTCCCCCGCCTCGGCCAGCAGCCGCCGGCAAGTCTCGACCTGGTCGGCCTCCAGCAGCGACTTCCCGACGCCGTGGTCCTGGGCGGCGAGGAAGGTGAAGCACATCCCCCCGCCGACCAGCAGCCGGTCGACCTTGGGCAGCAGCGCCTCGATGACGGCGAGCTTGTCGCTGACCTTCGAGCCGCCGAGCACCACGACGTAGGGCCGCTCGGGGTCCCGGGTCAGCCGGGTCAGCACGTCGAGCTCGGTGGCCACCAGCCGCCCGGCGACGTGCGGCAGCCGCAGCGCCACGTCGTACACCGAGGCGTGCTTGCGGTGCACCGCGCCGAACGCGTCGTCGACGAAGACGTCGGCGAGGGCGGCGAACCGGTCGGCCAGCTCGCCCCGCTCGGCGTCGTCCTTCGACGTCTCGGCGGCCTCGAAGCGCACGTTCTCCAGCAGCAGGACGTCGCCGTCGCCGAGCGCCCCGGCCCGGGTCCGGGCGTCCTCCCCGGCGACGTCGGTCGCCAGCGGGACGTCGGCGCCGAGCAGCTCCCCGAGCCGCGCGGCGACCGGCGCCAGCGAGTACTGCGGGTCCGGTGCGCCCTTGGGCCGGCCCAGGTGGGCCGCGACCACGACGCGGGCGCCGGCGTCGCGCAGCGCCTGCAGCGTGGGCAGGCTGGCGCGGATCCGGCCGTCGTCGGTGATGGCCCGGGTGGACTTGTCCAGCGGGACGTTCAGGTCGGCGCGCAGGAACACGCGCCGACCCGAGACGCCCTCGGCGAGCAGGTCGTCGAGGGTCCGCATCGTTACAGCGAGCGGCCGACGAGCTCGACGGAGTCGACCAGGCGGTTCGAGTAGCCCCACTCGTTGTCGTACCAACCGAGCACCTTGGCCATCGGGCCGAAGACCTTGGTCAGCTTGCTGTCGTAGATGCAGCTGGCCGGGTCGGTGACGATGTCGGAGGAGACGATCGGGGCGTCGGTGTACTTGAGGATGCCGGCCAGCGGGCCCGAGGCGGCCTCGCGGTAGGCGGCGTCGATCTCGTCGGCCGGCACCTCGCGGGAGAGCTGCACGGTGAGGTCGGTCGCCGAGCCGGTGGGCACCGGGACGCGGACCGCGTAGCCGTCGAGCTTGCCGTTGAGCTCGGGCAGGACCAGCCCGATCGCCTTGGCCGCACCGGTCGAGGTCGGGACCATGTTGAGCGCGGCGGCGCGGGCACGACGGAGGTCCTTGTGCGGGCCGTCCTGCAGGTTCTGGTCGGCGGTGTAGGCGTGGATCGTGGTCATGAGACCGCGCTCGATGCCGAAGCTGTCGTTGAGCACCTTGGCCAGCGGGGCCAGGCAGTTCGTCGTGCAGGACGCGTTGCTGATGATCGTCTGCGAGCCGTCGTACTTGTCATGGTTGACGCCCATGACGATGGTCAGGTCGTCGCCGGTGGCCGGCGCGGAGATGACGACCTTCTTGGCGCCGCCGGCGTCCACGTGCTTGCGCGCGTCGTCGGCCTTGGTGAAGAAGCCGGTGGACTCGACGACGACGTCGACGCCCAGGTCGCCCCACGGCAGGTTGGCCGGGTCGCGCTCGGAGAGCACCTTCATGGTGCTGCCGCTGATCTTGATGCCCTCGCCGTCGGCGGCGACGTCCTCGGACAGCACGCCCAGGATGCTGTCGTACTTGAGCAGGTGCGCGAGGACCTCGGGGCTGGTGAGGTCGTTCACCGCCACGATCTCGATGTCCTTGCCGCTGGCCGCGGCGGCCCGCCAGAAGTTGCGTCCGATCCGGCCGAAGCCGTTGATGCCCACCCGTACGGTCACAGCTGACCCTCCATGTGCTCGATCGGTCTGTCGCCTCGGTCGGCCGCGCGGGCGCGCGGCCGCGATCTGCGACGACCCTATCGGCCAGCACCCCGGCCGTCCGGTCGAGGCTCAGCAGCCGGGCACCGGCTCCGCGACCCCGGCGCCGCCCGCAACGGGGACGTGCGCCCCGTCGGGACCGCCGGGGACCGCGGCCACGACCCGGTCCCGTCCGGTGGCCTCGGCGGTGTCGAGCGCCTGGTCGGCGGCCTGCGGCAGCGCGGCCGCGGCGCTGCCCCCCGCGGGGCGGACGGCGACGCATGCTCACGCTGAGGCCGACGTCGTCGCCGTCGAGCAGGTGCCGGACGGCGGCGACCAGGGGGCCGCCCCGGCCTGCCGTGGTGTCGGAGGCCGCGACCGCGCGGGGACCGGCCACGTCCCCCACCGGCCGGCCGCGACCAGCTCACCGGTGAGCTCGGGGCGCAGCCGCCCCAGCTTCCGCACGGCAGCCGGGTCGACGTCGAGGAGGACGCCGTCCGGGTCGCACGCCCCGTGAGCCGGGCATCGACGCCCGGCTCGACCGGCTGGAGGCCCGTCACCCGATCGGGTGAGGGGCGCCCCCCGCGGCCGCGGGGGGCGCCCCTGGTGACCGGCGGGAACGGCCCCGTCCCGGGTCCCACCCTGGGCCTGCGGAGGGCGGGGTCCTCCGGCTACTGGGTCAGCATGTCCTCGGTGACGACGGACTCGGTGTCCGGGATGCCGAGGTCCTTGGCGCGCTTGTCGGCCATGGCCAGCAGCCGGCGGATCCGGCCCGCGACGGCGTCCTTGGTCATCGGCGGCTCGGCGCGCTGCCCCAGCTCCTCCAGCGAGGCCTGGCCGTGCTCGAGCCGCAGCCGGCCCGCGACGAGCAGGTGCTCGGGAGCGTCGCCGTCGAGGATCTCCAGCGCCCGCTCCACGCGGGCGCTGGCGGCGACCGCGGCGCGGGCGGAGCGGCGCAGGTTGGCGTCGTCGAAGTTGGCCAGCCGGTTGGCGGTCGCCCGGACCTCGCGGCGCATCCGCCGCTCCTCCCAGGCCAGCACCGCGTCGTGGGCGCCCATCCGGGTCAGCAGCGCGCTGATCGCGTCGCCGTCCCGCACGACCACCCGGTCGGCGCCGCGGACCTCGCGGGCCTTCGCGGCGATGCCCAGCCGGCGGGCCGCACCCACCAGCGCCATCGCGGCCTCGGGCCCCGGGCAGGTGACCTCCAGCGAGGAGGACCGGCCCGGCTCGGTCAGCGAGCCGTGCGCCAGGAAGGCCCCCCGCCAGGCGGCCTCGGCGTCGTTGATCCCACCGCTGACCACCGACGGCGGCAGCCCGCGGACCGGACGACCGCGCTGGTCGACCAGCCCGGTCTGCCGGGCCAGGCCCTCGCCGTGCTTGGCGATGCGGACCAGGTAGCGCACCCCGCGGCGGATGTTGCCGCCGGCCAGCACGCTCACTCCGCTGGTGTAGCCGTAGACCTCACTGATGTCGCGACGCAGGCGACGGGCCACCGACCCGGTGTCCAGCTCGGCCTCGATGACCACCCGGCCACCGACGATGTGCAGGCCGCCGCTGAACCGCAGCAGCGCGGTGACCTCCGCCTTGCGCTCGGAGGTCTTCGTGCACTCCACGCGCGACAGCTCGTCCTTGACCATGGCCGTCATCGCCATGCCGTCCACCCCCACGTTCCCCCGGGCTCAACCAGCCCCATGTGCGGCGTTCCCTTCGTCTCCCCCTCGTACCGGATCCGGTACGTGAGGTTGCGGTACCGGCTCGCGTTCGTCCATGCCCTGCCGCGTCCCGAGCGCCTGGCGGAGAGCTCCGGCCAGGCGCGCCGGGTCGTGCCGCGGCACGCCACCGTCCTCGGCGACCCGGGCCAGCACGAGCTCGGCACCGCACTCACGTACCGCAGACAGGAGACCACAGCGGTCAACCACCGATTCCTCATCGGCGATCACCGTGTGCAATGCCACTCCGCCGAGATGGCCCTGCAGGACGGTCAGGTGCTCCTCCGGCGAGAAGCCGTCGGTCTCCCCCGGCTGGGGTTCGAGGTTGAGGACGACGACCACCCGGGCGCTGCTCGCGGCGAGCGCGGCGCGCAGCCGCGGCACCAGCAGGTGCGGCAGCACGGAGGTGTACCAGGAGCCCGGGCCGAGGGAGACGACGTCGGCCGTGGCGATGGCGTCGAGGACGGCGGGGTGCACCGGCGGGTCGGCCGGCGCGACGAGGATGTGGCGCACCCGGCCGGGGGTCGCGGCGATCGCCGACTGCCCGCGGATCGTGCGGGTGCGGACCGGGTCGTCGGGGTCGGCGCTCTCCACCTGGGCGACCAGGTCGAGCGGGACGTCGGCCATCGGCAGCACCCGCCCGCAGGCGCCGAGCAGCCGGCACACGTCGTCCAGCGCGCGGACGGTGTCCCCGCCGTGCATCTCGGTCAGGCCGGTGAGCACCAGGTTGCCCACCGAGTGGCCGGCCAGGACGCCCGTGCCGCCGAGGCGGTGCTGCAGCAGCGCCGCCAGCTGCCGGGTGTCCTCGCGCTCGCCGGCCAGGGCGGCCAGGGCCATGCGCAGGTCCCCGGGGGGCAGCACGGGCATCTCCCGGCGGATCCTCCCGGAGGAGCCACCGTCGTCGGCGACGGTCACGACCGCGGTGAGGTCCGGCGTGATCCGGCGCCAGGCGGCGAGCGCGGCGGCCAGGCCGTGGCCCCCGCCGAAGGCGACGACCCGCAGCGGCCGGACCCCGGTCCCGTCCGCGCCGGCGGGCCGGACGGACTCCGCGGCGCCCACTACTCGCGGCCCAGGTCGCGGTGCTGGACGGCGGCGTCGACGCCGTCCGCGCGCAGCCGGCGGGCGAACTCCTCGGCGATGGCGACGCTGCGGTGCTTGCCGCCGGTGCAGCCCACGGCGAGGGTGAGGTACCGCTTGCCCTCGCGGCGGTAGCCGGGGATGAGCAGCCGCAGCACGTCGGTGTAGCGGTCGAGGAAGGGCCGGGCGTCCTCCTGGCCGAGGACGTAGTCGCGCACGTCCGGGTCCTGGCCGGTGTGCGGGCGCAGGTCGGGCAGCCAGTGCGGGTTGGGCAGGAAGCGGGCGTCGACGACGAGGTCGGCGTCCAGCGGCAGGCCGTACTTGAACCCGAAGCTGAGCACCGTCGCGGTCAGCGGCGGCGTCTTGCCCTCGCGGGCGAAGGCGTTCTCCAGCGTGGCGCGCAGCTGGTGGACGTTGAGGTCGCTGGTGTCGACCCAGAGGTCGGCCTCGCCGGCGATGCCGGTCAGCAGCGCCCGTTCCTCGGTGATGCCGTCGGTGAGCGTGCCGCTGCCCTGCAGCGGGTGCTCCCGGCGGTTGGACTCGTAGCGGCGGACCAGCACCTCGTCGCGCGCGTGCACGTAGACCACCCGCGGGCGGTGGCCGGCCTCGGCGAGCACCCGGATCGCCTCCTGCAGGTCGCTGGAGAAGGCCCGGCTGCGCACGTCGACGACGGCGGCGAACCGGCGGACGTCGCCGCGCGCGCCGAGCTCGACCATCGGCAGCAGCAGCGCCGGCGGCAGGTTGTCGACGACGAACCAGCCGAGGTCCTCCAGCACCCGCCCGGCGCTGTTCTTGCCGGCGCCGGAGAGCCCGGTGACGACGACGACGTCCAGGGGCTGGGTCTCGGTGGACGACGGGTCCAGCGGCGGAGGGACGTCGCTGTGCGGGTGGCCCGGCGTGCCGGGAGGCACCTCGAGGTGGGCGGTGTCCCGGTGGTCGGTCTCCTGTACGGCGTCCTGGGGTGCGGTGTCCTGGGGTGCGGCGTCCTGGGGTGCGGTCTCGACCCGTTCGCTCACGAGACCACCAGTCCGACCTCGGCGGTGGCGCCGGAGCCGCTGCGGGGGGTGCCGCGCTCGGCCGGGCCGGCCGGGGCGGTCGTCGTCTCGACGGTCTCCTCCGCGGCGTCGTCGTCCGCGTGCGCCGGGGCCGTCGCCTCCCCCGCCTCCGGCTGTGCCACCGCCGCCAGCACGGCCTCCGCCGTCCGCCGGCCGATGCCCGGCACGGCCATCAGCTCCTCGACGGTGGCGGCACGCAGCCGCTTGAGGGACCCGAACTGCTTCATCAACGCCTTCCGCCGCGACTCCCCGAGACCGGGGACGTCGTCCAACAGGGAGACCAGCATGCTGGTGGACCGCTTCTGCCGGTGGTAGGTGATCGCGAAGCGGTGCGCCTCGTCGCGGACCCGCTGCAGCAGGTACAGCGCCTCGGAGGTGCGCGGCAGGATGACCGGGTCCGACTCCCCGGGCAGCCACACCTCCTCCATCCGCTTGGCCAGGCCGCACACGGCGACGTCGACGACGCCGAGCTCGTCGAGCGACCGGGCGGCCGCGGCGACCTGTGGCGCACCGCCGTCGACCACGAGCAGGTTCGGCGGGTAGGCGAACCTGCGCGGCCGGCCCTCCTCCGCGGCGATCCCCTGCTCGTCGCGGCGGTCGGCCTCCTCCTTGAGGTGGCGGGCGAACCGGCGGCGGACGACCTCGGCCATCGCCGCGGTGTCGTCGGTGCCCTGGTGGACCGAGAAGCGGCGGTAGTCCGACTTCTTCGCCAGCCCGTCCTCGAAGACCACCATCGACGCCACGACGTTGGTCTGCTGGACGTGCGAGATGTCGATGCACTCGATCCGCAGCGGCGCCTCGGGCAGCTCGAGCGCCTCCTGCAGCTCCGAGAGCGCCAGCGAGCGCGCCGTGAGGTCGCTGGCCCGCTTGACCCGGTGCCGGGCGAAGGCCTCCTTGGCGTTGCGCTCCACCGTCTCCAGCAGGGCCCGCTTGTCGCCGCGCTGCGGCACCCGGAGGCTGACGCGGCTGCCGCGGAGCTCGCTGAGCAGCTCCTCGTAGACGTCGGCGTCGTCGGGCAGCTCGGGGACCAGCACCTCCCGGGGCACCGCCTCCCCGGCCTCGCCGACGCCGGTCGCCTCGTCGACGCCGCCGTAGACCTGCAGCAAGAACTGCTCGACCAGCTCGCCGGTGGTGACCTCCTCGACCTTGTCGACGATCCAGCCGCGCTGGCCGCGCACCCGCCCGCCGCGGACGTGGAAGACCTGCACCGAGGCCTCGAGCTCGTCCTGGGCGAAGGCGACGACGTCGGCGTCGGTGCCGTCCCCGAGGACGACGGCCTGCTTCTCCATCGCCCGCTTGAGGGCGCCGAGGTCGTCGCGCAGCCGGGCGGCCTTCTCGTACTCCATCGCCTCGGCCGCGGCGGCCATCTCGCGCTCCAGGCGGCGGACCATCTGGTCGGTGCGGCCGGCCATGAACTCGACGAAGCCGTCGACGATCTCCCGGTGCTCCTCGGCGGAGACCCGGCCGACGCAGGGGGCGGCGCACTTGCCGATGTAGCCGAGCAGGCACGGGCGGCCGATCTGCCCCGCGCGCTTGAAGACGCCGTTGGAGCAGGTGCGGGCCGGGAAGACCCGGGTGAGGGTGTCGAGCGTCTCGCGGATCGCCCAGGCGTGCGCGTACGGGCCGAAGTAGCGCACGCCCTTCTTCTTCGGGCCGCGCATCACCTGCAGCCGCGGGTACTCCTCGTTCAGGGTCACGGCCAGCGACGGGTAGCTCTTGTCGTCGCGGTAGCGGACGTTGAACCGCGGGTCGAACTCCTTGATCCAGTTGTACTCGAGCTGGAGGGCCTCGACCTCGGTGCCCACGACGGTCCACTCGACGCTGGCCGCCGTCGTCACCATCTGCCGGGTGCGCGGGTGCAAGCCCGCCACGTCGGCGAAGTAGCTGTTCAGCCGCTGCCGGAGGCTCTTGGCCTTGCCGACGTAGACGACCCGGCCGTTGGGGTCGCGGAACTTGTAGACGCCGGGTGACTCCGGGATGCTGCCGACCGCCGGTCGGTACGTGGACGGGTCGGGCATGTACCCCAGGTTAGGTGGGCCGGACGACGGTTCGCCGACCAGATGACACCGGTGTGATCCGGACGCCGGTCAGCCGCCGAGCCGGGCCCCCAGCCAGGCGAGCAGGTCGCCGGTCACCTCGTCGCGGTTGGTCTCGTTGAAGACCTCGTGCCGGGCGTCGGGGTAGACCCGCAGCTCCACCGGCAGGCCGCGGTCGCGCAGCAGGTCGGCCAGCGCGGCGACCTGGGCGGCGTCGGTCCCGCCGACCGGGTCGCACTGCCCGGCCAGCAGCAGCACCGGCAGCCCGTCGGGGAGCCCCGCCACGCCCTCGGGGCTGGCCGCGTGGGTGACCAGCGCGAACATCCCGGCGCCGTAGCGGTACGTGGGCGGGACGTCGTCGCCGCACAGCGGGTCGGCGAGGTAGGCGTCGACCTCCGCCGGGTCGCGGGTGAGCCAGTCGTAGGGCGTGCGGGCGGGCTCGAAGGGCGCGTTGAAGGCGCCGAGGGCGTCCATCGGCTGGTCCCCCATGCCGCCGGCGACGGCCGCCTCCAGCTGCGGCACCGCCTCGGCCAGCTGGGGCGCGACGCCGATCGGGCCGGACAGCACCAGGCCGGCCAGGTCCGCGCCGTCCCGCTCGGCGGAGGCCAGCGCGACCGCCGAGCCCAGCGAGTGGCCGAGCAGGAAGCGCGGGACGCCGGGGTGGTCGGCGGCCAGCCGCTCCCCCAGGTCGCGGACGTCGTCGAGGACGGCGTCGCTCGTGGCCCCCTCGCCGAAGCCGCCGGCGCCGGTGGACTCCGCGCTGAGCCCGTGCCCGCGCTGGTCGAGCGCGGCCACGGCGAACCCCTGGGCGGTCAGCGCGCCGGCCAGCCGCTCGTACCGCCCGGCGTGCTCGGAGAGCCCGTGCACCAGCTGGACGGCCCCCCGCACCGGGCCGTCGGGCGTCCAGCGGCGCTCGGCCAGCCGGGCGCCGTCGCGGGCGTCGATCCAGGTGACGGGAGCGGGGCTGGTCATCGGGCTGGCCTCCTCGGACGGCGTCGTCGCCGGTCAGCCTGCCCGTCCACGGCCGCCCGCGCAGGTCCGGGGGCGGCTCGCCGCGGTCAGCCGACCGGGCGTGAGCGGTGCACCGCCCCGGCCCACGGCCCGTGCGCCAGGACGGCGGCACCGGCCCGCCCGGCGAGCCGCACCGCCCGCCGGGCCAGCACGAGGGCCGAGAGCACGCCCACGCCGCCGGCCAGGACGGCGACCGCGCCCGGCACCGCCTCGCCGGTGACCGCGAGCGCGCCGATCGCCACCAGGGCGAGGAGGACGACCGCGGACCGCACGCCGCCCCCCGGGGACGTCGGCGAGCCGCAGTTCGACAGGTCCGGGTCACAGTCGGGCGTGAGCGCGGTCACCGGCGCCTCCTCGATCGGGGACCCGCCACACCGCGACCGCGGCGTGACGTGGATCACACGGAGGGTAGGGCGTGGGTCGCCCTCCGCTCAAGCCCGGCGTCCCCGGTCGAAGGGCTCACGTCTCCGCGACCTCGTAGGTGTGCCCGGCGGCGCGCAGGCGCTCGACCAGCACGGGCCCGAGCGCGGTGGCGGGGGTGAGCGACCCGGCCCGGTCGGGCAGCCGGTCGCCGTCCAGGGCCAGGCCGAGGACGGTCTCGCCCAGCATGACGGCGGTGGCGGCGTAGCCGGGGTCGCCCTGTCCGGCGGCGGTGGCGCGGTAGCGGCGTCCGCTCCCGGTGGTCGCGTCGACCTCCATGCGGAACCAGCCGCGGGCCCGGGTCCGCTCGCCGGGGCCGGTGCCCGGTTCGGGCAGCACCCGGTCCAGGAGGGACCGGGTCGGGGGCAGGCTCATCGCGGCGGCGAAGCCGGCCAGCGCGCCCGTGACCGCGGTGGCCGCCGCGGCACCGGGGATCCCCCGCCCGCAGCCCATCACCTCGCCGTAGCGCAGGTCGCGGCCGTACGCCCAGTCCTGCAGGGCGTTGCTGCGGCGGACGACGCGGGTGTTGAACGGGGCCATGACGAACGGTGCCGTCCAGCGGCCGTCGGGGGTGCGCGACGGCGGACCGGCGTCGCGCGGCTGCCGGGTGTCGGGCTCGGCGGCGCGGTCGGGGCTGAGGGCGAACGGGTCGCCGACCAGCCGGCGGGCGGCGGCGTCGCGGCGCAGCTCCTCGAACTGGACGCGGACGGAGTCCACGGTGCCGCCGCTGAACCCACCACGGGCGGTGGCGACCAGCTGCACGTCGCGCAGGCCGCCGGCTCCGTCGGCCCGCGCCCGCTCGGCGAGCAGGAGGACGGAGAGGTCGGAGGGGATGGAGTCGTAGCCGCAGGCGTGGACGACGCGGGCGCCGGTGTCGCGGGCGACCGCGTCGGTGGCGTCGATCGCCCGGCGGACGAACAGCACCTCGCCGGTGAGGTCGGCGTAGTGCGTGCCGGCCCGGGCGCAGGCCTCGACCACCGGCAGGCCGTGGCGGGCGTACGGGCCCACGGTCGTGGCGAGCACCCGGGTCGAGGCCGCCAGCGCGGCGAGCGAGGCGGCGTCGGTGGAGTCGGCCTCGACCAGCGGCCAGTCGCGGGCGGCCGCCGGCAGCTCACCGCGCACCCGCTCGAGCCGGCTGCGGGACCGGCCGGCCAGCGCGATGCGGAGGCCGGCCGGGGCGGCGCCGGCGAGGTACGCGGCGAGCAGCCGGCCGACGAAGCCGGTGGCGCCGTAGACGACGAGGTCGTGGTCCCGCTGTGCGTCCGTCACCCGGCCATCGTCGCCCAGCGGCCCGTCGGTGGCAGGCCCCTCCGCGGAGCACGTCCGGGTCTCACCGGTCGGCGGCCGCGACCCGGACGCCGAGGCCGACGAGGACCGTGCCGCTGACCGCCTCCAGACGGCTGCGGACCCCGGGGCGGCGGAACCACGCGCCGGCACGGGCGACGGCGGCGGCCAGCCCCGTGTACAGCGCGGTCTCGATGGCCACCTGGACCAGCGCCAGCACCGCGGTGGTGGCGAACAACGGCCGGTCGGTCGGGACGAACTGCGGGTAGAAGGCCATGAGGAAGACGGCGGCCTTGGGGTTGGCGAGCTGGACCAGGAGCCCCTCGCCGAACGCCGTCCACCGGCCACGCCGGTCGGGGCCGACCGGCGGTGCCGGGGCACCGGCCTCGATCGGGGACCTCCGGGCGCGCCAGGCGGCCCGCCAGGCCTGCAGCCCCAACCACACCAGGACGACCGCGCCGACGACCCGCAGGACCAGGAAGGCGACCTCGGAGGCGGTCACCAGGGCGGCGGCACCCGCAGCGGCCAGCAGGGCCCACACGTAGAGCCCCGCCTCGAGCCCCAGGACGGTCGGCACCGCTCCGCGGAAGCCGCGCAGCGCGGCCCGCCGCAGGACGAGGGCCACCGCCGGCCCCGGCGACGCCGCGATCAGCACCACGGCGAGGACGAACGCCGGTGAGGCCGCGACCAGGTCCACGGCCCCGATGCTGGCACCCCGGTCACGGGGCGTCGACCGAGTTGCGGAGGTCGGGCCGGGCCCCGCCCGGTGCCCGACCGCCGCTCAGCTGGCCTTCTTGCGGGCCCGCTTCTTCGGCGCCGCCGCGGCGGCCACTGCGTCGGGGTCGAGCATCGGGACCAGGTAGCGGCCGGTGTGGCTCTCCGGGACCGTGGCGAGGAACTCCGGCGGCCCCTCGGCGACGACCGTGCCGCCGCGGAAGCCGCCCTCGGGGCCCATGTCGATCAGCCAGTCGGCGCTCTTGATGACGTCGAGGTTGTGCTCGATGACGATCACCGAGTTGCCCTTGTCGACCAGGCCCTGCAGCACGATCAGCAGCTTGCGGATGTCCTCGAAGTGCAGCCCGGTCGTGGGCTCGTCGAGCACGTAGACGCTGCGGCCGTTGGAGCGCTTCTGCAGCTCGCTGGCCAGCTTCACCCGCTGCGCCTCCCCGCCGGAGAGGGTGGTCGCCGGCTGGCCGAGCCGGACGTAGCCCAGCCCGACCTCGGTGAGGGTGCGCAGGTACCGGGAGATGGCGGGGATGGCGGCGAAGAAGTCGGCCGCCTCCTCGATGGGCATGTCGAGGACCTCGGCGACGGTCTTGCCCTTGTAGTGCACCTCGAGGGTCTCCCGGTTGAACCGGGCGCCCTTGCACACCTCGCACGGCACGTAGACGTCCGGCAGGAAGTTCATCTCGATCTTCAGGGTGCCGTCGCCGGAGCAGGCCTCGCAGCGGCCGCCCTTGACGTTGAAGGAGAAGCGGCCGGGCTGGTAGCCGCGGATCTTCGCCTCGGACGTGCTGGCGAACAGCTTGCGGACGTGGTCCCAGACGCCGGTGTAGGTCGCCGGGTTGGACCGCGGGGTGCGGCCGATCGGCGACTGGTCGACGTGCACGACCTTGTCGAGCTGGTCGAGCCCGGTGATGGTGCGGTGCCGGCCGGGCACCATCCGCGCGCGGTTCAGTTCGTTGGCCAGGACCGTGTACAGGATGTCGTTGACCAGGCTGGACTTGCCCGAGCCCGAGACGCCGGTGACCGCGACGAGCAGGCCCAGCGGGAAGGTGACGTCGACGCCCTTGAGGTTGTGCTCGCGGGCGCCCTTGACCACCAGCTCCCGGCCGGGCGTGGGCTGGCGGCGCACCTGCGGGACGGCGATCTCCTTGCGCCCGGAGAGGTACTGCCCGGTCAGCGACCGCTCGCTGGCCATCAGCTCCTCGACCGTGCCGCTGACGACGACCTCGCCGCCGTGCTCGCCGGCGCCGGGGCCGATGTCGACCACCCAGTCGGCGGTCTTGATCGTGTCCTCGTCGTGCTCGACGACGATGAGCGTGTTGCCCATGTCGCGCAGCCGCACGAGGGTCTCGATCAGCCGGGTGTTGTCGCGCTGGTGCAGCCCGATGGAGGGCTCGTCGAGCACGTAGAGGACGCCGACCAGCCCCGAGCCGATCTGGGTGGCCAGCCGGATCCGCTGCGCCTCGCCACCGGCCAGGGTGGCGGCCGGCCGGTCCAGCGAGAGGTAGTCGAGGCCGACGTCGACGAGGAAGGACAGCCGCGCCTGGATCTCCCGGAGCACGCGGTCGGCGATGGCCCGCTCCCGCTCACCCAGCTCCAGCGCGCCCAGCCACTCCGAGGCCTCGCCGATGGACAGCCCGGTGACCCCGGCGATCGAGCGGCCGTTGAGCTTGACCGCGAGGATCTCGGGCTTGAGCCGGGTGCCGTGGCAGACGGGACAGGGCACGTCGCGCATGTAGCCCTCGTACTTGTCCCGCATGAACTCGCTGTCGGTGTCCTCGTGCCGCCGCTCGATGAAGGGCAGCACGCCCTCGAACGCGGCGTAGTAGCTGCGCTCGCGGCCGTAGCGGTTCCGGTAGCGGACGTGCACCTGGTCCGGCGAGCCGTGCAGCACGGCCTTCTGCACCTTGGCCGGCAGCCGCTCCCACGGGTCGTCCATGGAGAAGCCGAGCTGCTGGGAGAGACCGGTGAGCAGCCGGGTGAAGTACTCGTTGCTCATCGAGGAGGCCCACGGGGCGATCGCACCCTGGGCCAGGCTCTTCCCCGGGTCGGGCACGACGAGGTCGGGGTCGACCTCCTTGCGGGTGCCGATGCCGGTGCACTCGGGGCAGGCGCCGAACGGAGAGTTGAAGGAGAACGACCGGGGCTCGAGCGCCTCGAAGGACAGCCCGTCGTCCACGCACGCGAGGTGCTCGGAGTACGTGCGCTCGCGGTAGGGGTCGTCCTCGGGGAGGTCCACGAAGTCGAGGACGACGAGGCCGCCGGCCAGGCCCAGCGCGGTCTCCACCGAGTCGGTGAGCCGCCGCTTCGCGCTCTCCTTGACGGTGAGCCGGTCGACGATCACCTCGATCGTGTGCTTCTCCTGCTTCTTCAGCTTCGGCGGGTCGGTCAGCTGGTGGACGACGCCGTCGACGCGGACGCGGGAGAAGCCCTGCGTCTGCAGCGAGCTGAACAGGTCGACGTACTCGCCCTTGCGGGCCCGGACGACGGGCGCGAGCACCTGGAAGCGGGTGCCCTCCTCCATGGCCAGCACCTGGTCGACGATCTGCTGCGGGGTCTGCCGCGAGATCGGCTTGCCGCAGTTGGGGCAGTGCGGCTGCCCGGCGCGGGCGTACAGCAGCCGGAGGTAGTCGTAGACCTCGGTGATCGTGCCGACGGTCGACCGCGGGTTGCGGTTGGTCGACTTCTGGTCGATCGAGACGGCCGGCGAGAGGCCCTCGATGAAGTCGACGTCGGGCTTGTCCATCTGGCCCAGGAACTGGCGGGCGTAGGCCGACAGCGACTCGACGTAGCGGCGCTGGCCCTCGGCGAAGATCGTGTCGAAGGCGAGGCTGGACTTCCCCGAGCCGGACAGCCCCGTGAAGACGATCAGTGCGTCCCGGGGCAGGTCGAGGTGGACGTCCTTGAGGTTGTGCTCGCGGGCGCCGCGGACGACGAGACGGTCCAATGTGATCCCTGTCGGTCAGCCGGGCCGGCCGGTCGCGCCGGGCCCGCGGTGGAGGTGTCGAGATGTCGATACGGACAACGCCGTCACCGCCCGGGCGCAATCCGTGACGACGGCGACGTTGCCGCTCGCCCGGGTGCTCAGACGGGAGCCGGGGACGACGCTCCGGCGGGGTCGAAGACCGGGGCATGACGACGCCAGGGCAGCCGACGCTCCAGCTCTCCGGCCAGCCAGAGTAGTCGCCTCTCGGCCCCCGGGGGGCCGACCAGCTGGACCGCCAGCGGCTGCCCCGTGGGGCGGGTGCCGGCGGGGAGCACGAGGGCCGGGAGGCCGGCCAGGCTCCAGGCCGCCGTCCACGGCGCCCAGCGCGCGTTGGCCGTCACGTTCGCCAGGAACGAGCGCTCGTGCCAGGGCCGGGCGGGCAGCGGCGGCCCGGTCACGACCGGGGTGAGCAGCAGATCGACGTCGGCGAAGAACTCCACCATCCGCTCGCGGAACCGGTCGGCGGTGGCCGGCCGGACGAGACCCGCGGCCCGGACGGCGCGGCCGACGCGGGCGTGCGTGCGGCTGCGCGGCTGTAGGTCGGCCAGCGGGATGCCCAGGTGCGCGGCGTCGTCGGCGGCGCCGGCCATCCAGCGGGCCAGCGCGCCGGCCGCGGCCCCGGTGGTGATCGGCGGGTCGCGGCGGACGACGGTGTGACCGGCCGCGGTGAGGGCCGCGACCACCGTGTCGACGGCCGCCCGGACCGGCCCGTCGGCGCGCGTGCCGGGCACCGGGGAGCCGGTCGAGACGGCGAAGCGCAGCGGCCGGCCGGGCGCCTCGAGCGGCGTGGGCTCCTCCCCCGCCAGCACGGCGTGCGCCACGGCGAGGTCGGCGACCGTGGTGGCCAGCGCACCGTTGACGGCCATGCCGGACCAGTCGTCGGCGCCGATGCCGCCGGGCACCACGCCCCGGCCGGGCTTGAGCGTCACCAGACCGCACGCGGCGGCGGGCAGCCGCAGCGATCCCATGCCGTCGTTACCGTGGGCGATCGGGACCGCGCCGGAGGCGACCGCCGCCGCGCTGCCGCCGGAGCTGCCGGCCGGCGACCGCGCCGTGTCCCACGGGTTGCGGGTCACCGTGCCGGGCCCGTCGGTGGCGCCGTAGAGGCCCAGCTCCGGCATCCGGGTGATGCCGACGACGACCGCCCCGGCCCGGCGCAGCCGTCCCACCACCTCGGCGTCGCGGGTCTCCGGCGGCCCGGTGCGGGCGGCGGAGCCGTCGGTGCAGACCTCACCGGCGACGGCGACGTTGTCCTTGACCGCGACCGGCACCCCGGCCAGCGGCATCGCGAAGCGGGTGAGCGCGGTGTCGACGGCGTGCGCCTCGGCCAGGGCGGCCTCGCGGCGGACGACGCGGAAGGCGCCGACCCGCGGCTCCACCGCGTCGAGGTGGGCCAGGTGGGCGCGGACGACCTCGACCGCGGTCAGCTCCCCCGACCGGACGCGGGTGGCCAGCTCGGTGGCCGGGAGCCCGACGATCCGACCGGCGGGGAGACCTCCGCTAGCGTCCATGCCTGGACCGTAACCGCGGCCGCCGACACTCTCCGCACGGGAGGCTGGGGATGGGGTACACCGGGGACGTCGAGGTGGGCGGGCCGGCCGACGTCCGGGAGCTGCCGGGGCTGACGATCAGCAAGCTGGCGGTCAGCGAGATGGCCAACAACGCGTACCTGCTGCGCGACCCGGACACCGGTGAGGCCGTGCTCATCGACGCCGCGGCCGAGCCCGAGGCGCTGCGCGCCCTCATCGGCGACGCCGACGTGCACACCGTCGTCACCACGCACGGGCACTGGGACCACCACCGCGCGCTGCCCGAGGTGGTCGAGGCGACCGGCGCGGTCACCGTCGCCCACCCGGCCGACGCCGACGAGCTGCCCGTCCCCGTGCAGCGGCCGGTGGTGCACGGCGACACGGTCCGGGTCGGCGGGCAGACCCTCGAGGTCATCCACCTGCGCGGGCACACGCCGGGCAGCATCGCGCTGCTCTGGCGCGGGCCGGAGGGCGCCGGCACGCACCTGTTCACCGGCGACAGCCTCTTCCCCGGCGGGGTGGGCAAGACCTGGTCGCCGGAGGACTTCACCAGCCTCGTCGACGACGTCGAGGAGCGGCTGTTCGGCACGCTGCCCGACGAGACCTGGGTCTACCCCGGGCACGGGAAGGACACGACGCTGGGCGCCGAGCGCCCGCACCTCGCGGAGTGGCGCGCCCGCGGCTGGTGAGCCGCGGTCACTCCTCGAAGAGCGCCACCAGCTCGTCGGGGGTGCCGGCCACGTGCAGGGGGACGACGGACACCGTCCACCCGGGACGGCGCTCGTCGATGCCGATCGCGAGGTCCCAGGCGGCGCGGGCCGTGAGCGGGCCGAAGCACGCGTCGTCCCCGTCGTCGCTGAGGGCGACCTCGACCAGCCAGGTGTCGGAGAGGTCGGCGGCCAGCTCGGCGAACTCGGGCTCGGTGCCGTCCTCGGGCTCCGGGGAGTCGGCCTGCACGGGGTAGATGAGCGCCATGCCGCACCCTCTCAGAGCTGGATGCCACGGGTGAGGGCGCCGTCCACCACGAGGTTGGTGCCGGTCGTGAAGCTCGACACCGGGCTGGACAGGAAGACCACGGCGCGGGCCATCTCCTCCGCCGTCCCCATGCGACCGGTGGGGTTGAGGCCGAGCGCCGTCGCGAACAGCTCGGGGTCGCCGCGCTCGACGCCCTGCCAGAAGCCGTCCGGGAAGTAGGTGTTGCCCGGCGAGACGACGTTGGCGCGCACACCCCGTCCCGCCAGCTGCATCGCCAGGCCCGAGACGTAGCCGACGATCGCGGTCTTCATCGTCCCGTACGGCCCCGAGACGGCGTCGGACTCGCGCCCGGAGACGCTGGAGACGGCGACGATCGAGCCCTGCCCGCTGCGCTCCAGGTGCGGGATGGCCGCCTTCGCCAGCCGCACCGTGTGCATGAGGTCGACCTCGAAGCTCGTGTACCAGTTCTCCTCGGTGTCCGGGATCGCCAGCGCGCTGACGTTGGCCACGACGGCGTCCAGCCCGCCGAGCCGGCCGGCGGCGGCCTCGACCCAGCCGGTCAGCGCCGGCCCGTCGCGGACGTCGACCCGCGCGCCGGTCGCCCGGCCCCCGCGCTCGGCGATCCCCTTCTCCGTCGCCTCGATCTCGGCGGCGTCGCGGGCGCAGAACTCCACGACGGCGCCCTCGTCGACGAAGGTCTCGACGATGGCGCGGCCGATGCCGCGGGTGCCGCCGGTGACGAGCACGCGGGAGCCGGTGAGCTGCAGGTCCACGGTACCTCCGGGGGTGTCAGAGCAGGGTGGCCGCGCGGCGGCGGAGGTCGTCGTGCAGCCCGCCGTACGCGGTGGCCCGGGGCAGCAGCGACTTCCGGGCCTTCACCACGGTGCTGTAGTTCGCGTCGACCACGTTGGCGATGGGCACCTCGCTGATCTGCGAGAGCAGCTGGTAGGCGTCCATCGGGTCCAACCCGTAGAGGTCGCGGAACCAGCGCACCAGCTCGACCTGACCGATCCGCCAGGCGTCCTCGAGCGGGCGGCTGGAGCCGACGGTCATCCAGTGGGTGTCGTCCTCCAGGCGGGGCCAGGCCGGCGCGTCGCCCTTGATGAGCTCGACGATGAGCGTGGTGGTCATCGCGCCCTCGACCGCGGTGCCGCAGGCCTCGCCCTCGCCCTGCCGGTAGTGCCCGTCGCCGATCGAGAACAGCGCGCCCTCGACGTTGACCCCGAGGAAGCAGGTGGTGCCGGGCCGCATCTGCGGGGTGTCCATGTTGCCGCCGAAGCGCTCGGGGACCAGCGAGCTGCGCACCTCACCGCCCATCGGGGCGACGCCGACCGTGCCCAGCATCGGCTCCACCGGGAGGGCGATCTCCAGGTCGGTGTGCCGGGCGGCGAAGGTCACCGTGTTGGCCGCGCGGTCGAGCTCGTAGATCCAGGTGGTGTCCGGCAGCGCCTCCTGCAGGGTCGCGGTCACCGCGGTGCTGGTCAGCCCGCCGAAGAACGGGATGGCGGCCGAGGCGCCCCAGTCCCGTGCCGGTTCCATCGCGACGAAGTGCAGGGCCAGCGTGTCCCCCGGTTCGGCGCCCTCGACGTGGAAGGGGCCGGTCTGCGGGTTGATGAAGCGCAGGTCGACCTTGTCGCTCGAGAGGTCCTTGGTCGAGCGGAGCGCGCCGTTGAACGCGTCCTCGGACCACACCCGCAGCGCCGTCCCCGGCCTGATCCGCATCAGGGGTGCGACACCACCGAAGGTGTAGGCGTACTGCTCGAACGTGGGCGTGACCTCGACGACGTCCATGCCGCACCCTAGGGACGCGCGGACACCGACGGCAACGGCGAGCCGTCGTCCGCCGGTCCGGGCACCCACGCGGGACGGCTGGTGCACTTCTGCTCCGCTCCTCCGCGCGCGGTCCCGGGGTGCGGGAGGAGGACGCGGCCGGCGACCGTCCGCTCAGTCCAGCCGGGTGGCCCGCACGGTCAGCGGCTCCCGGCCGTCGTGGCGGTCGCCCGGCAGCGGTGCGCCGTCCACGACCGCGCCCGGGAGGTCCTCGTCAGGGGTGACCGGCAGCCAGCGTGCCCACCAGCGCAGCAGGTGCTCGAGCCGGGCCAGCCGGTGCCGGGGCCGCCCGGTCCGGCCGAGGTCCGAGCCCTCCCCGGGGAAGAGCAGCAGCTCCGCCGGGACGCCGCGGCGCTTGAGCTCGACGTAGCGCCGCACCCCCTGCTCGCGCGGGAAGCGCCGGTCGTCCTCCCCGTGCACCACCAGGGTGGGCGTGGTGGTCCCGGCCGACGGGACCGGCGGGTCGACGCCGAGGTACTGGTCGACGAACCACCAGCCCACGTCCGAGGTGCCGATCAGCCCGGCCGGGTCGGTGAGCGCCCCGTCGACGACGGCCGCGGCGAACCGCGTCGTCCGGCCGGTGAGCACGGTCGCCAGCCAGCCGCCGTAGCCGGTGCCCATGACGCCGACCCGCTCGGGGTCGAACGCCGGGTCGGCGAGCACGGCGTCGAGGAACGCGGTGACGTCGTCGGCGTCCACCGTGCCACCGGCGCCGCGCACCGCCCCGGCGTGCGCCTGCCCGTACCCGGACGAGCCCCGCGGGGCGCAGCGGACGACGGCGTAGCCGGCCGACACCAGCACCTGGGAGTCCACCGACAGCGACCAGCCCCCGGGGCGGCGCAGCGGGTCCGACAGGTACAGCAGCACCGGGTGCGGCCCCGGTCCGCCGGGCACGGTCACCCACCCGTGCACCTCGGTGCCGTCCGGTGCGGTCGCGGTGCGCTCCTCCGAGCGGTGCAGCCGCCCGGTCGCGCCGAGCGCCCGGCCGAAGCCGGTGAGCAGCCGCCGCCGGCCGGGCGTGACGGCGACCAGCTCACCCGCGGAGCGGTCGTGCCCGACCGTGGCGACGACGACCCCGCCGGCCGCGGCCAGCCCGTGCACGGTGAACGGCCCGTCGACCAGCGCCTCCGGCGACCCGCCGTCCAGCGGCACGCGGAGCAGCTCGACGGCGCCGCGCGAGCGCACGCCGAGGTGGGCCGCTCCCCCGGCCAGCACGGTCGCCGGCGTCGCGTCGCCCCGGTCGGTGGCGGCCGGCGCCAGCACCGGCTCGAGCGCGCCGCCGGTGGCCCGCACCCGGCACAGGGTGGCGCCGCGACCCACGACGTCCAGCCCGTCGCGGCCCAGCTCGAGCCGGGCGGTCAGCCAGATCCAGTCGCCGGAGGGGTCGTAGGCGGGCCGCGCGCACTCCGCCCGGCCGTCGGTGACCCGGCGCAGCGTCCCGCCCGCGGCCGGGACGGCGTACACGTCGCGCACCAGGTCCCGGTCGGCGCGCGCGTGCCGGGCGGAGACGAACGCCAGCTCCGCCCCGTCCGGGCTCCAGGTGACGTCGGTGTCGTCGACGCTGCCGTCGGTGACCTGGCGGGGCCGCGGCGGCGTCCCGTCGTCCTCCCCGGCCGGGGGCAGGTCGAGGACGAAGACGTGGCTGTGCCGGTCGGTCACGACCCCGGCGCCGTCGGCCTGCCAGCGCAGCGTGGTGACCAGCCACGGCGGCTGCGCGGCCCGGTCCGCGCCGGAGCGGTCGACCTGCGGCACCCGGGCGGTCCAGGCCAGCCGGCGGGAGTCCGGGGACCAGACCGGCCGGCCGGTCCCCAGCGGGGCGTCGGTCAGCCGGCGGGGTGCGCCGCCGGCCGTGGGCAGCAGGTGCAGCTGCGGCGGGCCGCCCGGGTCGGCGCCCCGGTAGGCCAACCAGCGGCCGTCCGGGGAGAAGACCGGGTCGGTGTCCCGCGGACCGGGCGTCAGCGGGCGGGCCGGCGCCGACCCGTCGGTGGGCACGGCCCACAGCCGGCTGCGCTCGGCGTCGTCCCCCGGGTCGGGCCGGGTGACGGCGACGACGGCCATGCGCCCGTCCGGGGAGACCGTGGGGACACCGGGCGTGCGCAGCAGCGCGAGGTCGTCAGGGCGCACGGTCGTCGTGCCTCCCCCGCGCGGCGGCTCAGCGGTGGCGGGTCTCCTCCTCGGGCTCCACGGTGAGCCGCGACTCGGCCTTCGCCGCCGCGGCCGGCCCGCCCGTGGCCACGGACTCGGCGGTCTCCGGTGCGACGTCCGGGGCTCCCGGGCCCTGGTCCTCGTCCGGCAGCTGACCGCGGGTCTTGAGCAGGCTGGCGACGGTGGCGACCAGCAGGACGCCGAGGATGACGCTCAGCGACAGCCAGATCGGGATGGTCGGGACCGCCTCGACGTGCTCGCCGCCGTTGATGAACGGCAGGTTGTTCTCGTGCAGGGCCTCGAGGATCAGCTTGACCCCGATGAAGGCGAGGATGACCGCCAGGCCCAGCGACAGGTAGACCAGCCGCTTGAGCAGCCCGCCGAGCAGGAAGTACAGCTGCCGCAGGCCCATCAGCGCGAAGACGTTCGCGGTGAAGACGATGAACGGCTCGCGGGTCAGGCCGAAGATCGCCGGGATGCTGTCGAGCGCGAAGAGCAGGTCCGTCGTCCCCAGGGCGAGGAAGACGATCACCATCGGCGTCCAGAGCTTCTTGCCGTTCTCGGTGACGCGGATCTTGGCGCCCTGGAAGTCCTGAGTCATCGGCAGGACCTTGCGCATCCGCCGGATGAAGGCGTTCTCCTCGTAGTCCTCGTCCTCGCCGCGGTGCCGGACCAGGTTGATCGCGGTGTACACGAGGAAGGCGCCGAAGATGTAGAAGACCCAGATGAACCGCTCGATCACCGCGGCGCCGAGCAGGATGAAGATGCCGCGCAGGACCAGGGCGATGATGATGCCGACCATCAGGGCCTCCTGCTGCAGGTGCCGGGGCACCCGGAAGCGGGCCATGATGATCACGAAGACGAACAGGTTGTCGACCGACAGCGAGTACTCGGTGAGCCAGCCGGCGTAGAACTCCGTCGCGTACGTGCCGTTGGTGAAGCTCAGCAGCAACAGCCCGAACAGCAGGGCCAGCGTCACGTAGAAGCCCACCCAGATGCTCGCCTCCTTCACGGAGGGCTCGTGGGGCCGACGCGCGACGATGGCGAGGTCGGCCAGCAGCAGGACCGTGAGGCCCACGAACGTGGCGACCTCGAACCAGACGGGGAGTTCCATACGGCCATTTCCTCCGGGGACAGGCAGGTGTCAGCACCGGAGGTCTCTCCCACCGCCGGCCCGGGGGCCGGCGATCGGCAGCACCGGAGGCCATGGGACCTCGTGATGACGACACTGCCGCGGGGGGATACTCCCCTCCATCGAACGGCCCCGGACCGGCGCAGTCGTCAGTGGCTGCGGCCTTCTGAAGCCGCGCCCACCGTACCCGCCCCCTCGTCCTCCCTCGACGCGACGTCCCGGGTGATCTCCCTTGCACCGTGGGTCGCGGTCGGTCCGCCGGCCGACGGCACCGGGCCCGCCCTCGGGAGAGGACGGGCCCGGTGGAGTGGTGGGGAGGCGGTCAGCCGCGGTGGCGCGTGGAGCCGCTGGAGGCGTGCTCGGGGGCGTCGGTCACCGGCGCGTCGTGCGGCGAGGGCGGGGCCTCGTCGGGGCGACGCGCGTGCGGGTCGCGGTCGCCGGGCCCCTGCGCCACCAGGCCCTCGTGCCCGGCCGCCGCGTCACCGGCGCCGGTGGGCGACCCGAGGCCGCGGGCCGCGTCACGCCGGTTCTTCGCCAGGCTCGCCACCGTCGTCACGAGGAGCGTGACCAGGATGACCGTCAGCGACAGCCAGGTGGGCACCTCGGGGATCACCGTGACGTGCTCACCGCCGTTGATGAACGGCAGCTCGTTCTCGTGCAGCGCGTGGATGAGCAGCTTCACGCCGATGAAGCCGAGGATCACGGCCAGCCCGTAGGACAGGTAGACCAGCCGGTCGAGCAGGCCGTCGATGAGGAAGAACAACTGCCGCAGGCCCAGCAGCGCGAAGGCGTTCGCGGTGAAGACGAGGTACGTCTCCTGGGTCAGCCCGAAGATCGCCGGGATCGAGTCGACGGCGAAGAGGATGTCCGCGCTGGCGATGGCGACCAGGGCGATGGCCAGCGGGGTGATGTGCCGACGGCCGTCGAGCTTGGTGACCATCTTGTCGGAGTGGTACTCGTCGGTGGTCGGGAAGACCTTGCGGGCCAGCCGCAGCGCGGCGTTCTCCTTGAACTCCTCGTCGTGCGAGTGGCCGCCGCTGCGTGCCTGCGCCCACGCGGTCCAGATGAGGAACCCGCCGAAGACGTAGAAGATCCAGCTGAACTGCGCGATGGCGGCAGCGCCGACGAAGATGAACACCGTCCGCAGGACCAGGGCGAAGGCGATGCCGAACAGCAGCACCTTCTGCTGCAGCTCCCGCGGGACCGCGAAGCTGGCCATGATCAGGACGAACACGAAGAGGTTGTCGACCGAGAGGCTCTTCTCGGTGATGTACCCGGCGAAGTACTCACCGGCGTACTGGCCCCCGGAGAACCAGAGGACCAGCAGACCGAAGACCACGGCGATGCCGACGTAGACCGCCGACCAGATCGCCGACTCGCGCAGTGTCGGTGCGTGCGGGGTGCGCACGTGACCGACGAAGTCGAACAACAGCATCCCGACGATCGCGGCGATCGTCAGGGCCCACACCCAGAAGGGCACGTCCAAGGCAGATACCTCCGGTGACTCGGCGGCGCACGAGGCGCCGCGGTGTCGGACCAGAGGTCTCTCCCGCCCCCTCACTGCTGAGGTGGCCAGCGGTGCCGGGGGTCCATGGGGACCCCGTACTGACGACACCGCCGCGCGGGGATACTCCCCTCCACGGACCGCCGACGCCGACCCACGCTGCGGGGCCGCCGTCGAGCGGTTACTTCCCCGATGACACTACCGGGATGCGCGGTGTTCCCCGGATGAGGATGAACACATCCGGGCGTGACGTGGGCCACCGGCCCTCGAGCACCATCCAGCCCGCGACGGCGGCCCCGTCCGGGGGCGCCGCCAGAGGCTCGCCGCGGCCCCGTCCCGGGTTCCGCCCCGAGCTCGCGAGGGCTGGGGAGGACGGGTCCTCTCAGGCGTGCGCGGCGTCGAGCTGGCGCAGCTCCTTCTTCAGCTCGGTCAGCTCGTCGCGCAGCCGGGCGGCCACCTCGAACTGCAGCTCGCGGGCGGCGGCCAGCATCTGGTCGTTCATCTGCGTGATGAGGTCGGCCAGCTCGGCCCGCGGCAGGCCCTGGACGTCGATGCCGCCGGCCTTGCCCGCCTTCTTCGACGACAGCCCCGGCACCGGCGCCTTGCCGCGGGACTGCTGCCGGCCCGAGCCGCCGACCAGCTCGACGTTCTCGGCATCCTCCGCGGCGCGGTAGATGCCGTCGAGGATGTCGACGATCTTCTTGCGCAGCGGCTGCGGGTCGATGCCGCGCTCGGTGTTGTACGCGATCTGCTTCTCGCGCCGCCGGTTGGTCTCCTCGATCGCCTGCGCCATGGAGGGCGTGATCGTGTCGGCGTACATGTGCACCTGGCCGGAGACGTTGCGGGCCGCGCGGCCGATGGTCTGGATCAGGGACCGGTTCGACCGGAGGAAGCCCTCCTTGTCGGCGTCGAGGATCGCCACGAGGGAGACCTCGGGCAGGTCGAGGCCCTCGCGCAGCAGGTTGATGCCGACGAGGACGTCGTACTCGCCCTGGCGGAGCTCGCGCAGCAGCTCGACCCGGCGCAGCGTGTCGACCTCGGAGTGCAGGTACCGCACCTTGATGCCCAGCTCGAGCAGGTAGTCGGTGAGGTCCTCGGCCATCTTCTTGGTGAGCGTGGTGACCAGCACCCGCTCGTCCTTCTCGGTGCGCACCCGGATCTCGTGCACCAGGTCGTCGATCTGGCCCTTGGTCGGCTTGACCACGACCTCGGGGTCGACCAGGCCGGTCGGCCGGATGACCTGCTCGACGACCTCGCCCTGCACCCGGCCGAGCTCGTAGTCGCCCGGGGTCGCGGAGAGGTAGACGGTCTGGCCGATCCGGTCGGTGAACTCCTCCCACTTCAGCGGGCGGTTGTCCATCGCCGACGGCAGCCGGAAGCCGTGCTCGACCAGCGTCCGCTTGCGGCTCATGTCGCCCTCGTACATGCCGCCGATCTGCGGCACCGTCACGTGTGACTCGTCGATGACGAGCAGGAAGTCGTCGGGGAAGTAGTCGAGCAGACAGGCGCCGGCGCTGCCGGGCGCGCGGCCGTCGATGTGCCGCGAGTAGTTCTCGATGCCGGAGCAGAAGCCGACCTGGCGCATCATCTCGATGTCGTAGGTGGTGCGCATGCGCAGCCGCTGGGCCTCCAGCAGCTTGCCCTGCCGCTCGAGCTCGGCCAGCCGCTGCTCGAGCTCGGCCTCGATGGAGGCGATCGCCCGCTCCATGCGCTCCGGTCCGGCGACGTAGTGGGTGGCCGGGAAGACGAACAGCTCGTCGACCTCGCGCACGACCTCACCGGTGAGCGGGTGCAGGTAGTACAGCCGCTCGACCTCGTCGCCGAACATCTCGATCCGGCAGGCCAGCTCTTCGTAGACCGGGAAGACCTCGATCGTGTCGCCGCGCACCCGGAAGGTGCCGCGGGTGAACGACAGGTCGTTGCGGGTGTACTGCTCGGTCACCAGGGTGCGCAGCAGGTCGTCGCGGTCGCGCTCCTCCCCCACCTTGATCTTCAGCGCCCGGTCGACGTACTCCTCCGGGGTCCCCAGGCCGTAGATGCAGGAGACGGTGGAGACGACGACGACGTCACGCCGGGTGAGCAGGCTGTTGGTGGCGGAGTGCCGCAGGCGCTCGACCTCCTCGTTGATCGAGGAGTCCTTCTCGATGTAGGTGTCGGTCTGCGGGACGTAGGCCTCGGGCTGGTAGTAGTCGTAGTAGGACACGAAGTACTCGACGGCGGCGTCGGGCAGCAGCTCGCGGAACTCGTTGGCCAGCTGCGCGGCCAGGGTCTTGTTCGGCGCCATGACCAGCGTCGGGCGCTGCACCTGCTCGATCAGCCAGGCCGTCGTCGCCGACTTGCCGGTACCGGTCGCGCCGAGCAGGACGGTGTCCTGCTCGCCCCGCTGCACGCGCTCGGCGAGCGCCGCGATCGCGGCCGGCTGGTCGCCCGAGGGCTGGAACTCGCTGACGACGCGGAAACGCCCGCGGGTGGGCCGGATGTCGGTGGTCGCGCGCACGGGATCGACGGTACGACCCCCCAGTGACAGGACGTCGTCCGTGCGCCGTGGGCGGACGGGAGGGGCGAGTGGGACGACGGGACTGGCATGCGGTGCTTGCACGTGCTGGGGTCGCCGCCTAGCGTCCCCGGTCGCAGGAGCGGTCACCGCCGAGGACCAGTGCCACCCGGGGCCCTGCGCCCAGGACGAGGTCGGACCCGGCGTCGCTGCCCCGGCCGGACCTGCGCACGACGCCCCCCACGGAGACCTCCGCGGGGGGCGTCGTCGTCCCCGCCACGGCCCTCCCCCCGGAGGCCGTGAGCGATGTCTCCGCGCCGTGACCTCGGGGAGGGTTGGACGGCGGTGCGCCCGGGCAGGACGGTCCGGCAGACCACGCGCACCGACCTCCCCGACGACGCCACGCGACGGGGAGGCCACCGGCCCCCGGCGTCCGGGGGCGCCAGCACAGGAGGACCTCGTCCATGAACCAGGTGTGGCCTGGAACCGCCTACCCCCTCGGCGCGACCTACGACGGCACCGGCACCAACTTCGCGATCTTCAGTGAGGTCGCCGAGAAGGTCGAGCTGTGCCTCTTCGACGACGACGGCAACGAGGAGCGCATCCGGCTCCCCGAGATGGACGGCTACGTCTGGCACGCCTTCCTGCCCGGCATCCAGCCCGGGCAGCGCTACGGCTACCGCGTGCACGGCCCCTACGACCCGTCCCAGGGCCTGCGCTGCAACCCCAACAAGCTGCTGCTCGACCCCTATGCGAAGGCGATCGACGGCCAGATCGACTGGGACCCGTCGGTCTTCGGCTACGACTTCGACAGCGGTGAGCGCAACGACGAGGACTCCGCGGCGCACATGCCGAAGTCCGTCGTCGTCAACCCGTACTTCGACTGGGGCGTCGACCGTCCGCCGAGGACGCCCTACCACAAGACGGTCATCTACGAGGCCCACGTCAAGGGCCTGACGATGACCCACCCCGACGTCCCGGAGGAGCTGCGCGGCACCTACGCCGGCATCGCGCACCCGGCCGTCATCTCCTACCTGCAGGAGCTCGGCGTGACCGCCATCGAGCTCATGCCGGTGCACCAGTTCGTGCAGGACGACACGCTCCAGCAGAAGGGCCTGCGCAACTACTGGGGCTACAACACGATCGGGTTCTTCTCGCCGCACAGCGAGTACGCGAGCAACACCGACAACGGCATGCAGGTGCAGGAGTTCAAGGGGATGGTCCGCACCCTGCACGAGGCGGGCATCGAGGTCATCCTCGACGTGGTCTACAACCACACCGCCGAGGGCAACCACCTCGGCCCCACGCTGTCGTTCAAGGGCATCGACAACCGGGCCTACTACCGGCTGGTCGAGGACGACCCGCAGTACTACATGGACTACACGGGCACCGGGAACTCGCTCAACGCCCGAACCCCGCAGGCGCTGCAGCTGATCATGGACTCGCTGCGGTACTGGGTCACCGAGATGCACGTCGACGGCTTCCGCTTCGACCTGGCCTCCACGCTGGCCCGCGAGCTGCACGCCGTCGACCGGCTGTCGGCCTTCTTCGACCTGGTGCACCAGGACCCGGTGGTCAGCCAGGTGAAGCTCATCGCCGAGCCGTGGGACGTCGGCGAGGGCGGCTACCAGGTCGGCAACTTCCCGGCCCTGTGGACCGAGTGGAACGGCAAGTACCGCGACACCGTCCGCGACTTCTGGCGCGGCGAGCCCTCCACCATCGGCGAGTTCGCCAGCCGGCTCACCGGCTCGGCCGACCTCTACCAGCACTCCGGCCGGCGCCCGGTGGCGAGCATCAACTTCGTCACCGCGCACGACGGGTTCACGCTCAACGACCTGGTCTCCTACAACGAGAAGCACAACGAGGCCAACGGCGAGGGCAACAACGACGGCGAGAGCCACAACCGCAGCTGGAACTGCGGCGTCGAGGGCCCGACCGTCGACAAGAAGGTCCTGAACCTGCGTGCCCGGCAGCGGCGCAACTTCCTGGCCACGCTGATGCTCAGCCAGGGCGTCCCGATGCTGCTGCACGGCGACGAGCTGGGCCGCACCCAGCAGGGCAACAACAACGGCTACTGCCAGGACTCGCCGCTGACCTGGATCCACTGGGACGAGGTGGACGAGGGGCTGCTGGAGTTCACCAAGCTGGTCACCAAGGTCCGCCGCGACCACCCGACGTTCCGCCGCCGCCGGTTCTTCCACGGCCGCCCGGTGCGCCGGGGCGAGGGTGACCCGGTGCAGGACGTCGCCTGGCTGACCCCGTCCGGCGACCTGATGACCGAGGACGACTGGGACGCCGGCTACGCCAAGACGATCGCCATGTACCTCAACGGGCACGGCATCCGGGAGACCGACGAGCGCGGGGAGTACGTGGTCGACGACCACTTCTACCTGGCGTTCAACGCCCACCACGAGCCGATCGAGTTCACCCTGCCGGCGGAGGAGTACGCCGTGGCCGCGTGGACCGTCGTCCTCGACACCGCGGAGATGGGCGAGGTCGAGGCGCGGGAGCTCAAGCCCGGCGAGACGGTGACGGTGCAGGACCGCTCGATGGTCGTGCTCAGCGCGCCCCGGCGGTCGTGAGCGTGTCCGAGCCGCTGGACAGCGCCGCCCGCCGCCGGGACGTCCCCACCGGGACCTACCGGCTGCAGGTCACCGCCGAGTTCACGCTGGACGACGCCGCGTCCCTGGCCGGCTACCTCGCCGACCTGGGCGTGAGTCACGCCTACGCCTCACCGCTGCTGCGGTCGGCGTCGGGCAGCACGCACGGCTACGACACCGTCGACCACGCGCACATCGACGAGTCGCGCGGCGGGCAGGCCGGCTTCGACCGGCTGGTCGCGGCGCTGCACGAGCAGGGGCTGGGCCTGGTGCTCGACCTGGTGCCCAACCACATGGGCGTCGCCGACCCGGCGGAGGCGCCGTGGTGGTGGGACGTGCTGCAGCACGGCCGGGAGAGCGCGCACGCCGCGGCGTTCGACATCGACTGGGACTTCGGCGGCGGCCGGGTGCGCATCCCGGTGCTCGGGTCGGCGGACGACGTCGAGAAGCTCGAGGTCGTCGACGGGGAGCTGCGGTACTACGACAACCGGTTCCCCATCGCCCCGGGCACCGGCGAGGGCACCCCGCAGGAGGTGCACGACCGGCAGCACTACGAGCTGGTCGACTGGCGGCGCGCCGACCGGGACCTCAACTACCGCCGGTTCTTCGCGATCAACACCCTCGCCGGGCTGCGCGCGGAGGACCCGGCGGTCTTCCAGGCCACGCACGACCTGGTGCTGCGGCTGGTGGGGGCCGGCGCGGTCGACGGGCTGCGCATCGACCACCCCGACGGCCTGGCCGACCCCAAGGGCTACCTCGACCGGCTGGCCGAGGCCACCGGCGGCCGGTGGACCGTGGTGGAGAAGATCCTCGAGCCCGGGGAGGACCTGCCGGAGTCGTGGCGGACCGCCGGGACGACGGGCTACGACGCCCTCGCCGAGGTCGACGACGTGCTGGTCGACCCGGCCGGCGAGACGGTGCTCAGCGCGCTGGACACCGAGCTCACCGGCGCCCCGGTCGACTACGCGCACCTGGTGCACGACTGCAAGCGCGAGGTCACCGACGGGATCCTCGGCTCGGAGGTGGCCCGGCTGGTGCGGGTCATCGGCGAGCTGCCCGGCATCTCCCGCGAGCAGCAGACCGAGGCGCTGGCCGAGCTGCTGGCCAGCTTCCCGGTCTACCGCACCTACCTGCCCGACGGCCGCGAGCACCTCGACGCCACCGTGGTCGCCGTGCGGGAGCGCCGTCCCGACCTCGGCGCCGCGCTCGATGCGCTGCACCCGGTGCTCTCCCAGGCCGGGACCGAGGCGGCGACCCGCTTCGAGCAGACCAGCGGTCCGGTCATGGCCAAGGGGGTCGAGGACAGCGCCTACTACCGGTGGGCCCGGTTCGTGGTGCTCAACGAGGTCGGCGGCGACCCGGCGCGGTTCGGCAGCACGGTGCAGGAGTTCCACGAGGCGCAGCAGCGCCGCGTGGAGCGCAAGCCGCGGTCGATGACCACGCTGTCGACCCACGACACCAAGCGCAGCGAGGACACCCGCGCCCGGCTGGCCGTGCTCGCCGAGCTGGGGGCCGAGTGGGCCGACCTGGTCCGCGGGCTGCTGACCCGGCACCCGCTGCCCGACCGGCCGCTGGCCCACCTGGTGTGGCAGAACCTGGTGGGCGCCTGGCCGCTGTCCCGCGAGCGGGCGCACGGCTACGCGGAGAAGGCGGCCCGCGAGGCGGGGACGTCGACGACGTGGACCGACGTCGACGAGGAGTTCGAGACGGCGCTGCACGAGATGGTCGACGCGGCCTACGACGACGAGCGGACGAACGCCGAGATCGAGCGGTTCGCCGCCCGCATCGCGCCGTTCGGCCGGTCCAACTCGCTGGCGCAGAAGCTGCTGCAGCTGACGATGCCCGGCGTCCCCGACGTCTACCAGGGCACCGAGCTGTGGGACCTCTCCCTGGTCGACCCGGACAACCGCCGTCCGGTCGACTACGAGCAGCGCCGCCGGCTGCTGGCGCAGCTGGACGCCGGTGAGGTCCCCCCGGTCGACGAGACCGGCGCGGCGAAGCTGCTCGTCGTCTCCCGCGTGATGCGGGCGCGGCGGGAGCACCCCGAGTGGTTCGCCGGGTACGAGCCGGTGGCGGCGACCGGGGTCGCCGCCGACCACGTGGTCGCCTTCGACCGGGGCGGTGTGGTGCCCGTGGCGACCCGGCTGCCCGTGGGCCTGTCGATCGTCGGCTGGGGCGACACCGCGCTCCAGCTGCCGACCGGCGCCTGGCGGGACCTGCTCACCGGCGGCCGGTTCGTCTCCGACGCCGAGGGGCTGCCGGTGGCGGGGCTGCTCGAGCGGCTGCCGGTCGCGCTGCTGGTCCGCGACTGAGGAAGGCCCCCCTGCCCCCACCGCTCGCAGGCTCGCGGCGGGACCCTGCAGGGGGGCGCCGGGTCCGGGCCAGGACCGGTGGACTGAGACGCAGTTCACGTCCCCGCGGGTGCACGTGCGCCCGCGGGGACGTGACCAGGTGATCTGCCCGGTCCCGGTCCCGACGGCCGGCCGTGTCACCGCCGTTGCTCCTGCGGCACGAGGTGAAGCGCCGTGACCTGACCGTTACCTTGTCCCGGCACCCCCCATCCGGGACCGGGTGCCGGAGCCGATCCGCCGAACCCCGTCCGTCGGCCGCCGTACCTCCTGCACAGCCAGGACGGGGGTGGGGGACCCATCTCGGTGTCCGGCCGGTCCGGCCGGGCACCTCGGGGTGAAGCCGTGTGCGCACGGCCGGGGCACCGATCGCTCCGAACCCGACAGCTCACCTCGCAGGCGGCGGATCGGGAGTCCCCCATGCGTTCGTCCTCTTCCCGCATGCCCGCACGCGCCCTGCGCCGCGGCGCCGTGGTGCTCGGTGGCGCCGCCGCCGTCTCCCTCGGCGTCCTCGCCGCCCCGGCCTCGGCAGCGGCCCCCAACGACTGGGACGCCGTCGCCCAGTGTGAGTCCAGCGGCAACTGGGCCATCAACACCGGCAACGGCTACTACGGCGGCCTGCAGTTCAGCGCGAGCACCTGGGCCGCCTTCGGTGGCCACGAGTACGCGCCCAACGCCCACCTGGCCACCAAGGCGCAGCAGATCGCCGTCGCCGAGCGCACGCTCGACGCGCAGGGCCCGGGTGCCTGGCCGACCTGCGGCAAGGCGCTCGACCCCTCCGCCCCCGAGGCGGGCGCGGCTCCGGCCGCGCCGGCCCTGGTGTCCGCCCCCGCGCCGGCGGCCGCCGGCGGGACCTACACGGTGCAGGCCGGTGACACGCTCGGCCGCATCGCGTCGGAGCAGGGCGTCGCGGGTGGCTGGCAGGCGCTGTACGCCGCCAACGACGACCAGCTGAGCAGCCCGGACCGCATCGCGGTCGGCCAGGTGCTGCAGCTGCCGTGAGGCGGACCGGCGGCCGGGGGACGTCCTCCCCCGGCCGCCGGGTGCCGGTGACGACCTGGAACGGCCCCGCTGCAGGGCCCCGCGCGGAGCTCGCGAGCGGTGAGGAGGACGGGGTCCTCCTCCAGAAGCGGATGGCGTCGATGACCCGCGCCCGGACGGCGATCACCGCGGGCAGCAGCCCGGCCGGGGCGCCCACCGCGGTCGCCGCGACCAGCCCCTCGACGGCCGCGGCCACCGGGGAGCCCGGGGTGTCGGCCAGCGGGACGCCGCTGTTGAGCAACCGCTCCAGCGGCAGGATGCGCACCAGCACGACCGACAGCGCCACCGCGGCGAGCCCCTCGGGGGCGGGGTGGTGCCCTCCGGCACGGGTTGGTGCGCACGGTAAGGACACCACGACGGTCCGGATGCCCCGTGGCGCACGGCACGCCGGGAACGCGTGGTTGGCGACCGCCCGCGCGGGCATGACCCCCCGGACCGTCCGCATGACGACCCCGATCTCCCCCTGGAGGCCCCTGCATGTCCGCTGCCGTCGAGTTCGCCGTCTGGGCGCCGGTCCCGGAGCGGGTCCGGCTGCAGGTCGAGGGGTCGGTGCACGAGATGCGCCGGGAGGAGGGCGGCTGGTGGCGCGCCGAGGTCGAGGCCGGCCCGGAGGCCGACTACGGCTTCCTGCTCGGCGACGACGACACGCCCCGGCCGGACCCGCGCTCGCGCCGCCAGCCGGAGGGCGTGCACGGGCTGTCCCGCCGCCACGACCCGGCCTCCTACCAGTGGGGTGACCGCGCCTGGACCGGCCGCCCGCTGGCCGGGGGCGTGGTCTACGAGATGCACGTCGGCACCTTCACGCCCGAGGGCACCCTCGACGCCGCCGTCGGGAAGCTCGACCACCTCGTCGACCTCGGCGTCGACTTCGTCGAGCTGCTGCCGGTCAACGGCTTCGACGGCACGCACAACTGGGGCTACGACGGCGTCCTCTGGTACACGGTGCAGGAGAGCTACGGCGGCCCCGCGGCCTACCAGCGCTTCGTCGACGCCTGCCACCGGCGCGGCCTCGGCGTCCTCCAGGACGTCGTCTACAACCACCTCGGCCCGTCCGGGAACTACCTGCCGCTGTTCATGCCGATCTTCAGCGAGGGCGGCGCGAACACCTGGGGCAGCTCGGTCAACCTCTCCGGCCCTGACTCCGACGAGGTGCGGCGCTACATCCTCGACAACGCGCTGATGTGGCTGCGCGACATGCACGTCGACGGGCTGCGGCTGGACGCCGTGCACGCGCTGGTCGACGAGCGCGCCACCCACGTGCTCGAGGAGATGGCGCAGGAGGTCGACCGGCTGTCGGTGGCGCTCGGCCGGCCGCTGACGCTCATCGCCGAGAGCGACCTCAACGACCCGCGGATGGTCACCCCCCGGGTGGCCAACGGCACGGGCATCCACGCCCAGTGGAGCGACGACTTCCACCACGCGCTGCACTCGGTGCTCACCGGTGAGGGCCAGGGCTACTACGGCGACTTCGCCGCGGCCGGCCTCTCCGGGCTGGCCAAGACGCTGACCGGCGCGTACTTCCACGACGGCACCTGGTCCAGCTTCCGCCGCCGGCACCACGGCCGGCCGGTCGACACCGCCCTGCTGCCGGGCTGGAAGTTCCTCGGGTACCTGCAGGACCACGACCAGATCGGCAACCGCGCGGTGGGCGACCGCGTCTCGGCGTCGCTCTCCCCCGGCCTGCTCGCCGTCGGCGCGACGCTGGTGCTCACCAGCCCGTTCACCCCGATGCTCTTCATGGGCGAGGAGTGGGGCGCCTCGACGCCGTGGCAGTTCTTCACCAGCCACACCGACCCGGAGATCGGCCGGGCGACGGCCGAGGGGCGCAAGGGCGAGTTCGCCGAGCACGGGTGGGACGCCGACGAGGTGCCCGACCCGCAGGACCCGGAGACCTTCACCCGCTCCAAGCTGGACTGGTCGGAGGTGGAGCGGGAGCCGCACGCCCGGCTGCTGGCGACCACCCGGGCGCTGCTGGCGCTGCGCAGGCAGCACCCCGACCTGGTCGACCCCGACCTGTCGCGGGTGGAGGTCGCCTGGGACGACGAGGACCGCTGGCTGGTCGTGCACCGCGGCGCGCTGCGCGTGGTGGCCAACCTGTCCGGCGACGCGCGGGAGGTGGACCTCGACCGCGCGGCCACCGGCGTCCTCCTCGCCACCGGGGACGAGCCGGGCCTCGCCGGGACCACGGTGACGATGCCGGCGGAGAGCGCGGCCGTGCTGACCACCGCCTGACGTGCGCCGGCTGCTGCCCGATCCGGCGCCCGACCTGGACGACGACGCGCTGGTCGAGGCGTACCGGCTGCCGGCCGGGCGGTCGCTGCGGGTGGACTTCGTCGCCTCGCTGGACGGCTCGGTCACGGTGCAGGGCCGCAGCGGCGGCCTCGGCTCCCCCGGCGACAAGCGGGTGTTCCGCACCCTGCGGGTGCTCGCCGACGTCGTCCTGGTCGGGCACGGGACGGCGGCGGCCGAGGGCTACCGCCCGGTGGACGCCGACGCGCAGGTCGGCCGGCTGCGGACGTCGCTCGGCCGGCCGGAGTCAGCGCCGATCGCGGTCGTCTCCCGACGGGCGTCGCTGGCCCCCGGCGACCGGCTCGCCGTCCCGTCGACGTTGCTCGTCACCTGCGCGGCCGCCGACGCCGGCCGGCGGGCGGCCCTGGCCGAAGCCGGCGTGGCCGTGCTGGTCTGCGGGGAGGACGACGTCCACCTGCCCACCGCGCTCGACGCGCTCACCGAGCGGGGCCTGGAGCAGGTGCTGTGCGAGGGCGGGCCGGCGCTGCTGTCCGCGGCGCTGGCGGCCGGGGTGGTCGACGAGCTGGACCTGTCGATCACCCCGGCGCTGGTCGGCAGCCCGGACCGGCTGCTGGCCGGCGCGCTGAGCGACGTCGTCCGCCCCCGGCTGGTGCAGGTGCTCGAGGAGGACGGCGTGCTGTTCACCCGGTACGCGGTCGACCGGTAGCCCGCCGGGCGACCGCCGCGGCCCAGGCGACGTAGCCCAGGTTGACGAGCACCCGCGCCGCGACGCCGACCGGCCGGTCGAACGCCCGCTGTGCGGTGTGCCGGTGGCGCAGCGGCTCGAGGTGCGCGGGCAGGTAGGTCGTGATGAGCGCGGCGGTCGCCCACCCGCCGGTCCGGCGGGTCGCCGGCGCCGCGACGAGGACGCCGACGGCGACATCGGCCAGCCCGCTGACCGCGACCAGCGCGGACCGCGCCGGCAGCCACGACGGCACCAGGCCCCGGTAGTAGCCGGGGGTCGTGAAGTGGGTGACCCCGCTGACCACCATGAGCGCGGCCAGCGCCCACGCCGCCGGGGCGTCCGTCCTCGTGCGGGGCACGGTCAGCCCACCAGCCGGACGGCGTCGCCGTACGCCGTGAGCCGCTCGTCGGCGGTGAGCAGCACGGCTCCCTCGGCGACGGCCTGGGCGACGAGGAGCCGGTCGAACGGGTCGCGGTGGACGTCGGGCAGCTGCTCCACCGCGGCGGCGTGGTCGGCGGTGACCGGCAGGTGGTCGAGCACCAGCTCGACCGTGGCGCGCCGCGCCCACGTCCGGACGTCCGACCCGAGCGTCAGCTTCCCGATGTGCTGCTTGACCGCGAGCTCCCAGACGCAGACGGCCGAGACGATCCGGCGGTCGGCGTCCTCGATCACTGCCAGGTCGGATCCCAGCCGCTCTGGTGTCGTCGCCGCCCAGACGAGGACGTGCGTGTCGAGGAGGACCCTCACTGCTCGCCCTCGAACGCCCGCTGCAGGTCCTCGGGCAGCTCGTCGAAGTCATCGGCGATCCACACCCTGCCGCGGTCGAAGCCGAAGTTCGGCGTCCGCCGCGCCGGCCCGACCAGCCGGGCGACCACCCGGCCGCGGTTGGTGATCTCGACCTCCTCACCCGCGGCGACCTTCTCGAGCAGCCGCGACAGGTGCGTCTTGGCCTCGTGCACGCCGACGGATGTGGTCACGTGACTTAGTCTACTCGGCCGCGAACCCGCTCGAGGCGGACGACGTGCTGCTCACCCGGTACGCGGTGCGCTGACCTACCGGACGCGGACGGGCACGGTGATCTGGTCGGTGTCCACCTTCTCGACCGGCTCCAGCCCGGCCACCTCGCGTACCCGGGACAGCGGGAAGGCGCGCACCGCGCCCCGCTCCTCCACGAGCAGCAACCCGTCCGCGAAGCGCACCACCACCTCCCGCAGCGGCGGCTCGTCGCCGTCCAGGGAGACGGTGCGGGCGCGGTAGGTCATGTCGGGGCGGTACTCCGCGACCTCCATGGGCCCGCACGGTAGCCGTCACCGGCCCGCTGCGCCCGGGGACCGCGGGGCAGCCGACGAGCCCGACGGGGTCGCGGCGGACGTCGGGCCGGTGCGGGACCCGAGGCGGACGTGTGTCCCCACCCGGAACGCCATCGGTCGCTGCCGCGGGACCTCCGACTCCTGCGCCGGGCACCCGGCCGCCCCTAGCGTCCGCCCCGCCGACCGAGCGGAGGAGGAGCCATGGGCAAGGCAGTGGTCAGCCTGAAGACCGGACTCGAGGACGCGGAGACGGTCACCGTCGCGATGCTCATGGCCGTGGGGGCGGCCGAGTCCGGCCGTCCGACCGCGGTGTTCCTGGCCAAGGAGGCCGTGCGGCTGGCCCTCGACGGGGTGGCCGTCGGGACCGCCTGCGAGGGCTGCCCCCCGCTGACCAGCCTGTTCGAGCGGTACGCCGCAGCCGGCGGGCGGCTGTTCGTCTGCCCCATCTGCTTCAACGCCAAGCAGCTCGACGCCGCCGGGCTGGTCAAGGGCGCCGAGCTCGCCGGCACGGTTCCCCTGTGGGAGTGGATCGGCGACGAGGGCGCCACCACCTTCAGCTACTGAACCCGCCGCACGCCGCCGTCCGCCGGCGGTGACTGCTTGACTGACCGGCATGGACCTGCCCCTGCTGCCGCCGGTGAAGCCGATGCTGGCCAAGGCCGTCACCAAGGTGCCCACCGCCGAGGGCACGTTCTACGAGCCGAAGTGGGACGGCTTCCGGTGCATCGTCTTCCGGGACGGCGACGAGGTGGAGCTGGGCAGCCGCAACGAGCGCCCGCTGACCCGCTACTTCCCCGAGGTGGTCGAGGCGGTCAAGGCGGCGCTGCCCGAGCGCTGCGTGGTCGACGGCGAGATCGTCGTCCCCAACGGCGACCGGCTGCACTTCGAGGCGCTGCTGCAGCGCATCCACCCGGCCGAGTCGCGCATCCGGCTGCTCGCCGAGCAGACGCCGGCTTCCTTCGTGGCCTTCGACCTGCTGGCGATCGGCGAGGAGTCGCTGCTCGAGGTGCCGTTCGCGCAGCGCCAGGCGCGGCTGCGCGAGGCGGTCACCGGCACCGACTCCGTGCACGTCACCGCGATCACCCAGGACCCCGCGACCGCGCAGCGCTGGTTCGAGCAGTTCGAGGGCGCCGGGCTGGACGGCGTCGTGGCCAAGGCCCCCGACCTGCCCTACGCCCCCGACCAGCGGCTGATGACCAAGGTCAAGCACGTGCGGACGGCGGACTGCGTGGTCGCCGGCTTCCGCTGGCACAAGAGCGGGCCGATCGTGGGGTCGCTGCTGCTGGGGCTCTACGACCACTCCGGCGACCTGCAGCACATCGGCGTCGCGGCGTCCTTCCCGATGGCCCGGCGGGCCGAGCTGGTCGAGGAGCTGGCGCCCTACCGGGCCGAGGCGCTCGACGGGCACCCGTGGCAGGACTGGGCGAACGCGGAGGTCGTGAACGGGGCGAACGGCGAGGAGCACCGGATGCCCGGCGCGCAGAGCCGCTGGAACGCCGGCAAGGACCTCTCCTGGGTGCCGCTGCGCCCGGAGCTGGTGGTGGAGGTCAAGTACGACCAGCTGGAGGGACGCCGGCTGCGGCACACCGGCCAGTTCCTGCGCTGGCGCCCCGACCGGGAGGCGCGCAGCTGCACCTACGACCAGCTGGAGGTGCCGGTGCGCTACGACCTGGCGGAGGTCTTCGCCGGCTGAGGGCAGCGCCGCGACGTGACGGTGGCGTGACCCTCGGCTGAGGGCCCGTCGTCCGGTCGGGGGCGTGTCTGCGCCGCCCGGCCGGGCCTCATACCCTCGGGACCCATGCGCCTGTCCCGCGGTCTCATCGCCGCTGCCTCCGGCCTGCTCGTGGCGGTCTCCGGCTGCACCTCCTCCGAGGACCCCGCGGCGGACTCGTCGGCCTCGGCGTCCTCGGCACCGGCCGAGCCGCAGGCCGCGGAGATCGCCTGGAGCGACTGCGACGCCCAGATCTCCGAGCTGGTGGCCGGCACCCCGGGCAGCGAGCGCGACCTGGCCTTCGAGTGCGGCCGCACCGAGGTGCCGATCAGCTACGACGAGCCGCAGGGCGCCACGCTGCCGCTGTTCCTGGTCCGCGCCCGCTGGACCCAGCAGGCCGACCGCATCGGCTCGCTGGTCATCAACCCCGGCGGCCCGGGCGCCTCCGGGGCCGACGCGGCGATCGGCTCGGCGCTCACCCTCCCCGAGGACGTGCTGCGCCGCTTCGACGTCGTCGGCTTCGACCCGCGCGGCGTCGGGCTGTCCACGCCGGTCGAGTGCATCCCGCCGGACCTCAAGGACCGGATCGTGGCCTCCGAGCCGCGGCCGGCCACGCCGGAGCAGGTCGACGAGGCCTTCGCGCTGCAGCAGGAGATCGCCGACGGCTGCGCCGAGGAGTACCCCGACTCGCTGGGCACCTTCAACACCGTCGACACCGCGCGGGACATGGACCTGCTGCGCGAGTCGCTCGGCGACGAGCAGCTGACCTACCTCGGCTACTCGTACGGCACCACCCTCGGCTCCACCTACGCCGAGCTGTTCCCCGACCGGGTGCGGGCGCTGGTGCTCGACGCCGCGGTCGACCCGGACGACGACCCGCGGGCCGACGCCGAGCAGCAGTCGACCTCGCTGGAGGCCAGCTTCGACGCCTTCGCGGTCAACTGCACCGGCCTGGTCGCCGGCTGCCCGCTCGGCCCGGACCCGCGCCGCTTCGTGGAGGAGCTGCTGGACCAGGCGACGACGGCACCCATCCCCAGTGCGCTGGCCGGCGAGACCCGCCAGGCGACGCCGGGCGTGATCATGACCGCCGTCGTCTCGGCGCTGTACGACACCGGTCGCTGGCCGCAGCTGGCGCAGGGTCTGGCCGCCGCCCGCAACGGCGACTCGCAGCAGGTGTTCTCGCTGGCCGACGCCTACTGGGGGCGGCTGCAGGACGGCACCTACACCAACCTGATGGACGCCAGTGTGGCGATCAACTGCGCCGACACGGACCCGGCGTCGGCGGTGTCCGAGGAGGAGATCCGCACCCTGGCCACCGAGTGGGGCCAGCGCTTCCCGCTGTTCGGCGCCGGCTCGGCCGTGGGGCTGAACAACTGCACGGTGTGGGAGGCCGAGCGCACCCCCCTCCCCGAGCGGGACGCCGAGGGTGCGGCACCGATCCTGGTGGTCGGCAACTCCGGCGACCCGGTGACCCCGCTGCCCGGCGCGGTCGACATGGCCGAGGACCTCACCTCCGGCGTCCTGCTCACCTGGCAGGGGCAGGGGCACACCGCCTACCCGAAGACCCCCTGCGTGACGGGCGCGGTCAACGCCTACCTCATCGACCTGGTGGTGCCGCAGGACGGGCTGACCTGCCCCGCCTGAGTGGTGGTGCCGCAGGACGGGCTGACGTGCCCGGCCCGAGCGCCCTAGGGTGCGCCGGGTGATCACTTCCGCGGGATCGGGTCGCTGATGGCGTCGTCGAAGGACGCCGTCCTGCTGCAGGTCGACGGGCACGAGGTGCGGGTCTCCAGCCCGGAGAAGCCGTACTTCGCCGAGCGCGGCATCCGCAAGATCGACGTCGTCGAGTACTTCATCGCCGTCGGCGGCGGGATCCTGCACGCGCTGCGGGACCGGCCGACGACGCTGGAGCGCTGGCCGGGCGGGGTGTTCGAGGGCGCGCGGCTGTCCACCCGCATGGACAACACCGGCGACGCCTTCTACCAGAAGCGGGTGCCCAAGAACGCCCCCGACTGGGTGCCGACCGCGCACATCACCTTCCCCAGCGGGCGGACGGCGGACGAGATCGCGCCGGACTCCGTGGCCGTCGTCGCCTGGTGCGTGAACCTGGGCACGCTGACGTTCCACCCGTGGCCGGTGTCGAAGTCCGACGTCGAGTCGCCGGACCAGATCCGCATCGACCTGGACCCGCAGCCGGGCACCGACTTCTCCGACGCCGTCCGGGTGGCGCCGCACGTGCGCGAGCTGCTGGCGGAGTTCGGCATGCAGGGGTGGCCGAAGACCTCCGGCGGCCGCGGCGTGCACGTCTACGTCCCGATCCAGCCGCGCTGGACCTTCCCGGAGGTGCGCCGCGCGGTCATCGCCTTCGGCCGCGAGCTGGAACGGCGGATCCCCGACCGCGTGACGATGTCGTGGTGGAAGGAGGAGCGCGGCGAGAAGATCTTCATCGACTACAACCAGATGGCCCGGGACCGCACGATCGCCTCGGCCTACTCCATCCGGCCCAAGCCGCACGCCCCGGTCTCGGCGCCGGTCGACTGGGACGAGCTGTTCGACGTCCACCCGACCGACTTCGACGTGCTCACCATGCCGGCCCGCTTCCGCGAGGTCGGTGACAAGCACGCCGGGATCGCCGACCACGCGTTCGGCATCGAGCCGCTGCTCGAGCTGGCCGAGCGCCAGGCGAAGGACCAGGGCCTCGGCGACCTGCCCTATCCCCCGGACTACCCGAAGATGCCGGGTGAGCCGATGCGGGTCCAGCCGTCCCGCGCCAAGCGTCCTACCAGCGAAAACGATTGATCCTCGAGTTGCTGGCCACCTAGCACAGCGCTCACTCGCCCGATGACCTCCCGCCGTGGCGATCCGGCTGGAGGACCTGCTGGCGCCGTTCCGGCGGCACCTGCGGGCCGCGGCGAAGGCGCGCGGACGATCGAGCTCTACAGCCAGTCCGTCCGCTACTTCTCCCGGTGGCTGACCGACCGCGGCCGGGAGCCGGTGCTCGACGAGCTGACCCGGCACGCCATCGCCGCGTGGCTGGCGGAGCTGGCCGAGACCGCCGAGCCCTCCACCGTCGGCACCCGGCTGCGCGGCATGCGCGGGTTCTGCCGCTGGCTGGTCACTGAAGGAGAACTGGAGAAGGCCCCCACCGACGGCATCGAGATCCCCAGCCCACCCGATAAGCCGGTGCCGGTCCTCACCGACGAGGAGATCGCCGCGCTGCAGAAGGCGTGCGCGGTCGGGCGCGGCCGGCCTGGGATCTTCGACCGCACGATCTTCCTGGGCCGCCGCGACGAGGTGGTGCACGCCAGTTCTGGGCCGGCGCCTCGCCGGCCAGCCGGTAGAAGCTCAGCAGGGCGTCGGCGCGCTCGGCGACCACGGTGTGCACGCACGTTCGTCTCCACGCGAGCCCCGGCTGGAACGACGACGTAGCGCAGGGAGATGGCCCGCGATCGCGGGGGCCTGAGCACGCCCGGACGCTCCCGCAGGGACGGGGTCAACAGCTTTCAGCTAGAAGGTGTGGCTGAGCCCCTAGGCTCGTAGGTGCGCACGACGAGGCCCTCAAGGGTCCCCCGCACGTCGCCGAGGGCACCCTCACTCAAGGAGTCGAAGCGCAGGCGGTGGACGGCGATCACCCGCGCATCGGCCAGGCGGGATCGGTGGCGCGCACGAGCCGGCCGCACAGCCGGCCCTCCACGACCCCGGTCGACCAGTCGCTTCGCGTGTCCGGCGGTGCCGGGTCTCGTCTACGGCAGGTGATGGGTGTAGCACTGGTGCGTGAGCGGTCGGGGGACCGATTTCTTCATCAGCCACGCCGGCCGCGACACCGCGTGGGCGGAGTGGCTGGCCTGGCAGCTTGAGCAGGCCGGCTACAGCGTCGAACTCGACGTGTGGGACTGGGCACCCGGTGAGGACTTCGTCGCCCGCATGCAGCAGGCGCTGCAGCGGGCGGACCGGCTGCTGGCGGTGTGCACCGAGGCCTACTTCACCTCCGTGTTCGGCGGCGCCGAGCTGCGCGCGGCCTTCGCCGGGTCCGCGGCGGCGCAGGGGCGCATCGTGCCGGTGCTGGTCGAGCCGGTCACCCTGCCGCCGTTGTACGCGCCGCTGATCCATGTCGACCTGACGGGGTTGGACGAGACCGCAGCAGCGGCCCGGCTGCGCGCTCGGCTGGCCGGTGGCCGCCCGGCGAGCGCGCCGCCATTCCCCAGGGCGGGACCCACGCCAACTGCCAAACCGGCGTTCGCCGGCGCCCTCCCCGCGGTCTGGAAGGTGCCGCCGCGCAATCCGCGGTTCACCGGGCGGGACGGCATGCTTACCGAGCTGCGCCGGCGGTTGCGCACCGGCGAGGCCACGCTCGTGGTGCAAGCGCTCTACGGGCTGGGCGGAGTCGGCAAGACCCAACTGGCACTGGAGTACGCCCACCGGTTCGCCGCCGACTACGACCTGGTGTGGTGGATCGACGCCGAACAGGCGGTGCTCGTTCCTGAGCAACTCACCGCCCTCGCCGCCCGACTCGACGTGGCCCAGGGGCCGAAGGTGGCCGACACCGTCGACCGGCTGCTGGCCGAGCTGCGCGGTCGGGCGCGCTGGCTGCAGATCTCGACAACGTCGAGCGGCCCCAGGACATCGTCGGCTATCAACCCAGTGGCACCGGGCACGTGCTGATCACCTCCCGCTCCCCCGGCTGGGGCGGTCTGGGTGGGCGGCTGGAGGTCGACGTGCTGGCCCGGGCGGAGACGATCGCGCTGCTGCGGACCCGTATTCCAGGCATCAATGAGAAGCTGGCGGACAAGCTCGCCGCCGAACTCGGGGATCTGCCGCTGGCCGCGGCGCAGGCCGCCGGCTACCTGGAGCAGACCGACCTGCCACCCACGGACTACCTGCGCCGGTTCCGCACCCGCCGCGCCGGCCTGCTGTCCCGCGGCGACGTGGTCGGCTACTCCGGGCGGCTCGACACCACCTGGGCTTTGTCGCTGGAGCGGCTGCGCGGCGAGGATCCGGCCGCGGTTCAGCTGCTGGAGCTGGCCGCGTTCCTCGCCCCCGAACCCGTCCCCCTCCACCTGTTCAGTGGCCACCCCGACCTTCTGGCCGAGCCGCTGCGTAGCACAGCCGCCGACCCCGACGCCCTCGCCGACACCGTCGGTGCACTGGTCGGCTACTCCCTGGCCCGCCGGTCCCCCGAGGGCTTCCAGGTGCACCGGCTGGTGCAGGCAGTCATCCGCCACCAGCTCGACCCCGACCGGCAGCAGGCCGCCGCCGAGCGCGTGGTGGCGCTGCTGGCCGCCGCCGTCGCCGGTCTCCCGGACGACTCGACCCATTGGGCCGCCCACGCCCAGCTCACACCACACGTGCTCGCCACCGCGCCGCGGACCGACCACGATCCGGCTGGTCGGCAACTCGTCCTGGACACCATCCGCTACCTACTGGCCCGCGGCGACGTCCACGGCACCCGATCTGTGGGCGAGCAGGTGCTCGACCGCTGGCGGGTGATCCTCGGCCCCGATCATCCCGACGTACTGGCCGGGGCAAGCAGCCTCACCGCTGCCCTGTTCGCGCTGAGCGAGACGGAGGTGGGCCGAGCGCTGGGCCAGGACACGCTGCAGCGCTGCCGCCGAGTGCATGGCCCGGACCACCCGACCACCCTGGGGGCAGCGACCGCCCTCAGTCTCGCCCTGGTCCGGCTAGGTCAGGCGGAGCCAGCTCGCGCGCTCGGCGAAGATACGTTGCAGCGTTGCCGCCGGGTATCCGGCCCGGACCACGCCACTACCCTTACGGCGGCGACCGCCCTCACCCTCGCCTTGATCTCGGCGGGTGAGGCGGAGCAGGCCCGCGCTATGGGCGAAGACACGCTTGAGCGCGGCCGCCGGGCGCTCGGCTCCGATAACGCCACCACCCTGACGGCGGCAATCGCCCTGACGTACGCGCTGATCCGGGTGGGTGCGGCGGGGTTGGCTCGCGCGCTGGGCGAGGACACCCTGCAGCGCTGCCGCCGGATGCTCGGCCCCGACCACGTGCTCACGCTGTGGGCGGCGACCGTGCTGACGTCCGCGCTGGCCCGGCTCGGTGCGGCCGAGCCGACCCGCGCGCTGGGCGAGGACACCCTGCAGCGCTGCCGTCAGGTGCTCGGCCCGGACCACACGATCACCCTGGAGGCGGCGACCGCCCTAGCCATCGTCCTGGCCCGGCTGGGTGCGGCCGAACCAGCCCGCGCGCTGGGCGAGGACACCCTGCAGCGCGGCCGCCGGGTGCTCGGCCCCGACCACCCGAGCGTGCTGCGCCTGACCCACGCCGCCAACATCGCCTTCCATCTGGGTGGCAACACTGCGGCGGACCGCGCGCGTCGGCCGCAGTGAACGTGGGCCTGCGGAGCTCGTGCGCCTCGTCGGGGGAACCGTAGGTCCCCTACTTCGGCTTCAGGCATGGCCTATAACCGGCGGATCACCGCACCGCCTTCGGTCCCTATCGACGGACTTCGAAACGGGAGTAGTTTCCGCGATCCCACGGGGGCGACAGGGGGACGGATCACGGGGTCACGACGGAGTGGGGACGATGACCAGCGACACCGGAAGTTCCGGGATTCCGAACTGGATGCCCGCCTACATCGAAGCGTGGAACAGCCACGACCCGGCGAAGGTGCTCGCCTTCATGACCGACGACGTCGTCTTCGACGACAAAGGGCTCGGCGAACGCCTGGAGGGCACAGACGCGGTGCGCGCCATGCTCGTTGACCTGACGCGGAGCATGTCCAGCGACTACCGCCTCGACCTGGGCGACCTCATTGTCGGCACGGAGGACCTGTGGGCCGCGGAGTGGACCATGTCGGGCACGAATGACCGAGAGGACAAGTCGCGCGGCTTGCCCAACACCGGCCGTTCGTTCCTGATCCAGGGGTTGTCGATCGGGCGGCTGCGGGACGGGAGGATCGCCGAGGAACACCTGTACTGGAACATGGCCGACTACCTGACCCAGGTCGGCCTGATGCCGGAGGCTCCCGCGCCAGCCACCCGGTGATGGCATGGCTCGGCGGCAGAGCCGTCGAGCGTCAGGGCGTCCGTGGCAGCCGCGCCCATCCTGACGCTAAGGGTCGCGAGTGGCCAAGCGGATCGCGCTCTGGAGGGGCCGTGGCAATGGGCAGCCCCGCAGAACTCGCAGAGAAGACCGAGGCGGCCTGACCCCCATTGCAGGCGTTCCGTGAGGGCCACCGAACTCCTGCGTCTTCCTTCACCCATGTAGGCCAACACGGGCAACGACCAGCTCACGCGCCCCGTCATGGGAACGATGAGTTGCCCGTATCGGACTGGCTGGTTCGACGCTCCATCTCCCTAGTTGCAAGCAAGGGGGAAACCGTGATCCTGGGGAGCCCAACGGGTGCTGCTGCTCGTGACGCGACCCCGCAGCGCGTCAGCGGAAAGCAAACCGACTTCTTCATCAGCCACGCCGGCCGGGACACCGCCTGGGCGGAGTGGCTGGCCTGGCAGCTGCAGGAAGCCGGCTACCGCGTCGAACTGGGCGTGTGGGACTGGGCGCCGGGTGAGGACTTCGTGACCCGTATGCAGCAGGCGCTGCAGCGGGCCGACCGGCTACTGGCGGTGTGCACCGAGGTCTACTTCACCTCCACGTACGGGAGCGCGGAGCTGCGCGCGGCCTTCGCTGAGCAGGCGGGAGCGGAGGGGCGGATCGTGCCGGTCCTGGTCGAGCCGGTGACCCTGCCTCCGCTGTACGCGCCGCTGATCCACCTGGACCTGACCGGCCTGGACGAGACCGCGGCGGCAGCCCGGCTGCTGGCTCGGCTGGCCGGTGGGCGGCCCACAGCCTCGCCGCCGTTTCCGAGGGCCGGACCGGCGCCGACGGACAAACCGGGATTCGCCGGCGCACTGCCGGGAGTGTGGCGGGCGCCGCTACGCAATCCGCGATTCACCGGGCGGGATGGCATGCTGGCCGAGCTGCGGCGCCGGCTGCACGCCGGGGAGACCACGCTGACAGCCCAGGCGCTCTACGGGCTGGGCGGAGTCGGCAAGACCCAACTGGCACTGGAGTACGCCCACCGGTTCGCTGCCGACTACGACGTGGTCTGGTGGATCGACGCCGCACAGCCGGTGCTCATCCCCGACCAGCTCGCCGCGCTCGCCGCTCGGCTCGACGTAGCCCCCGGGCCCACGGTGGCCGATACCGTCGAGCGGCTGCTGGCCGAGCTGCGCGGCCGGGACCGCTGGCTGCTGGTCTTTGACAGCGCGGAGAGGCCGGCCGACGTCGCCGCCTACCTGCCCGGCGGGGCCGGGCATCTGCTGATCACCTCGAGAC